>CAYSDE010000009.1:0-27262 GCA_964429685.1 uncultured Pseudobdellovibrionaceae bacterium
GGAGGGACTACAGCTCCCTCGCTTTCCCGGGAATGCATGTAGGAACGATTCACCCTCTTGCCAACGCCCTGAAGTTGCGCACACTCCCTGTTATGGCTACGCATATTCTTGCCCTTGATCAGGGCACCACCTCGACCCGCGCCCTGCTCTTTCGCTATGAGGGCCTAAAGCCCTGTCTGCTGGCCACCGCGCAAATTCCCCTGCCCCAACATTTCCCGGCTCAGGGCTGGGTTGAGCATGATGCTGGAGAGATATGGCTTCATGCGCAGACCGTGTGCCGCGAGGCGCTGGCCAAGGCCGGGGTTCAGGCGGCGGACGTCACGGCGCTCGGCCTGACCAACCAGCGTGAAACCACCGTGCTGTGGGATCGGGCCACCGGTCAGCCGCTTCATCGCGCTATCGTCTGGCAGGATCGCCGTACTTCCGAAAGCTGCCGCCGCCTGATTGAAGCGGGCGAGGAGGATTTTCTGACCGCCCGCACCGGTCTGGTCGCTGATCCCTATTTTTCGGCTACCAAATTATACTGGCTGCTGGAACATGTGAAAGAGGCCCGCCAACGGGCTGAAGCGGGGGCGCTGTGTTTCGGCACCATTGACAGCTGGCTGATCTACAAGCTCACTGGCGGCAAGGTTCACGCTACCGACGCCACCAATGCCAGCCGCACCCTGCTGTTCAATATCCACCGGCAGGAATGGGATAGTGAGTTGCTGGCTTATTTTGTCATCCCCCCTGCCATTCTACCGGTCGTCCTCGACTCTGCGGCAGATTACGGCCTCTGCGATCCTGCGCTGTTCGGGGCCGCCATTCCCATTCGCGGGGTGGCGGGAGATCAGCAGGCAGCCGCCGTGGGACAGGCCTGCCTTGACCCCGGCCAGATCAAGATTACCTATGGCACCGGCTGCTTTGCCCTGCTCAACACCGGGCCAACCGCTGTCAAATCAAGAAACCGCCTGCTGACCACCGTCGCGCTGCGGCTTGGGAGCCAGACAACTTATGCGCTGGAGGGTTCCATCTTTACGGCGGGGGCGGCGGTGCAATGGCTGCGCGACGAACTGCACGCCATCACCACATCTGCGGAGATTGAGCAACTGGCCACCAGCGTTCCCGATAGCGGCGGCGTGGTCATGGTGCCTGCCTTCACCGGCCTTGGCGCTCCCTATTGGGATGCCGAGGCACGGGGCGCCCTTCTGGGTCTGACCCGTGGTAGCAGTCTGGCGCATATCGCCCGGGCCACGCTGGAAGCGCAGGCCTTCCAGACCCAAGACCTGCTGGAAGCCATGCGGGCTGATTGTGCCGCTTCCGGGGCGCGTCTGCCCGAAGTGGTGCGGGTTGACGGCGGCATGTCAAACAATAACTGGCTGATGCAGCAGATTGCCGATCTCAGCGGTCTGGCTGTTGACCGTCCCGCCCTGACAGAAACCACGGCCTTCGGCGCTGCCCAACTGGCGGCCCTCGGCGCCGGAGTCATTCCAACACTGGGACAGGGCTGGCAAGCCGCAACGCGCTTCTCGCCCTCCGGCGACCAGACGCTGTCCGGCCACTGGCGGCATCAATGGAAAGAAGCGATTTCCCGGATCAAGTCGCACCACTGACCGGCTGTCAGCCGGATCACTTGCGGCGAGGTTTGGCGGCGGATTTCTTGGCCGGTTTTGACGCCGCCTTGAGAACTGCCGCCTCTTTTTTCGTCACCATCGCCAACCGTTTCTTGTGGGCCGCCTTGGATGGCAGCGGCTCGCTTCTGGCATGGGCGGTGATCGAGCCCAGATGCGCGGGCACGTCATAGGCGCGGACGAATTTGCGCAGCTTGGGCATGATCTCTTCCCGCCATTTGCGCCCGTTGAAGATACCGTAATGACCAACACCTTTTTGCAGATGATGCTCGCGCATGCTCTTGGGCAGGCTGGAGCAGAGGTCATGAGCGGCAATGGTCTGGCCGGGGGCCGAAATATCATCCAGCTCGCCCTCAATGGTGAAAAGGGCGGTGCGTCGAATCTTGCTGGGGTCAACCAGCTTGCCACGGATCAGCAACTCGCCTTTCGGCAAGGACGCTTTTTTGAAAACATGTTCGACGGTATCAAGATAGAAGCGGGCCGGAATGTCCATCACCGCCAGATACTCATCGTAGAATTTGCGGTGACGCTCGGCACTGTCGCCATCGCCGACCACCAGATTCTTGAAGAGGTTCATATGCTCGCGCATATGGTTACCGGCATTCATCGACATGAAGCCCATCAGCTGAACGAAACCGGGATAGACCTTGCGGAAGGCCCCGGGATAAACCGCCGGCACTTCGGCAATCACCCGCCGCTTGAACCATTCAATCGAATGCTTGCGGCCAAATTCGGTTACGGCAGTCGGCGCTCGGCGCACATCAATCGGCCCGCCCATCAGCGCCATGGAGCGCGGCTGGGCCGGATCATCAGCTGACGCCAGCAGCGAAACCGCGCACAGCACCGGCACGGCGGGCTGACAGATGGCAATCACATTGGTTTCAGGGCCAAGACCCCGGATGAAGTCGATCAGGTAATCAACATAGTCATCAAGGCCGAAATCTCCGGCGGCCAGCGGTACCTGCCGGGCATCCACCCAGTCGGTAATATAGACATCATGCTCGGGCAGCAGGGCCTCTACCGTGCCGCGCAGCAGAGTGGCGTAGTGACCGGAAAGCGGCGCCACCACCAGCACCTGCGGATCACGCGGACGATGAGCCGGAACATCGCGGACAAAGTGAAGCAGACGGCAGAAGGGTTTCTCGCCGAGGATTTCCTCAACCACTTCAACCTGAGCCCCATCAACTGTCACCTTCTTGAAGTCAAAGACCGGCTTGTCATAACGGCGGGTGGTGCGTTCCAGCAGTTCAGCCCCCGCCGCAATCGCCCGTCCCATCTTGGTGTAAGCGGCGGGTACCAGCGGATGCTGCAAGGTCATACGGGTGGCTTCCGCCATCATGTTCAGCGGCGACAAAGCTGTTTTGTGCCACTCGTAAAAATGATAAAGCACGGTACTAAACCCCTTTTAACGCCTCACCCGCCAGACACAGACCTGTATCCGCATCTAGTCCGATTATTATAGTTGGCAAAAGTTAATGATATTCCTGATGCCCCTGCCTCAAGACAGGAAAACTGACAACATATTGACGAGACTTGTTTATTTTAGGATGGAGGGGCACAGGATTTCAACCGACTGGATGATTTTGCGGGCAAGGGCCTGACCCTTGCTCGTCAAATCGGGAGCTCCGCGCTCACAAGCCGAGGCAAGACCCTTGAAAACTTCAAATGGTCTCGCCGCGTCAGTGTATTGGTTCGACACAACGGTCGTAATACTGTCCAGTACGGGCTGGTTCCGGACATAGAGGGCCTGTGGCAACTCTTCTGCAAAATGCAGTGCCCACAATACGGTTGTATCATAGTCTGGCATGGGCTGACCAAATTGTTCGAGAACTCCTTGCAGACGCACAGAGTTGGCGAGAATCACCCCCCCACGGAAGTCGATTTCTGACATGCCCGGCCAAAAGAAATATTTAGGAGCATTTGTCATAACTGCGGCGGTCCTCCCCAGAATTCGGCGGGCCGCCACCACTGGCGATCCATTGCAACAAGTCTGGAAGGCAGTCACTGCCGCATGCTCGGCATCCCGTTCCCGCAGCACCGACTGCAGAAGGCGGCTTTTCGGAGCTGCATCTCTTAGCTGGACGAGGTGAAACATCTCATGCAGTTGGGTTATCAGGAGTTCATCTGCAGGATGGTTGCCGGTTTCTGCAGGAAAACCGACTCTCTCCGAAACGGGGGAAAGAGTGATAACACCCAGCACGTTCACACTATCACCACTCAGTCGGTGAGCGAGCGGTTTTGTCAGATCAAACTCGCTGCCATACTCCGGCCCTTGCCGCAGCGAAGGGTCTCCAGGTTGGGAATGGGGAAGAAAATACACCTGCACCGACGAATTCCGATACGCTCCCACCCGTGGCCAATAAGAAAGCTCAGCATATTTCCACCCCTTACGCAGGGCCTGCTGGCGGAAGAACTCACCACGTTCAGGATTATCGGCAGCCGGATCGGGAAGCACGGGCGGGGCCCCATCCGCGTTGAGCAGGCAAACCGGCATACCCGCCAGAAAGCTGACTTCACCCTCACTCAGCAAGTCACACTGCGCTGTTGCAGGAAGTCTGCCTTCGGCTGAAGTGCCAGAAAGCGGAGTCCGGGCCGCTTCAACAATCTGCTCCCATGGAGAATCAAAGTTAATAATTTCTGAAGTAGTCATATCGGCTTGTAACAAAACTGACCGGCTGGTTTCAATCAGAAATCGGTGCAGCGCCCCTTTTGCTCCCAATCGCCATAGCGGGTGGGCTCCGGGCCTTGGGGGCCCCCGACCTCGCCGGGGGGCTGGGAAACGGCCTTTATTCTCGAGAAATCCGGGGTTTCCTTGGCGGGGAGCGGCTGTGGTTTCTTATCCATACCGCTAGATGTAGGCCTGCCGCAGGTGTGAGGCAAGAAACATCGCCAGCATTTTTTAATCAATCACCCTGTAAGATGGAGGCCTTTGCTGTTATAGTAGCAGCACGATCAGCGCGGAGGCAATCATGAGCATCTCTGGTATCAGCAAAACCGGTCAGGGTCTGGTTGACCAGATGTTCAAGAAGGATGCCGACAAGAACGGCAAACTGAGCGTCGCCGAGTTCAAGAAGTTCTCATCCGAAAAGTCCGGCACCGCCAAGCCCAACCCCGCTGCCCTCGAAGCGCAGTTCAAGGCCATGGACGCTGACGGGGACAAGCAACTGAGCAAAGCGGAAGCCCAGAAGTTCTTCAGTCTGCCGCAGATTGAAACGCCCAAGCTGTCAAGCTCGACCACCAGCAACCTGCTTGACCTGCTCAGTCAGGAAAACAAGGCGGCGGCCAGCAGCACCAGCCCGGTCAACCTCCTCAACCAGCTTCTGCAGAACTATGCGAAGGCGCAGAACAGCGGTTCGGGAAGCGGTAATTCCTCCGACGCCTGACGGCCTTTGCCGCAACGCAGCAATCACGACAGTTGCGCTTGCACCTGACTCGAGTAGATTACCAAGCTGTTTCCCTCAGCCTGGATTTACAAAATGTCTGAAGAACTCGGCCCGCACGCCACCCCCAATGACAAGAAGATTACCGATGCCGACGCGCTGGCCCTGCATGCCTCGGGGCGTCCCGGCAAACTTGAAATCGTACCGACCAAGCCGATGGCCACCCAGCGCGATCTTTCGCTGGCCTACTCACCCGGTGTCGCGGCGCCCTGCCTGAAAATCGCTGAGGATCCCTCCACCGCTTATGACTATACCGCCAAGGGCAATCTGGTCGCGGTCATTTCCAACGGCACCGCCGTTCTCGGGCTCGGCAATCTCGGCGCGCTGGCCAGCAAGCCGGTCATGGAAGGCAAAGCCGTTCTGTTCAAGCGTTTTGCCGATGTGGATTCGATTGATCTGGAAGTCGGCACCGAGGATGTTGAAGAGTTCATCAACAGTGTCAAATTCCTCGGCCCCAGTTTTGGCGGCATCAATCTGGAGGACATCAAGTCGCCGGAATGTTTTATTATCGAGCAGCGACTGCGCGAGTTGATGGAAATCCCGGTTTTCCATGACGATCAGCACGGCACCGCGATTGTCGCCACTGCCGGTCTTATCAATGCTGTCCACCTCACCGGGCGCAAGATGAGCGAGATCAAGATGGTGGTGAATGGCGCGGGCGCGGCAGCGATTGCCTGCACCGAGCTGTTCAAGGCCTCGGGCGTCAAACACGAAAACGTGCTGCTATGCGATACCAAAGGCGTGATCTATCAGGGCCGCACCCAGAGCATGAACCAGTGGAAATCGGCTCATGCCGTGCCCACCGAGTGCCGCACGCTGACTGAAGCCCTCAAGGACGCTGATGTGTTTGTCGGCCTCTCCGTCAAGGGCGCGGTGACGCCCGAGATGATTAAAGTGATGGCAGCCAAGCCGATCATTCTGGCGATGGCCAATCCTGATCCCGAGATTACTCCCGAGGAAGTGAAGAGCGTACGCAGCGACGCCATTGTCGCCACCGGCCGCTCGGACTATCCCAACCAGATCAACAATGTTCTGGGCTTTCCCTATATTTTCCGGGGCGCGCTGGATGTGCGGGCTTCCACCATCAATGAAGCCATGAAAGTGGCGGCAGCCACTGCACTGGCCCAGCTGGCACGGGAAGATGTGCCGGACGAAGTTGACCGCGCCTATGCCGGTCGCCGTCTGCGCTTCGGCCCCGAATACATTGTACCGGTGCCGTTTGACCCGCGCCTGATTACCACGGTGCCGCTGGCGGTTGCCCAGGCAGCGATGGATAGCGGCGTCGCCCGCAAGCCGATCCGCGACATGGTCGCCTACAAGCATGAGCTGCGCGCCCGCCTTGATCCTACCGCCGACAGCCTGCAGCTGATTTTCGAGCGGGCCAAGACCAAAAAGAAGCGCATCGTTTTTGCCGAAGGCGAAGAAGAGCGCACCATCCGCGCCGCACTGGCTTTCCGCTCCGCCGGCTATGGCGAGCCGGTGCTGGTGGGACGGCCCGAGCGCATTGACGCCATCATCAAAGCTGCCGGTCTGCCCGAGGATCACGGCTTTGAAATCCACAATGCCCGCCTGTCGGAAAACAACAGCCGCTATGCACAGGCCATGTATCGCCGCCTACAGCGCAAGGGCTTTCTGCTGCGTGACTGCCAGCGCCTCGTCAACAATGACCGCAACACCTTTGCCGCCCTGATGGTGGATCAGGGCGATGCCGATGGTCTGGTCACCGGCGTCACCCGCTCTTTCTCGCGCAGTCTGGAAGAAGTGAACCGCGTCATCCCGACCGTGGATGAAACGCTGCTGTTCGGCCTTTCGATTGCGGTCATGCGCGGACGTACCGTCTTCATCGCCGATACCGCCGTCAACGAACTGCCAGAGCCTGAACAGCTGGTGGAAATTGCCCTCCAGAGTGCCGCCAAGGCCCGCCAGCTCGGGCATGAGCCCCGGGTGGCTTTCCTCTCTTTCTCCACCTTTGGCCAGCCTTTGCGCGAAAAGGCCGAACGCATCCGCGAAGCCGTAACCCTGATGGATCGCCGTCCGGTTGATTTCGAATATGACGGCGAAATGGGCGCCGACATCGCCCTTGATTACGATCTGATGAAGCGCCATTATCCCTTCTGCCGCCTCACCGGTTCGGCCAATGTGCTGGTGATGCCTTCGCTGCACGCCGCCCATATCGGCTCGCGCCTGCTGCAGAAGATGGGCGGCACCGTCATCGGCCCGCTGGTCATGGGCCTCTCCAAACCGGTGCAGATTCTGCCAATGGGCGCCACCGTCTCGGACATTGTCACCGCAGCGGCGCTGGCCGCGCATGATGCTGCGGAATGGTAGACAACGAAAAACCGCCCTCCCCGGCCGTCGGCGTATTGGCCATGGTCGGAACGGCTGTTATCTGGGGACTGTTTCCGCTTTACTTGCATCTGTTCAAACAGGCAGGAACCGACCTTATCATGGCCCACCGGATTATCTGGTGCGTCCCGATGGTCTGGACGCTGGTCTGGCTGGGGGGAAAGAAGCATCAGCTCAATCGCGAACGTTTCCGGCTTCTGATTTGCAGCGCGCTGCTGCTCGGCGGTATGTGGCTGGCTTACGTCTGGAGCATCACCAATCACCGCCTGATTGACCTCAGCCTCGGCTATTTCCTGATGCCACTGCTGGCGACCTTGATGGGCGTCATCTGGTTTGGCGAGCGGCTGTCCGGTCAGGAAAGAATTGCCGTCGGACTTGCTGCTGCCGGACTGGCTCTTCTTGCCGTTGGCAAGGGCGGCCTGCCGCTTAACGGCATCCTGTTTGCCCTCAGCTTCGGCGGCTACGCAACCCTCAGAAAGAAGCTGCAGATGGAACCACTGTTCGCCTTTGCGGTTGAAGTCAGCCTGCTGGCTCCGTTTGCCCTCGCCTATCTGGCTTATCAGGGCAATGCTGCGTTTACCGAACTTCCCCTGCAAATCGGTTCGGCGGTGCTGACCCTGCTGCCGATGGTGCTGTACGGACTGGCTCTGACCGCCATCCGGCTGGCGACCGCCAGCATGATCAACTACCTGACCCCGACCCTCAACTTCCTCTGCGGGCTGCTATTTTTTGCCGAACCGCTGGAGCCGCTCAAGCTGGTGACCTTTGTCTTTATCTGGAGCGGACTGCTGATCTATACTCACGCCGCCATCCAGCGCAGCCGAAACGGGAAGACATGAACCGCGCCGACCTTGCCACCATCCGGGCCATTTTCGATATTTTCGTCGATCCGCTGATCCTGCTCGACGGTCAGAGGCATATTCTGCGCCTCAACGAAGCGGGCAAACGCAAATTCGGCTCTCATGTGGTTGGCCATGACCTCAGTCTGGCGCTCCGCAGCCCACAGATCCTGACCGCTGTTGATGCCGCACTGGGTGAAAACAAATCCAGCGAGGTTGAATTTTCTCTGGCCGACCAGCATGTGCATTTCTACACCGCCAAGATCCAGCCGCTCTTCTTTTCGATGAAGGAAGAGGCGCCGCGGGCCATTCTCACCCTGCATGACATTACCGACCAGCGCCAGCTTGAACAGCTCCGTATCGACTTCCTGACTAATGCCAGCCACGAGTTGAAAACCCCCCTCGCCAGCCTGCTCGGCTTCATTGAAACCCTGCAGGGCCCGGCCAAAGACGATGCCGAAGCGCATGAGCGGTTTCTTGCCATCATGCATGATCAGGCCAGCCGCATGGCACGCATTGTGCAGGATCTGCTGTCGCTCGCCCGCATCGAACTTGATGAGCATACCCCGCCCACCGGTATGGTCGATCTGGCTGATGAGGTTCGGCGAGCCTGCGCCCAGTTGGAGCCTCGCGCCCGTAGCCGCAACATAACCTTCGCCCTCCAACTACCGGAGGAGCCGCTGCTGATTCCCGGCGATGATGACCAGATGATGCAGGTGCTGCAGAACCTGATCGAGAATGCCACCAAATATGCGGACGAGAATACGCCCATCGAAATCCGGCTGGCTGTGGAAGCGGATGAGGACACGGCAAGGCTCTCGGTGCAGGATCACGGCCCCGGCATGGCCAAACACCACCTGCCCCGCCTGACTGAACGCTTTTACCGGATTGATACCGGACGCAGCCGCTCCATGGGCGGCACCGGGCTTGGCCTGTCCATCGTCAAACACATCCTCAACCGCCATCGTGGCCAGCTGGAGGTCGAGAGCGAAGTTGGACAGGGAACCTGTTTTCATGTCATCCTGCCTCTGCGGAAGGATAAACTGTAACAATAGTTTCACATCTCTGCCCCGATCCTCCGGGTAGACTGTGCCATTCTGGAAAAGTGAACATGCCCGCAACCACGGCCTCGCCTCTTGCCTCTGTCACCCGGCTGCTCCTCGAACTGGGCGGCGAGGCGGAGTCACAGCTGGAAAAAGCCATTGAGGCCCTGTCCAAGCGGGACCTCAAGCTGGCCTTCGAGGTTATCAGTCATAATGTCCGGCTGGAAGAATTGCATGACCGCATCAAGGATGAATCGATTGATATATTGTCCGGCGATCTCGACAAAACGCTGGTACGCGAAAATCTGGCCATCGTCAAAGCTGCCTCCCATCTGAAACGGATTGGCGAGCATGCCGCCAACATCGCCAAACGGCTGCAGACGGCGTCGGGCCTGCTGCCCGTCACTCCAGCCGCCCAACTGACCCGACTCGGCCTGCTGGCGCGCCAGATTCTTAGCGAATGTCTGGACGCCTATACCCGCCGCGACCGCAAGGCCGCCACCACCGCCAGCCGCCATGACCGCGAGATGGATGATCTTTATTCCAGCCTGTTGCAGGATCTGCTTCAGCATATCGCCGCCGATCGCACCCATGTTGCAGTTGGCAGCGAAATGCTCTTTATTGCCAAGGGACTTGAACGCATTGGCGATCACGCCCGCAGTATTGCATCCGTGGTGCCCGACTTGACCGGAGGCGGAAAATAATGGCCAAAGACGAGAAACCCCTGATCCTGATGGTCGAGGATGAGCGTGACCTCATTACACTACTCAGCTACAATCTGGAAAAAGAAGGATTCCGTGCCCTTGGTGCCGAAACCGCCGCCGAAGGTCTGGCCAAAGCAACCAAAGAACGTCCGGCCCTGATTCTGCTCGACTGGATGCTACCCGACCTTACCGGACTTGAGCTGTGCCGCCAGTTGAAGAAACATAATCTTTTGCACAGCACGCCCATCATCATGCTAACCGCAAGGGGCGAGGAACATGACCGGGTACGCGGCCTCAATGCCGGAGCGGATGACTATGTGCCCAAACCTTTTTCTCCCGCCGAACTGGTGGCGAGAATCAGGGCGGTGCTGCGCCGCAGCGGTGGTGGCCGCAATGAAGAGAGTCTCAGTTTTACAGACCTCGTCATGGACGTGGTGTCCCACCGGGTTGAGCGGGCCGGGGCCGAAATTCATCTGGGGCCAACCGAGTTCCGCCTGCTCCGCCAATTCATGCAGAACCCCGGTCGTGTCTACAGCCGCGAGCAGTTGCTGGATCAGGTCTGGGGGCATGACATCTATGTTGAACCGCGTACGGTCGATGTCCATATCCGCCGTCTGCGCAAAACGCTGGGTGAACCCAACCTCATCCGCACTGTTCGCGCTGCTGGCTACGCGCTCGACGCCACTGCCGAGGCCGAAGAGGAGTGATCCTCTTGCCAGTCCGTCCCGAAACGCTATGATGCCTACCATGAGCAAAGCCAGCACCGCCCGCACCCTGCCCGCCCCCGAAACTGTTGAGGTCACCTCGACCCGCCTCTTCTGCGATGGCGGCGGCGCGTTGGGCCACCCCCGGGTTTTCCTGACCATCGGGGCGGACGGCTTTATCGACTGCCCTTACTGTGACCGCCGTTATGCCCTTAAGGAAGGGTGCAATCGGCACCACTGAATCTGAGCCACGGCTTGAGAAACAGCAATTATTCTGGCTCTTCGGGCAAATTGATAGGTGAAATGAGCGAATGAAGTGCTTGTAATGCAGGCATTTTCCATGTTCTTCCATGTCTGGAAACGTGGCGGATTTCAGGCATGGAAAAAGAAGTCGAAAAAGAGAGCCTTCTGGCGGCGTACAAAGTGCCCGGCTTTCGTGCACAGGCGCGGATGGAAGTGTACGATATCAAAGATCACCCTGCGCTGGTTATCACGCTAGAACGGCGCATCACAGCTTTTACGACCAGAGATGGTATCGCATCCCCTTCAGGGCTTACCTGACATAAACATTAAAAGACTACAGGCAGGTGGGGAGGCCGTTCGGCTTATCAGGCCGTGGCGGGGCGTTCGCTGGCTAAGGCGTTTTTGATTGCGGGTGGTCGCAAATCGGTGATGCGCGAGAAGAAACTTACCGGTGCTGCGTCTGGCTTGAGAATGCCTAGGCTGCGGTGGACGGCAGCGCGTAAACATGCAAGCTCAGAAAAAGTCTTTCACCAGCCGTTCGGCAATCTGCACAGCGTTGAGAGCGGCGCCTTTGCGCAGGTTGTCGGCGACGATCCACAGGCTGAGGCCGTTCTCGACTGAAATATCCTCACGGATGCGGCTGACGAACACGTTGTCTTCGCCGGTCACTTCAGCCGGGGTGACATAGCCGCCATCGGCGCGGGTATCGACCACGCTGCAGCCGCGATGCTGCTTGATGGCCTGCCGGGCTTCTTCTGCCGAAATCGGATTTTCGAACTCGATATTGACCGCTTCGGCATGGCTGACAAAAACCGGCACCCGCACGCAGGTGGCGCTGACCTTGATGGACGGATCAAGGATCTTCTTGGTTTCCACCACCATCTTCCACTCTTCCTTGGTCGAGCCGTCATCCATGAACACATCGATATGGGGGATGACGTTGAAGGCGATCTGCTTGGTGAATTTCTGGTGTTCGATCTTCTCGTTGACATAAATGGCGCGGGTCTGGTTGAACAACTCGTCCATCGCTTCCTTGCCCGCTCCGGACACGGATTGGTAGGTGGCAACCACCACGCGCTTGATGCGGGCGAGATCATGCAGAGGCTTCAGCACCATGACCATCTGGATGGTCGAGCAGTTGGGATTGGCGATGATGCCCTTCTTTTTGTATCCGGCAATGGCCTGCGGATTGACCTCGGGCACCACCAGCGGCACATCGGGATCCATGCGGAAATGGGAGCTGTTGTCGATCACCACCGCTCCGGCCTTGACCGCAAGAGGTGCATACTGGGCCGCGACTTTGCCGCCGGGCGAGGAGAGAACCAGATCAACCCCCTTGAAATCGAATTTGGCGAGGTCTTTCACGGTCAGGACTTCATCCTCCCCAAAAGAAATCTGTCCGCCCGCCGAGCGCTCGGAGGCTAGCGCGATTACATCCGAAACCGGAAATTTGCGTTCAGCCAGAGTCTGCAACATCTCGCGCCCGACGTTACCGGTCGCTCCCATCACTGCCACCCGCCATGCCATGATAAACTCCGCTGTTCGATTGTTGATGAAAATGTCATATAATGCCTTGGCTGATATGTAAAGGAAACGCATGCCATGGCCGACCTGCCCACCCTGATCGCCAAAGCCATCCGCGATGCCGACAAGTCGTGGTTTAACGAAGATTACACCAAGCAGGCGCTCGGTGTGCTGACCGAGCTGCGGGCGCAGGGCTGGGATCTCTGCCCCAAGGAGCCCCCCGAGGGCCTGATTACCTTTGCCGTTGAAAACATGCCGTTTGGCCGCATGAAACCGGAAGACCTCATCCGCGAGCTTTACAAACTGATGATTGCCAATGCCCGGAAGTTTGCCTGAGGTGCCGACACTCTCCCTTACCCTTAAGGTCAAGCCGGGCAGCCGCCGCAAAGTCGCCCCGACCTGTACCGATACTGTCTTGCACCTTGCCGTTAACGCGCCCCCGGTGGACGGAAAAGCCAATGCTGCCGTCATTGCGGCTCTTGCCGACCTGTTTGACCTGCCCAAATCGGCTTTCGAGCTGACGCATGGGAGTGCGGGCCGTCAGAAGCGGGTTATCATCACCGCCAGCGCCGACCTGCTGCTGAAAGTCACCCGCACACTTGAGGGGCTAGCTCCAGCCCCGCACTCGCAGTAAGATGAATACCGGAGTAGTTCAAGGAGTACCCTGATGATTGGAATGGTTTTGGTAACCCATGCCCGGCTGGCCGAGGAATTTCTGGCCGCGCTGGTTCATGTCATGGGGCCGCAAGACGCTGTAGCCACGGTTTGCATCGGCCCGACTGATGCACCCGATGAATGTCGGGGCCGCATCATCGAAGCCATTGCCAAGGTGGAACAGGGCGACGGGGTGGTTGTGCTGACGGATCTTTATGGCGGCACCCCCTCCAACCTCGCTATTTCCGTCATGGATCAGACCAAGGCCGAGGTGATAACCGGCGTCAACCTACCCCTGCTGATTAAACTCGCTGAAGTCCGCAAGACTGAAACCGTAGCGGCTGCCGTGGCCGCTGCCCGTGAAGCCGGGCAGAAATACATCAATGTGGCCTCGGCCTTTATGAACCCCGGCTAACGGACAGCTCCCCCATGCCACTCAGCACCACCGAACAGGAAACCCGCCAGCAGGTTGTCATCCGCAACAGCCGGGGGTTGCATGCGCGGGCTGCAGGAAAGCTGGTGCGCCTGGCCAGCCAGTTTGAAGCGGAAATCTGGGTCATGCGGGCCGATATGGTGGTATCAGCTGATTCCATCATGGGGCTGATGATGCTGGCCGCTGCCCCCGGCAGCACTCTCGAACTCTGGGCCCGTGGTCACGACGCGCTGGAAGCCATGACCGCCATTCTGGCCCTCATCAATGGCGGGTTTGAGGAAGACACGGACGGCGCCCCGCTCCCTGAGAGTTAATATGGAAGACTCGGCGGCCTGTTATTAACTAATTTATCCTTGCCTTTGCAACTGCGATTCCCTTAGGCTTCCAAGTATGCTGCAAACTTTTGAGAAACCGGGAAACAAGTTGCCGCCCGCTTTCTGACACCCCAGGCCGTTCAGGCCCCTCAGTGCTTCATGCAGTAAAAGCGGTAGACCCGGAGGCCGGTGTCAAAGGCGGCCATGCGGCGGGCCCAGAGTTCAACTTCGTCCAGCACGATTTTCTTGGTTTCGGTGTCCATGGTATGGGATTCAAGATGTTCAAGAAAGTGACCGAGGGCACGCAGGATCAGGCGGCGCTGCAGATCGGTGATGTCCTCATTGGTGCGGACATCCAGCTTGCGCTTCTTCAGGGCATCGACTGTTTGTTCAACTGTCCACAGATAGGGCTGCACCGGCTCCTTCTTCATCCACTCATCCAGCTGTGCATTGCCGGGGTCCTTGCTTTCGGTACAGTAATCGGTGAAGAGGAACTGTCCGCCGTCTTTCAGACTTGCCGAGATGGTATCAAACAGATGGTCCTTGTCCTGCACCGTGAAAAAGGACTCCTTGGCAAAAATACCATCATAGCGGCGCTTCAACGCCAGATTGTTGGGATCATAAACTTCAACCGGAGCCTGTTTCTCAAGCCCTTCGGCCTGTGAACGGGTCATTCCCATGGCTGCCAGCATTGGGGATGGCTCCATCCCCGTTACCCAAGCCTTGTACTGGCGGGCCACAGTACGGGCGACGCCGCCCAAACCGGCCGCCAGATCCAGAATACTCATTGCCGAGGTGATGCCAAAAGGTTTGACCAGATAGGTAGTATGGTCAACGCCGCCGGGAGAAAGAAAATCCTGTCCCCATAAAGTTTCCGCTACCTTGATCCGGCCTGCGGACCACAACGGGCGTCCGAACCGGCTGAGAGGTTCAAACTCGGCCTCGGCAAGGGGGACAGAGGGCATCTGCTCAATGGCTTCAACCGCCGCCGTCGCCTGTTCAGCGGCCTCCCCCGGCTTGAGGGCGGAAAGGTCATACCCCTCCCACCAAGCACGGAGCTTGGTTTTCCATCGAAGAGGATACTGTGTCCCCTCTCCGGTTAAAATCCAGTAAACCTGTGCCATAAGGGAACTATCAAACCTTTCAGTTAATCATTGCCACAGGACTCCTAACCGAAAGTTAATTTTTACGACCCAGAGGGCATGGTGCTTAACTAATATTTTCGCGGCACGAGATAGCCTTCTTGTGATCTTCCCTCGAAAGAGTGGACGGTTGTTAAGCGGCGTTTAGTGCCATTTGCTCAGGGGTGAGGTAGCCGAGAGCGAAATGGATGCGTTGTCGATTAAAGCGAGGCAAGGTCAAAGTGCCAGTGTATCCCTGCCAGCACCACAGCCAAGATCAACCGCATGCGCCCCCGCTGGCACTCCACCGAAGGCTTCTAGTGCAACCACCAGAGTTCGAGACGGCCTTAGATCCTTGGTGGCATCGAAAAACTTGTTCCATCGTGTGTCTTCCATCCTTAGATAGCTAACGCCAGAAACCAGACACGCAACAAGAAAGGAGGACTATGGCCTCACAACTTGCTCACACCCAATCCGGCAAATGCTCCCACGCGATTTGCTGTTCGACCTCGATGCGGGGGCGGATGACGGCCCAGCGCTGGCCGTCGACCAGCACTTCCGGCACCAGCGGGCGGCTGTTATAGGTCGAGGCCATGGCGGCGCCGTAAGCGCCGGTGGTTTCAAACACCACGAGATCACCAGCGGCCAGCGGCGGCAACAGCCGGTCTTCGGCGAAGCAGTCGCCACTTTCACAGACCGGGCCGACCACGTCGGCCTTAACCAGTTCGGCCAGCGGCGGCGCTTCCCTGACCGGCCTGATGCCGTGATAAGCCTGATAGAGCGCAGGGCGGATGAGGTCGGTCATGGCGGCATCAACCACCAGAAAACGATGGGTCACACCTTCCTTGACGTGCAGCACCCGCGACAGCAAAACCCCGGCATCGGCCACGATATAGCGGCCCGGCTCGAAGGAGAGGGCGCAGCCGAGATTACCCACGGTGTCCCGCACTACTTCCGCAAAACCTTCGGCATCAAAAGGCGTTTCATCATGATAGGGCACCCCCATGCCGCCGCCCAGATCGAGACGGGTAAGGTCGAACCCGGCGGCGCGCAGCTCGGCCACATAGCCCGCCACCACCGTGAAGGCAGCGCGGTAAATGCCCAGATCGAACAGCTGCGAGCCGATATGCACGGCCAGCCCGCACAGCTTGAGCGAGGGGTGACGGTGCGTCCGCTCGGCGGCTTCCAGCATCTGCTCGTGATCGATGCCGAACTTGTCGCCCTTGCGGCCTGTCGCAATTTTATGATGGGTGTCGGCGGCAATGTCGGGGTTGAGGCGGAAGGCAATCGCAGCGACAACGCCCAGCGCTTTGGCCACCTCGGCGACATGATCGATTTCGGCAATTGATTCCACATTGATCTGGTGAACTCCGGCCTTCAGCGCGGCCTGAAGTTCAGCTTCGGTTTTACCGACGCCGGAAAAGACAATGCGCTCGGCCGGAATGCCACCGGCAAGCGCCCGCGCCAGTTCGCCGCCCGAAACAATATCGGCCCCTGCCCCGAGTTCGGAGAGAATCCGCAGCACCGCCAGATTGCTGTTGGCCTTGACCGCGTAGCACAGCCGCGCCTTGCCCAGCGCTGTCTGCAAACGGGTAAAATTCTGGCGGATGCGGTTGGCACTATACACATGCACTGGCGTGCCGGCCTGAGCGGCGATTTCGGACAGGGCAACGGCTTCGGCGTGATAACGGCCAGCCTGATAGGAAAATGCAGTCATGGATGAACCTCGGCAGGGGGTGGATAACTATAATCGATTGCGCCTTCGGGGGCGTCAACATGGCCGGGCTTGCGGCCACAGCCGGTCAGGACAGAAAGGGAAAGCAGCAGGACAAAGAGCAGGCGCATTACAGGTATTTCTTTCTGGCGGCAAGGATTGCCTCCCTGACCCGCTCCGGCGCCGTGCCGCCAAAAGACCGCCGCGACGCCACCGACGCTTCCAGCGTCAGCACCTCAAACACGGCGGCGGTTATCAGCTTGCTGACCTGCTGCATGTCGGCCAGCGGAAGCTCCGCCAGAGTACAGTCTTTCTCTTCGGCCAGTTTGACAATGCGTCCGGTGATGTGGTGAGCCTCGCGGAAGGGCAACCCGGCTTCGCGCACCAGCCAGTCAGCCAGATCGGTCGCGGTCGAGAACCCCCGGCCCGCCGCCGCTTTCATGCTCTCCGGCAATGGCTTGAGGTCACGGATCATGCCGGTCATGGCGGCAAGACAGAGCGAAACGGAATGAGCGGTTTCAAACACCGGCTCCTTGTCTTCCTGCATGTCCTTGTTGTAGCTGAGCGGCAGGGCCTTGAGCATGACCAGCAGGGACAGCAGCGCACCATAGACCCGGCCACTGCGGCCCCGCACCAGTTCAGCGGCATCGGGATTGCGCTTCTGCGGCATGATCGAACTGCCGGTTGAAAACGCATCCGACAGCCGGACAAAGCGGAAAGTATCGCTGCTCCACAACACCAGCTCTTCCGCCAGCCGGGACAGATGCATGGCGATGACGGCAGAGGCCGCAAGGTAGTCAAGCGCGAAATCGCGGTCTGATACCGCATCCATTGAATTGCTCATCGGGCGGTCAAAGCCCAGCGCCTTGGCGGTCAGATCGCGGTTGATGGGAAAACCAGTGCCCGCCAGCGCCGCCGCGCCCAGCGGCATTTCATTCATGCGGGCGCGTGCATCCTTGAGGCGCGAACGATCCCGCCCCAGCATCTCGACATAGGCCATCAGGTGATGACCAAAAGTCACCGGCTGGGCCAGTTGCAAATGGGTAAAACCGGGCATGATGGTATCAAACCCCGCCTCGGCCTGATCCAGCAACGCCGCCTGCAGCTCTTGCAGTTCAAGATCATGGCGCTCCAGCGCCGCCCGCACCCAGAGGCGGAAGGAGGTCGCCACCTGATCGTTGCGGGAACGGGCGGTGTGCAGCCGCCCTGCCGGCTCGCCGATAATCTCCTTGAGGCGGGCCTCCAGATTCATGTGGATGTCTTCATATTCGTCGCGGAAGGGGAATGTGCCTTCTTTCAACTCGGCCTCAATCTGGTCAAAACCCTTGAGAATGGCCGCGACGTCAGTTTCAGCCAGAATCCCGCAGTCCCCCAGCATGGCGGCATGGGCGCGGTTGACCGCGACATCTTCGGCGGCAAGTTTTTTGTCAAACCCGATGGAAATGTTGATATGCTGCATGATGGCTGCCGGAGCCGTCGCAAAACGTCCGCCCCACATAACGTTGGACTGAAGCCTGGATTGGGACATATGAACAAACCTTCTCTGACAAAGACCCTGACACGGCGCCACTGGCTTACCGGGTTTAGCATTCTTGCCGCTTCGGTCAAAGCCTTCCCCGCAGCTGCGGCAAACGGGTCGCACGGGCTGGAGAATTACAAGGAAACCAGTCCGCCCCGCAAGGTGCCGGACATCAGTTTCAGTTATGGCGGCAGTGACAGCAATGTCCGCCACCTCAGCGAGTTCAGCGGCAAGGTCATCCTGCTGAACATCTGGGCCACCTGGTGCCCCTCCTGCGTGCTGGAAATGCCCGCGCTTGACCGTCTGCAAGGCCAGCGGGGCGGCGCCGATTTCATGGTTCTGCCCATCTCGATTGATCGCGGCGGCAGCAGCGTGGTGCAGGAGTTTTACGCCAATAACGCCATAAAACACCTCCCGCTGGCGATTGACAACAGCCTCGCCATCACCCGCAAGATCAACCCCCGTGGCCTCCCCTTTACCCTGCTCATCAACCGCCGCGGCGAAGAAGTCGGCAGCAGCCTCGGCGATGAAGAATGGGACGGCCCCGCCGCGCTGGCGTTAATCATGTCTTTGATTAACGAGACATGATTTCTTTTGACTTTGGCACTATCATTTGGTTAGCATCAGTTCCGTTGAACAGAACGGAGATAAAAACATGGCAAAGAGTAATAATGTTACCGGAAGCCCGAAGGCGGCACTGAACGCTCAGGGCAAGAGACTTCATCTGCCTGAAGGAGGCCGTTCGCCTGATTTTTTCGGCGATCCCGATCTTGAAGTTGTTGAATCAACGCTTGATTGGAGGCTCACTACCAATGGCGAATTTTTTAGCCCAGGCGTTCGCAATCCGCCTCTGTGTCACCGTCAATAACCTGTCTAAAAAACATTTCCGGCAGCTGGTCACACCCTTACAGGTGTGACCAGCCGTTTTTCTGCTCCACTCAAAACCACCCATGCCGTTTGAACCACCAGACCGGCAGAATGGCGCTGACAATCATCAGAAGCAGAGCGAGCGGGTAGCCAGCGACCCAGCCCAGCTCCGGCATATGCACAAAGTTCATGCCGTAAATGCTGGCGACCATAGTCGGCGGCATCAGCACCACCGCCACCATCGAGAATATTTTGATGACGTTGTTCTGTTCGATGGAAATAGCGCTGGCAATGGCATCAAGCAGAAAAGTCGCTTCGTTAACGGTGGCATTGGCCTGATCGAGCAGGCGGCGGCTGTCATGCTGCAGCATCAGCAGCTGTTCACGCTCGGGTTGCGGCAATTCGATCTTTTTGGGATCGCTAACATAAGCCAGCATCCGCTCGAAACTGGACAGCGAGGTAATCAGGCGGTGATTGAGCCGCGCTGTCCGGCCCAACCCCTGCAGCACCCGGCGCCAGCTATCCGGCTTGCCGCGCCCCGGCGCTTTGGAGCGCTGTAGCGATTCCTGAAACACCAACCGGCTGACCTGATCCATCTCGTAAGCCACGGTTTCGCCCAGATCGGCCATGCGGCTGATAATGGCGCTGACCAGCCCGGTAAACACCGCCGCCGGATGGTCGAGCAGATGGGGCCGCTTGCCCAGAGACTCAACAAAATTCTGGAAAGCATGGGACTCGCCTTCGCGCAGGGTAATCAACATCTTTTCAGTCAGGATGAAATGGAGACTGGCCGCCGTCGGACTCTCACTCTGGCTCCGCACAATCAGCGGCAGCACCAGATGCAACGCGCCTTTGTCGTGATAGAGCTGGCTGGCCTGATCAAGCAGGCGCACCTCCTTGAGCGGCGGAATTTTGACGTGCAGGAGATGGCTGACAAAAGCCAGCGCCTCGGCATCGACATCCTTCAGATCAATCCAGACGGCGTTAGCGAGTGGCGCGCTACCGGGCGACGCGACCGCGTGTGTTACGCCCTGAGGCGTCCGCGCATAGGCTGTAATCATGGTCAAGCAATCCCTTCGGCACCACACTACCCTGCTGGTGGCAGGCTGCAACCAGCGTATTGAACAGCAGGCAGGCAATGGTCATCGGACCAACGCCGCCGGGCACGGGCGTAATCGCCCCTGCCACCGCCAGCGCTTCGGCAAAATTGACATCTCCGTGCAACTTGTTGTCAGCGCCACGGGTAATGCCCACGTCAATCACAATCGCGCCGGGCTTGATCCACTCGCCGCGCACCAGACCGGGGCGACCAACCGCCGCCACCAGAATATCGGCCTCGCGGCAGAGTGCAGGCAGATCACGGCTCTTGCTGTGGGCGACCGTCACCGTGCAGTCCTGCTGCACCAGCAACTCGGCCATCGGCTTGCCCACCAGCGTCGAACGCCCCAGCACCAGCGCCCGTTTGCCCTGCAGATCGGTGGTTACGGCACGAATCAGGTGCAGACAGCCCAGCGGCGTGCAGGGCACCGCCGCGGGCAACCCCGCCGCCAGCAATCCATAATTGGCCGGTGACAGCCCATCCACATCCTTCTCGGAATCGATCATGCAGACAAACTGGGTCGCATCCAGCCCTTGCGGTAACGGCAACTGCAACAGGATGCCGCTGACTTTGGAGTCCTGATTAAGTGTTTCAATCAGATCAAACAGCTCGGCTTCGGTGGTCGAGGCTGGCAGACGATGGACAAAAGACAGGAAACCGACCTCGGCACAGGCCTTGACTTTGCCCGCCACATAAACCGCGCTGGCCGGATCATCCCCGATCAAAATCGCCGCCAGTCCCGGCGACTGCGGAAGGGATTTGGCATGAAGAGCGATTCTGGCCCGAAGATCGGCAGCGATGGCTTTTCCGTCAATAATACGCGCTGACATTCAGAACCTAGGGGTAAGCAAGCGCAGGATAGGCATAAAGCACGATGATCCGCTTGGCCACCCACACCGCCAGCAACAGCACCAGCGGCGACAAATCAATACCGTTAACCGGATTGATAACGCTACGGATGCGCCGCAACGCCGGTTCGGTCAGGGATTTGGTAAAGTCATAAACCGAGCGCACAAACTGGTTGCTGCCGTTCATGACATTGAAAACCAGCAGCCAGTTGAGGACAACATTGACCAGCACCACAAAACCATAAAGGTTAAGTAACATGTAAAGCAGTTCAATCAGCAACCGCATGGCAGAGCCTCCCCCAGTGTCCGATCAGCCTAACACGCCGGGAAGTTTAGGCAAGCCACCCACAAAAATGCAGCAGGGACTTGACAGCAGGCAGGTAAATCGGCCACTTATCCCACCGGTGTGGGGCAGTAGCTCAGTTGGGAGAGCGCTACATTCGCATTGTAGAGGTCGGGGGTTCGACTCCCCTCTGCTCCACCATTCCGTCTTAAGTTATTGATAATAAACAGAAAAAACGACTTTTTCATCTCAAAAATCGCACATAGCTTAGTGACAGCCAAACTTCCGATCGCTCAGTTATGCCGATGGAATGGGCGCAACTGCGCGGCTTGTGTTTTTGTGTTGCTCCTATGCGCTTTGTTGTGAGTGAATAATGTTTGCGGCAATGGGTCGGAGATAGGTGCGACTTATAACGGTTTTATCGGTATTTCTCCGTTCAAGATTCTGTCCGACCCGTTGAGGGTTATGTGTACTCATGTCTTAAATGTCATTCACGCTGGTGTAGCGTGATGCGTCCGGCTTGATACTTTTCCAAGGGCGCGATCAAGGTCATTGATAAGGTCTTGCGGATTCTCGATGCCGATAGACAGACGCAAGGTGTTTTGCGAGATCCCGGCCCCGCGGCGCTGATCTTCACTCTGGCGATGTGTGGTTGTGGCGGGGTGAACAACCAAGCTGCGGGTCTGGCCGATGTTAGCTGCCAGTGAGGAGAGTTGCAGATTTTCAGCCACGGCAACAGCATCTTCTTTTCTGCCGAGCACATTAAAGGCCAGCAAAGCGCCCACGCCTCGTGGTAGATATTTCTGCGCGCGCTCGTAGTGTAGACTTGAGGGCAGGCCTGAATATTGCACCGATTCCACTGCCGGATGCTGTTGCAGGAAATGAGCGATCTGCACCGCGTTGCTCACCTGCCGGTCAAGGCGCAGCGCCAGCGTATCAAGCCCGTTTAATGTCAGAAAAGCCTCGTGCGGTGTGAGTGTGCCGCCATGGCCGGTGCCGAAGAACCGAACGGCCGCGGCAAGTGGCGCTTGCGGATGCGTTTCGGTGAAGGGTCGATCAATACCGCGTGGTCCGGCCACAAATGGGTAGCGCTCATCACTCGCCCAGTTAAAGCGCCCGGTATCTGTTACAAAGCCGGAGAGGCCGGTGCCATGGCCATTAAGATATTTGGTGCCGGAATAGAGCACCACATCAGCATATCTTGCAGCATTCAAAAGATAAGGCGTGGGTAGCGTGTTATCAACAATCAGCGGTAGGCGATGCGTATCGGCCAGCTTGCGATAGCCTTCGAGGTCAGCCACCACGCCATCCGGGTTGGACACGCTCTCCAGCAGAATAAACTTGGTTTTGGGTGTAATCAGGCTGCTGGCTGTAGCAGGATTGATGGGGTCAATCCACCCCGGCGTCCAGCCAAAGCGGGCCTGCGCGCCAGAGGCAAAGCCAAAAGTTCCACCAAACATGTGCCGGGAAATCAGGAACTCATCACCATTTTTGAGAAGTGTCTCAAACAGCACGCGTAGCGCCGCTTGCCCATTGGCAAAAGCAACGCTTTCTGGTGCACCATCAAGCGTAGCGATGGCACGCTCGAGTGGCGAGCTGGAGGGATTGCCCGTACGGCCGTAGGTAAAGCCCGTCTTAGTACCGGAAAAGCGCTGCGCGGCTTCGTCCACACTGGGCTGTTCAAATGCGGTTGAAAAATGAACGGGCAGCCGCAGCGCGCCCGTTGCCGCATCGGCTTCACGTCCGGCATGAACCACCAACGTATCAAGTGCAAGATTGGACATTGTAATCTCCTGAATGTTTAAGTAGCAGGTGAAGGACTTACGCTTGCGGCTGCCTTCCCTGCACCCATCTGCTCCCTGTTCAAGCAGCTTGTGAAAGTTTTGTGCTAGCAAAAGCAGTGTTAAGGGCCTGCTGTAAATCAGCCTGTAGATCCTCAACATTTTCAATGCCCACCGAAATGCGAACAAGACCATCGACAATGCCCAGCTTCTGGCGGGTTTCAGCCGGAATAGTGGCATGAGTCATCAGTGCTGGATGTTCAATCAGGCTTTCAATCGCTCCTAGGCTTTCCGCCAGTGTGAAGATTTTCACAGCTTTCAGAAAGGTACGCGTCTGCTCAAGATTACCCTTGAGAACAACCGAGATCATACCGCCGCCAGTGCGCTGCTGGCGCTTGGCCAACTCATGTTGCGGGTGGCTGGGCAGGCCAGGGTAAATTACGCGTTCCACCTCCGGCTGCTGCTCCAGCCAATTGGCCAAGATCAGCGCCGATGCGCTTTGCCGCTCAAGCCGTAGACCCAATGTCTTCAGTCCACGCTGCGCTAAAAAGCTGTCAAACGGGCTGGCAATGCTGCCAATCGCGTTTTGGATAAAGCGGATTTTCTCGCCGAGTTCAGGAGATTTGGTTATGACCACGCCGCCGATGATATCCGAATGCCCGTTAATGTATTTAGTGGCCGAATGCACGACGATATCGATGCCATGATCTAGCGGCTGCTGAATATAAGGCGAGGCAAAGGTATTATCCGCTACTGTCAACAGGCTATGCTTTTTTGCTTCTGCCGCCAGCGCTGAGAGATCGGCGAGTTTGAGCAGCGGGTTGGTAGGGGTTTCAATCCATACCAGCTTGGTTTCGGGCCGCAAGGCAGTAGAGATGTTTGCCGGATTGCTAAGATCAACATAAGAGACAGACAGGTTCTGCGAGTGTTTCTTGACCCGCTCGAACTGACGGTAGGTGCCGCCGTAAATATCATCTGACGCAATGATGTGCGCGCCGGCCGGCAGCAGCTCCAGCACAGCCGATATAGCCGCGAGGCCAGAGGCAAAGGCGAAGCCATCGCGCCCATTCTCCAGCGCTGCAATGGCGCGCTCATAAGCATAGCGGGTGGGATTATGGCTGCGGCCATAATCAAAGCCCTTATGCTCGTTGGGCCCCTCTTGCGCGTAGGTTGAGGTGAGGTAAACCGGTGTGATGACCGCGCCCGTGCTGGGGTCTGGCTCTTGTCCGGCATGAATGGCCTTGGTGTCAAAACCTTTGGTCAGGCTGTTTTTGTCAGTGTGCGTGCTCATGCGTGTCCATTCCTTTTGCGAAGATAGTTGAGAAAATCGATCGGGGTAATCAGGCCCAAAAACTTGCCTTCATCCGCGATACAGGCCACCCGGCCCTTCCCGATGACATTTGAGAGGTCAGACAGGGAAGCTGAGGGTGGTAGCGTAGCGAAGTTTTTCTCCATCGCTTCGCGCGCCGGAATGGTAAAGCCTGCGGCATTGCCGGTCACAGCGAGCAGCACATCGCGTTCATCAATCAGGCCGATGATTTCACCACGCGCCATTACGGGCAGTTGCGAAATATCAAAGCTACGCATCTTGGCATAGACCTGCTGTAATGTGTCTTCAGGCTTGGCGATTACGGTACTGCCCTGCTGATAGGGGCGGGCAATCAGATCCCGCAAATCATGACTCTCGATCTGTTCGACCAGTCCGTTATCATCCAGCCAATAGGGATTGAAGATTTTGGAGAGGTACTTGTTACCACTGTCGCACACCAGCGTGACCACCCGCTGCGGTGTCGTCTGTTCGCGGCAATAGCGCAACGCGGCGGCGATGAGGGTGCCCGAGGAGGAGCCACAGAGGATGCCTTCCTTCTGCAGCAGCAGGCGGGCGGTGGCAATGCTCTCGGCATCGCTGATGCTATAAGCTTGGCTGACCAGTGATGTATCGAAGTTGGTGGGAATGAAGTCTTCGCCAATACCTTCCACCAGCCAGCTGCCGCAGGGCGGCGACACGCCATATTTGATGGTCGGCGCAAGGATGGAGCCCTGCGGATCGGCAAGGATCATTTTTACATGCGGTGCTACGCGTTTGAAGTAACGGCCCAGGCCGGTAAAAGTGCCTCCAGACCCAACGCCAGTAATTACGGCATCAAGCTGCTGGGCCGTCTGCATCCAGATTTCAGGGCCGGTGCTGTGCTCATGCGTTTCCGGATTGGCTGGGTTCTCAAACTGGTTCACATAGAAAGCACCGGGAATGGACTCTGCCAGCGCACGGGCCTTATCCTGATAATAATCCGGATGACCCTTCTCGACATCCGAGCGGGTGATGATGACCTCAGCTCCAAGCGCGCGCAGATGATAGATTTTCTCGGCGCTCATTTTATCGGGGATAACCAGCTTAAGCTTATAGCCCTTCAAGCTGGCAATCAGCGCCAAGCCAAGGCCGGTATTGCCTGCGGTAGCCTCCACTAAAGTGCCGCCCGGCTGCAGGTTTCCATCGCGCTCGGCTGCATTAATCATCGACAGAGCAATGCGGTCCTTGATCGAGCCGCCGGGGTTCTGGCTTTCCAGCTTGAGAAAGAGTTCGCACGGGCCGGTGTCGATGTTCTGCACCCGCACGAGTGGCGTGTTGCCAATCAGGTCAATAATTGTTGGAATATAAGGCTTTCGGCCTGACACGGGGGCATGAGTGGGGCGATGATGCAGCGGGATCGCGGTAACCATTGAGTGTCTCTTGTCTGGGGCCGCTCAGGTGGGCCAACCGGTATCTGTTGAAGCATGACAAAAGCCCCGATGCCTTGCGGCGGGGCCAGATCGTCACATGCAACAACAGAAAAGAGACATTATGGTTACAAACTCCTGATGTGTTATCGGTAACAAAACACTACACTCAGCGCAAGCATATTTTTTGAGAGAGCAAAACTTCATGCAGGAAACACACAAACGCACACTGGCACGCATGGTCAGTTACCGGCTGACGGCATGGTTGCTGACGATCGTTTTTACTTTTGCTTACAGCGGTAATCTCGGGCCGGCGACAACCTTTGCTACCTTTTTGCACGTGCTCTTATCGCTCGATTATTATGTTCATGAGCGGCTGTGGCTGCGGGTAAAGTGGGGGCTTCGCCCCTGACTCTCTGCCCGGCTGAGGAGACTCTCACAACCACGATCTGTTAGTGTCGCCAAGTGCCATACTTGTCATGAAATGCTTGGATGTCAGCGGTTTGAGCCATATCAGGACAGAAAATCGCCTTGGATGAGCATATTATTGCTGGTCGGACCGGAAGTTCGTTCCTCTTCAGGACCACCATTCCGTCTGGCCTGTTCGGCCTTTTTGCACCCATCCCCTGCTTTTGCCCCAGTTGCGGTGGTATTTCGCTCCCAAAAGATCGGAGAGAACAGCTTTTTTGGACTCTCACAGTCTATTTAACCCGGTTTTCTCCGCGAGAGATGGTGTCCGACCCGCTGGACTAGACTGCGCACATCTATACCAATTCAAGCGGGCTTATTGAATGCAACCTGCTTAAGACGTGTTCGCCGCACCATAAATGTAAAAAACGATGGCATGATCTGGATGAGTTTGACGGCAAGTATGCTCGGTAATCGTCTCGCCATAATAATTTGCATGCACTTCGCAGCCCGCATCTGCGGCGCCAGCTCTTTCCTGAGGTTTTCCGCATATTCGCTTGTATCGCCCTCTGTTGCCATAAAAGCGCTATGCAGAGCTATGGCCATGCCATCGCCACAGAAGGAGGGTATGACGGCCATCTGGTCGCCGAGCGGGAACAACCCGGGATGCTTTTCACTCTTGAACTGATTTATGTAGCCATAAGGAATAGCCGCGATAGCCAAAGGCTTTGGCCAGCAAGCGTCTGCTGTCTGCAAGCGGGTTTGCAGCAGTGGTATCGTCGCACAAAGAGATTTTATGAGCAGATCCCAACTATTATCATGGCGAGCAAATAGCGACTTTTCCACAGCCATACATAAATTTGCTTTTCCTTGTTCTATGGGCTCAAGACCAGCATAGCCGCCTCTAAACAGATAAACTTCGATATTACTCCCCAATGCTGCCTGTTGTGGTGCGGTGAGGATGTAATGCATCTTTAGGCCAATTGGGCGATTGGTCTGTGTAATGCCCCCCATTTAGCAAGCGAGATTTAAGAGAGTCTCCGGGCTGTGGGT
>CAYSDE010000010.1:0-581 GCA_964429685.1 uncultured Pseudobdellovibrionaceae bacterium
ACATTATTGAAGACCCCCTGATTGTCGGCGGCCCCCCGCTCGCGTCCCTTTGATGCGGAAGGTCTGGCCCCACAGCGCCGGGCCCTGATCGAGAATGGCCGGTTGACCGGCTGGATTCTTGACCTGCGTTCGGCCCGTCAACTCGGTCTGGCTCCCACTGGCAACGCAACCCGTGGCGTTTCCTCGCCGCCCGGCCCCGGTACCAGCAATGTCTGGCTGGAGGCTGGCGCGCAAAGCCCGGAAGACATGATTGCCGAGATCAAGGACGGTTTTTATCTCACCAGTTTCCTCGGGCATGGCCTTAATCTGGTGACGGGCGATTTCAGCCGGGGGGCTTCGGGCTTCTGGATTGAAAACGGCAAGCTGGCCTATCCGGTTAGCGAAGTGACTATTGCCGGTAACCTTACCGATATGTTCAAAAAGCTCCGCCCCGCCAGCGACCTCAAACGCCGCTTCGGCATGGACACGCCGACGGTACGGGTGGACGGCATGACGGTGGCGGGGATTTAGGGCGTTTCAGAACAATCTATTGCCCTCCCTCTACCGGGTCGGCCAACGTAGAGCGATAATTCCCTCCCCCG
>CAYSDE010000010.1:591-10516 GCA_964429685.1 uncultured Pseudobdellovibrionaceae bacterium
CCCCGTCCCGGGGGGGCCACGTTTTTGCTATATTGCCCGCCCCCGGTGGGGGGGGTGGGTTTGGGTGGGGGAGGGATGCTTGGAAAAGCCCAGATTCCTGACTGAACCAACCACTCTCCCCCCCCATCCCGGCCTTCCCCCGCAAGCGGGGGAAGGGGAAGCGAAGAAAATTCTTTAACCCGCAACCAGCCCCCGGTTTCGCAGCAGCGCGTCACGGGTGGCGTCGCGGCCACGGAACAGGCGATAGGTTTCGGCCGGGTCGCGGCGGTTGCCAGCGCTGTAAATGTTTTCCAGCAGACGATGGGCGGTTGCAGCGTCAAAGGGGTTATCAGCTTCCTCGAACGCGGCAAAAGCATCATGCTCCAGCACACCCGCCCAGATATAGACATAATACTGGGCCGAATAACCGCCCTCGGCGCTGTGCTTGAAGTGGGGCAGATGGTGCATGACCTCGGCCCCTTCCGGCAGCGCGTATTTCTTGAGGATGGCGGCTTCAAAGGCATTCACATCCAGCCCCTTGGCACTGGGCAGCAGGTGCAGCTCCATATCCAGCAGCGCTGAAGACAAGTAACGTACGGTTTCAAAGCCTTCATTGAAAGTCTGGCTCTTTTTGATTTTGGCAATCAGATCATCAGGGAAGGCGGCACCGGTTTCTACATGGTGCAGATGCTTTTTCATGACCGCAGGGGCAGTCAGCCAGTGTTCAAACAGCTGCGAGGGCAGCTCGACAAAATCCCAGCGCACATTGGTGCCGCTGAGCGAGGGATAATCCACTTGTGACAGCAACCCGTGCAGTCCGTGGCCGAATTCATGGAACAGGGTAACTGCGTCATTCAGGGACAACAGAGCCGGTTGGCCCTCCGCCGGTTTGGCAAAGTTGCAGACGTTATAAACATGCGGATGCTCACCCGAGAGGGCATTCTGTCCGCGCAGTTCGCTCATCCATGCGCCCGCCCGTTTGCTGTCCCTTGCAAAATAATCGCCGGTGAACAGGCCGAGATGCTGACCGTTTTTGTCCAGCACTTCCCATGTCCGGGCTTCGGGATGATGGGCTTCGATTTCAGGGCGTAGATTAAAGCTGATGCCAAAGAGCTGGCTGGCAGTAGAGAAGGCCGCTGTGCGGACGTTCTCGAGTTCCAGATAGGGCTTGAGAGTGGCCTCATCGAGGGCGTATTTTTTCTGCCGCACCTTTTCGGCATAAAAGGCCCAGTCCCAAGGCTGGATGGGATCGTTTTGACCATGTGCGGACGCTTCCGCTTGCAGCTCTTTCTTCTCTTCTTCAAAACGCTGGCAAGCGGGAGGCCATAAATCCGTCAGCAAGCCGAGCGCAGCTTCGGGAGACTTCGCCATGTTGTGCGAGGTCACCATGTCGGCGTGATTTTTATAGCCGAGAATGCGGGCGCGTTCCTGCCGCAGCTAAATCGCCTCGGGGATCAGGGGCTTGGTATCAAACGCGTCATTGGCATTGCCGCGCTGCTTGAAGGCGGTATAAAGCTGCTCGCGCAGGTCGCGGCGCTCACTGGAGGTCAGAAAGGTTTCAACTTCAGGCCGGGAGAGGGTAAAGGCATATTTGCCCTTATGACCGCGCTTCGCCGCTGTTTCAGCTGCCGCTGCTTTCACGGCCTCCGGCAGACCGACCAGATCGGCTTCACTGTCCACTACAAAGCATTTGGCTTTTGCTTCATTGAGCAGGCGGTTACTGAACTCTGTAGAAATTTCTGATAGCCGGGCGTTGATGGTGGCAATCCGTTCTTTCTCGGCAGGGGGCAGACCAACACCGGCCAGACGGTAGGTATAGTGATATTCCTCAGCCAAGCGGGCCTGTTCGGGCGTCAAGTTGCTCCGCTGGTTGTAAACGGCAGCAATGCGGGCAAAGAGTTTTTCATTCTGGCCGATGGCAGTGGCGTGGCGGCTGAGCAGCGGCGAGACTTCTTCGTCAATCGCCTGCAGTTCATTGGTGCTGCAGGTGCCGGAGAGCAGGTGAAAGCTGGAGCTGACCCGCTTCAGCATCTGGCCGGTTTGCTCGAGCGCTTCAAGGGTATTGGCAAAGCTGGCGGGAGCCGGGTTGTCGGCAATTGCCGCAATTTCAGCATCTTCTGCAGCCATGGCGGCTTTGAAGGCGGGCATGAAATGCGCGGCCTTGATCCGGCTGAAGGGAGCAGTAGCAAAAGCGGTTTGCCACGGTGCGGCGAAAGGATTGTCGGGGGGAAGGTCTGTGGTCATGACTGGCAAAGTAATGCGTTCCTATGGGATCAGGCAAGCATTAAAGGCGCTTGCCCTCCGTAAATCGTGCGCCTAGTTTCTCGCTACGAGGGAGAAGACATGAATAGTGACATCATTGTAGTCGGTGCCGGGCCCGCCGGGCTCAGCTTTGCGGCAGCAGCGGCAGTGCAGGGACTGACGGTAACCCTGATTGAAAAGCAGCCGCTCACCAAGCTGGCCAAGCCGGAGTATGATGGCCGTGAAATTGCCCTCACCCATCGCTCCCGCCGCATCATGGGCGAACTCGGCTTGTGGCAATGTGTGCCGCCCAAGGAAATCTCTCTGATCCGTGATGCCAAGGTGCTGAATGGCACATCGTCCTATGCGCTGCATTTCAGTGCGGATGAAGCGGGAGAGGCCAATCTCGGTTTCATGATGTCCAACCATCTGATCCGCAAAGCTGCCTATGAAGCGGCCACGGCGCATAAATCGGTCAAGGTACTGGCCGGGCGCAGCGTGACCGAGGTGGGAACAGATGAGGATGAAGCGTGGGTCAAGCTGGATAACGGCAAGCGCCTGACCGGTGAACTGCTGATCGCTGCCGACAGCCGCTTTTCGGAAACCCGCGCCAAAATGGGAATTGCGGCTAGCCGTCATGATTTCAAACGCAGCTGCGTCGTCTGCCGGATGGAGATTGAAGGCCAGCATGACGATGTAGCCTATGAATGCTTCTTCTATGACCGCACGCTTGCGGTGCTGCCGCTGTTCGGCAAGCATGTCTCGGTGGTGATTACTCTCGACAGCAAAGACTGTCCGGCCCTGTTGAAAACCAGCGCCAAGGACTTCGCCCGCGATATTGAAGAGCGTATGGAAGGCCGCTTTGGTCGCATGAAACTGGTCAGCAAGCTCTATGATTATCCGCTGGTTGGCATGTATGCCAAGAGCTTCTATGGGCAGCGTTTTGCCCTGATGGGCGATGCGGCGGTGGGGATGCATCCGGTCACCGCCCATGGCTATAATTTCGGCCTTGCTGGCGCTGAAGTGCTGGCGAATGAAATTGCCTACGCACAGGCCGAAGGGCGCGGCATCGCCGATCCGCTGGCGCTGCGCCGCTATCATCGCCAGCATGTTGACCTGACCCTGCCGATGTATCTGGGCACCAATCTGCTGGTTGGAGTTTTTACCCGCACCAGCCCGTCCGCCAAACTGCTCCGCCGCTCGCTGCTGCGCATGGGCAATATGCTGAAACCCGCCAAGCGGCTGATTACAGGGCGGCTGACGGAAGCGGCTTGATTATCTGCCAAGCCTGGGCGTGGCAGGGTTTGAATTAAGGAGAAAATGATGCGTCAAGATTATGCGAACTGGCTTGTTGAGCAGAAGTATGCGGACGGCACTCAAAGCGCGCAAATTAACCGTATCAGAAAGGTCGAGGAAAGCTATGGGGATCTCGATCAACACTTTTTCAATGGCACTTATGAAGATGTGATAACGTCCCTTCAGTATTCCACAAGCGACGAAAGAGCAAACAAGCCCAACCCCTCGAAAATAAAATTCGATGGTAATATCCGAAACAATCTCCAATCATACAAAAATGCTGTGGTGCGTTACAGGAAATTTCTGAGTGACAGCGGATTTCAAGGGGGCGTTTCGGAAGCAAAGGAATTTTCTGACAATGCGGATGCACTACCTTCTTACGAGGAGTCCACGCAACAACGTTTTTCCCTTGAGCGGGATATGCAAGCGGCGCTTCGGCGTAACATTGCCAGCCTCGACCCGGCGCTTAAAATCGTGGATGATGGGGCCGAACGTGCTGTGAATTCAGGGTTGATAGATATTACCTGTGAAGATAGCACAGCAATCGTTGTCATCGAATTGAAGGCTGGAAAGGCCGATAGCCGAGCCATCGGGCAGATATTGGGATATATGGGCGATTTACAGGAAGAAGAAGGCGGAAAGCCTGTTCGTGGAATTCTGGTCGCCCATGATTTTGATAAACGCGCCAAGGCTGCTGCCCGTGTCGTCCCCACACTGACGCTGAAAAAATATTCGATTGAATTCAAGTTCATGTCGGCGGATTGAGCTGGAGCATTTTAACCGCAACCAGCTTACCTCTCTATCGTCACCCCGGCGAAGGCCGGGGTCTACGCTGGAAGAAAGTGCGGTGTAGAAAGTCGTGAACCATAGTTCGTACGGAGAGCTGGATACCGGCCTGCGCCGGTATGACGGTAGAGAGGGTGAATATGGATTTTTTAAAACCCTCTAATCTGTCGCGGACAGACTCTCACCCCGTCGTCTTCAGCATCTGCCGGGTGTGGCGGCGGAGAGTAGCCAGATCGGTTTTCTTGTCTTTGGCGTAAGCATCTGCCACCAGTCTGACAACCTTTGAGCCGCTGATAACGCCGGTAGCGCCTGCATCAAACATCTGCCGGGCATGGGCGGGCTCGGCGATGCCGAAACCGGCGATGAGCGGCAGAGCAGTGGTTTTGCGGATGCGTTTGAAGACCCCGGCTATATCCTCGTCAAAATTCTGGGTGAGGCCGGTGATGCCGAGGCGGGGCACCACATAGACAAAGCCGCTGGCAACCGCCGCGATTTTCTTCAGCCGCGCTTCATCGCTAAGCAGGGAGGCGATGAAGACGGTCTTGATCCCGTATTTCTTTGCGGCAGGCAAAATCTCGTCCGCTCGCTCCGGGGGCAGATCAGGAATCAGGATGCCGTCAATGCCCGCTTTGGCAAAGTCGCGGATGAATTTTTCCACGCCCCGCGCTACCAGCATATTGTAATAGCACATCAAGGTGAGCGGAATTTCAGGGTTCATTGCCCGGATCTTTTTGATGAGATCAAGAGCCATATCCACCGTAAAGCCGCGATCCAGTGCCTGATTGGCCGCCGCTTGGATAATCGGGCCGTCGGCCACGGCATCGCGGAAGGGCAGGCCCAGTTCCAGCCCGTCCACCCCTTCTTCAATCAGGGTGCGGATCACTTTCAGCGACAGCGCCGCCGTCGGATAACCGAGCGGGAAATAGGGCATGTAAACCGGCTTGCGGGTCAGGGAGTCATAGCGGCTGGTCATTATTTCCGGCCCTTCTTGAGGCTGTGCGTTTCAAGATACTGCGCGACATGGGCAAGGTCTTTATCGCCGCGCCCGGACAGATTGACCAGCAAAGTGGCTCCCGGAGTTTTTTTGGCAAGCTTCTTGGCTTCGGCCAGCGCGTGCGAAGATTCGAGCGCGGGGATGATGCCTTCGCATTCGGAAAGCTCAACCAGTGCGGCGACCGCTTCGGCATCGGTGATGGCGCTGTAGCTGGCCCGCTTGAGGTCGCGCAGACAGGCATGTTCCGGGCCGATCAGCGGATAATCAAGACCGGCGGAAATGCTGTGGGTTTCACTCACCTGACCGTCCTTGTCTTCCAGCGCCAGACTGCGCATGCCGTGCAGCACGGCCATTTTACCCAGCCCCAGCACAGCGCCATGTTTGCCCGAGCGCAAACCTTCGCCGCCCGGCTCGGCCCCGACCAGCCTGACGTTTTTGTCTTCAAGAAAAGCGCTGAACAGGCCAATCGCATTTGAGCCGCCGCCGACGCAGGCAACAGCATAATCGGGCAGGCGACCGATCAGCTCGAGGCATTGCGCCCGCGCTTCTGTGCCGATGACTGACTGGAAAAAGCGGCACATGGCCGGAAAGGGATGTGGGCCAGCAACCGTGCCCAGCACATAATGGGTGGTACGGCAGGAGGCCGCCCAGTCGCGCATGGCCTCATTAATCGCGTCTTTCAGTGTTTTGCTGCCGCTCTCAACCCCGATGACTTTGGCGCCGAGCAGACGCATCCGCTGCACGTTGGGGGCCTGACGGGCCATATCAACCGCGCCCATGTAAATCTCTGCAGGAATGCCAAGCTTGGCGCAGGCCATCGCCGTAGCAACGCCATGCTGTCCGGCTCCGGTTTCGGCAATGATACGGGTCTTGCCGAGCCGTTTGGCCAGCAGCACCTGTCCGACCGCATTATTGGTTTTATGGGCACCCCCATGTAACAGGTCTTCACGCTTGAGCCAGATTTCTGCTCCGTAGCGGGCTGACAGATTTTCAGCATGATAAAGCGGGGTGGGGCGACCGGCCCAATGCTTCATGATGAAAGAAAATCCGGCCATGAAGGCGGGGTCAGCTTCGGCAGCTCTGAAGCCAAGCCGCAATTCCTCAAGAATGGGCATCAATGTTTCAGAGGTGTAAATGCCGCCATAGGCACCATAAAAACCGTCATCGGGGAGGTGAACTGTCATCTTGGTGCCGTTCTGAAAAGTAGTTTCATGAAAGGATTAGGGTCTTCAGGCATGGAAATCAAGCTGTGACTGGCCTCTGTGGTTGTAATCGTGATATAAACCAGCAGAATTTTCTGCCTGAGGATGCTTCCCATGATGCTGAGCCGCTCAATCAATCTTGCCGAACCTTTCGCGGTGTTCGAGAAAAACGGCATCGTCACAGTCTGTCAGGGGCCGGTGCATGAGTTAAAGGCGCTTATCGACATTCATGCCCTGTCCAAAACGGCGAATACGGATGTGGCGTTTGTCCTGCCGTATCGTGCCATTCGTGAGCGCGGCTTTGAAGCTAATGGCAACGAGCCCGTGCTGGCGCTGGAAATGCAGACCGTGCTGACCCTGCCAGTGGCCGAAATGATTTCCTTGCTGCCGGAGGTGCCGATTGCGGTTGCGGGCGAGGTAGTTCCTTCGCTCTCTGATGCTGACTTTTCCGCGCTGGTCAAAAAGTTACAGGATACAGAGATTGAAGGCGGCAATGCTTCGCAGATTGTGCTGTCGCGCCGCTTTGAGGGGAAAATTGCCGGGTTTGAGGTGGCAACGGTGTTGTCCATCTATCGCCGTCTGCTCCAGCGCAAGGGCCAGTATATGACGGTGCTGTTTGCCACTGGCAGTCAGTTCATTATCGGCGCCACGCCGGAGCGGCATATCGAAATTCGCGGCAATGAAACCATCATGATTCCGATTGCCGGTACCCTGCGCAAGGAAGACCGCGCCAGCTTTACAGACCGTCTGCACGCCTTTATCAGCGACGCCAAGGAGATCAACGAGCTGTTTCAGGTGATGGACGAAGAGATGAAGATGATGAGTTTGGTCTGTCCGTCGGGCGGGAGCATTCGCGGCCCGCTGCTGCGCGAGATCGGGGCGGTCATCCATACCGAATATGAACTGGTGGGGACGCGTGGTACCGACAGCATCGCGGCGCTGCGCCATGTGCTGCACGCACCGACCGTGCTGGGCTCGCCGATGGAAAGCGCGGCCCGGATTATCAGCAAGTACGAGCCGGAGTCCCGCCGCTATTACAGCGGCGAAGTCGGTATCTATCGCCAGCCCCGCACCGACGAGCCCAACGGTGATCTGGATACCGCCATTCTCATCCGCTGCGCCGAGATATTTGCCGATGGCCGTTTTGCCGTGCAGGCAGGCGGCGGCATTGTCCGCGATTCCGATCCGGCGAATGAAGCGCGGGAAAGTCGGGCCAAGGCAATGGGAATTCTGGGCGTTATTACCGGGGCTACCGCCGACCACGGTATTTATCTGACCCCAGAGTTACGAGCAGCCATTGCGGAAAAACTTGAAAGCCGCAATCGCCACATCGCCGAATTCTGGATGGCCCGGCAGGACGGCAAGGCCATGGCGCGTTACAACTGCGGTGGCCTGCGCCTGACCATTCTCAACAACGAAGATGACTTTGCTTTCATGATCGGGCATCTGCTCCGGCATATGGGCGGCGTGGTTGAGGTGGTGGACAGCCTGACCTATGATCCGGCGGCGGAAACCGCTGATCTGGTTATCCTCGGCCCCGGCCCCGGTGACCCTACCGACATGACTCATCCGCGCATGAAAAAATTGCAGACCAGCATCGCGGCCTTGCGTCAGAGGGGCAAGCCCCTGCTGGGGATTTGCCTCGGCCATCAGGCGCTGGCGTTTTCGCTTGGTCTACCAGTCACGCGGCAAGCCCGCTCAACCCAAGGCTTGCAGCGCGAGGTCAAGGTTTTTGGTGAGGTGCATCGGCTGGGCTTCTATAACTCATTTTCGCCGGTGCTACCCGAGAAGGGCACACTTAACCCGGCGCTCAAGCTTGATTGCGACGAAGACGGGCGCGTGATTGCCCTGCAGGGCGACGGGTTGATCGGCTTCCAGTTCCATCCTGAATCCGTGATGTCGGAAAGTGGCTATCGTCTGCTTTATAAAGCCATCAGGATACTGCAGCAATTTGTGCCAGATATAGGGTAGGGTGCAACTCTGCCACAGGCCTCGACTCGTTGGAATATAAGGATTTTCGCTGTTCCCCCTTCTCTGGTAGTGCAGTAATCTGTTGAAAATAATGTATTAACAGTAAGGGTGGTATGAAGCGGAGCAAGCAAACAGGGCGACAGGGTAGCCGACTGCTGGGCGCAGTTTCGGTGCTGGCTTTGCTGTGGGCAAATTCGGGCTGGGCTTATGTGGTTCCGCCATCCGCCAGCGCTGACCGCATGATGCAGCAGTCTCTCGGCACTGTACCGGATCTGCTGGTGCCGAAGGAGCCGGAGACGGCAGGAGAAGCGCCGCTTTTGCCGCGTCCTCCCGATGCCGACAAAGTCAGCCTGACCTTGGACACCATAAAGCTGGAGGGCGTGCAGGCGTTCAGGCCGGAGGAGTTGGCGCCGCTCTGGCAGGATACCCTCAACCATCCGGTCACGCTTGAAGATGTCTATGCGGTGGCCGACCGCCTGACCCGCTATTACCGTGAGCGGGGCTATGTGCTGGCGCGGGCTTATCTGCCGGAGCAGGAAATCTGCTGTGGCAGTGCCATCATTGCCGTGACTGAAGGACAAATAGGCGAGGTCCGTCTGGAAGGGCCAGTGGAGCGCACCAACCTGATTGCGCTGGCGCTGCAGCGGATCCACGAGCAGGCAGCGCTCAATATCAAGACTCTTGAAAACCAGTTGCTGCTGCTGGGCGATCTGCCGGGTTCGAATTTCCGGGTGGTTCTGAAGCCGGGAGCCGAAGGCACGGTGGATGTGGTTGTCGTCGGCGAGAAAGAGCCGACGCTGCGCGGCTCCATCACCTTTGACAATTCCGGTTCGCGCTATCTCGGCCCTTATATGGTGTCAGCTTCGCTGCAACTCTACAACCTGCCCTTCATGTTTCACCAGACAACGCTGGGGGTCAGCTCGTCCTTGCAGCGCCGGGAATTGAGCATGGTTTCGCTCTCGCACCAGATGCCGCTGTGGTATCCGGGTTTGAGCCTGACGGTTGATGCCAGTTATACCCGTGGCCAGCCCGGCTATACGCTGAAGGTCAACGATATTGAAAGCAACGCCTTCCAGTTTGGCATGCATGTTGACTGGCAGGTGCTGCGTCAGCGCACCGGCAGCCTGACCCTGACCGCCGGGGCGACCCTGCATAACAGTGATACCAACATCCTGTCACTGCCCTTCACGCATGACAATATCCGGGAACTCTCTGCCGGGGTGCGTTATGACTGGCGCGATTTCATGGAGGGGTACAATCTGGCGCAACTGGTATTATCGCAGGGGATAGCGGGGATTCTGGGGGGAAGCCACACCGGAGATGCTGATCTTTCCCGCGCTGCAGGTCAGGCTGACTACACCAAGGCTGAAGTTTCTCTGATGCGGACCCAGCCGATCGGGCGGGATTTTACACTGTTCGGGGCGTTGACCGGCCAACTGTCCAGCGGCCCGCTGTT
>CAYSDE010000010.1:10526-12931 GCA_964429685.1 uncultured Pseudobdellovibrionaceae bacterium
TGTTTTCATCGGAAGAATTCGGCTATGGCGGTTCTTTCATCGGTCGCGCCTATGATGCGTCAGAAATGACCGGCGACAGCGGCGCTGCCATGTTGCTGGAGTTGCGCTACCGCCCGCTTGAGCTGAAGGACATCGGGATGATTGAACCCTTTATCTTTACCGATTACGGCGCGTTGTGGAACCGGGATGCGGGTGAACCTCCGGTGGTCAACGGGGCCTCGCTGGGCGTGGGGGCGCGTCTGGTTACCGAGCAGGATATCAATGCCGAGATGCTGTTTGCCCAGCCTCTTCTGCGGAGTCACCAGTCTACCTACCCCAATGTGGGCGGCCCGCGTCTATTGTTCTCGGTGAAAGCGCGGTTTTAGACTTAGCGGCAATTGTCATTTTTGCTGTCAGCAGCGCTTCCGGACGTGCAGCCGTCCTCTTCGCTGTCTTCAGGACCCGCAGCAGGTGCTACGGTAGCCTCAGGTTGACCGCGCAGACTCAGGTCATCAAGCTGAACATTAATGCTTGCGGGCTCAAGCTGGGCTAGCACGGCGCTGCCGGTCTCCATGGTGACAAACTGCAGTTGCGGCTGCGTGCTGCGGGCGACGCCCTCAGGAATGGCTGTTGCCAAGGTCAACTGACCGGCGATAAAGTTCATGATATAGTTACTGCTGACGGCCAGTGTTCCCTGCGTGATGGCATAAGGGCTTCCGGCAATGGTGTTCCCCGGAGTGCGGGTCAGACTGCCGGTAAAGATTGCAGCGCTATCACCATTCTGCAGGGCGCCATAAGAATAGGTCAGGACGGGGTCGGGCGCGCCAACAATTTTGCTCAGTGAATTGGCGGTTACGGTCAGCGTATAGGGATTGACGGTCAACGTACCGTTTGTGACCATGCCCAGACTGTAATTGGTGGCGGTGATACCGCTCAGTCCCAGCGTGTAGCTTCCGGCGTTGTTGCCGCTGCCCGGCGTTGCGCCACCATAGGTGAAGGTCGCACTGCCAAGAGTGGCGCCAGTGTCGCTACCATAAAGATTGCCCCAGACTACATCACTGGTGCTGGCTTTGTTCAGCGTTGGGGTGGCGGTGCCATAGGTGACGGTCTGGCTCTGCAGAGTGGCGGTCAGGACGCGCTTGTTAACAGTGAAAGCCGAAGCGTTATTGGCATAGGTGAAGCCATAGCCAAGTGCCGAGGCCAGACTGCCTGAGGCATGGTCGAGGCTATAAGTGCCAACATTGGATCCCGGCGCATAGCTGGTAGAGCCGGTGAGGGTGCCGGTCAAAACGTCAGTGCCACTGTCGCTGCCCAGATAGCCGCTGCTGACGGTATAGGCGTAACCGGTCAGGTTGGGAGTGGCGTCGCCATAAGTGATGTCGCTTAATGCTGTCGGCGTGATGGTGAGCAGGGGAGTGTAGCTGTAAAGAAACCCGGTGCCGCTGGCGGGAATGCTCGGGCAGCTGCCGCCATAGCTGCAACTGAAGCGACGGAAGCCGCTGGTCAGGCCACCTGGCGTATCGCTGGCCGGATTGGTTGAATAGATCAGCCAGCGACCGGAGGCGGCGGTCAGCGGGCTGGTGCCGCCCGCATTGATAAAGTTGTGGCCGGAGGCAAGAATAATCGCATTACCAGTGGCGGTGCTGGTGATCGTGCTGGCGGCGGCAATGGCAATATCACCCGTGCCATACGTGCGGGCGAGGAAAGTGCGGGCCCCCATCACCTGCGCCCCATTGAGGCTGATATTGGCGTTGCCGTTATAGAGCGAAACCGGAGCCGTCCAGGTGCGGGCATTGACGGTCATCAGGCCGCTGCCATCACTGCGACCGATAATCAGGCTTCCGGCAGTCGTCGCTCCCAGAATGGCCGCGGTAATTCCCAGCGTTCCGGCGCCACCGGCTACGCCAATTGTAGTGCTGGCGGTATAGGGCTGGAACGTAACACTCCCGGTCGTCTGAATGGCCAGAGATCCCCATGTGGCATTGTTTGCAGTGAGGATGATGTTACCGGTATGGGAGGCACCGCCGATTGTGGCTGCCGTCGTGCTGTTGTAAATGCCAACCGCCCCCCGTGCCGCCAATACCGGTTAGAGTGAGGGCCGCTGCGCCGGTTGAAGCCACGCTGGCGCTGCTTGAAATATCAATCCCATACCCCGAACCGGTGCCCGCGCCCGTGCCGGTGAGAGTGAGGGCACCATTGACAGTACTGGCGGTGGTGCCAGTACCAGTCAGGTAGATGCCCCTGTTACCGGTGGTGCCGTTACCGCCGGTGCCACTCATGGTGACGGTGCCCGCGCCTGAGGTCTGGGCCTTGGCCGCCGCCTGCATCAGGATGCCGTAATTATTGGTGGTTCCGGCGTAGCCTCGTCCCAGCAGACTGATATTGCCGCCCGCCGCATTGAGGGTCGAGGCGTTGAGGTTGATGCC
>CAYSDE010000010.1:13031-26855 GCA_964429685.1 uncultured Pseudobdellovibrionaceae bacterium
GGTAGATGCCCCTGTTACTGCTGGTGCCGGTGCTGGCCTGTCCGGTCAGGCTGACTGTGCCGGTACCGCTGGCGCTCACGGTGGCGGCCGCGCCCATGACAAGACCGGTATTGCTGGTGCCACTGCCCTGCGCGAGGCCGGTCAGGCTGATGGCGCCGTCAACACTGCTGACAGCGGTGCCCGCGCCGGTGAGATAGAGCGCATAGTTGACATTGGTTCCGGCCCCACTGGTGCCGGTCATGGTGACGGTGCCGTTGCCTGAGGTCTGGGCCTTGGCGGCGGCCTGCAGAATGATGCCGTAATTATTGGTGGTTCCGGCGTAGCCTTGGCCACGCAGACTGATATTGCCGCCCGCCGCATTGAGGGTCGAGGCGTTGAGGTTGATGCCTTCCACCGCGCCAGCAACCCCGAAGGCGTTGCCGGTTAAGGGATCAGCGCCGCCGCCCAAAGTGATGTTGCCGCCGGAGGAGAGCAGATTGCTGGTGGTGAGGGCGATACGTCCGCTGCTGTTACCGTCAAGATCGGCGTTGAGGACGATGTTGAACAGCTGGGCAGTGGGCGAGGCAATATGGGCTTTGACGAGTTGCACGGTTTGGTTGGACTTCAGCGTCACCGTGCCGCCCGCGCTCATGAGGGTATTGGCGGCAGTGGTCTGGTTGAGATAGACCCCCTGCACGGTGGTGCCGCCCGCATGACCGGTCAGGGTCAGTGCGCCGCTGCCGGTAGAAGCCACGGTGGCGCCGGTATCAAGATAGATACCTTCATTCGAGGTGGTGGTGCCCGCGCCCTGACCAGTCAGGGTGACGTTACCATTCACACTGCTGACTGCGGTATTGGCCCCGGTCAGGTAGATGCCCCTGTTACTGCTGGTGCCGGTGCTGGCCTGTCCGGTCAGGCTGACCGTGCCGGTGCCGCTGGCACTCACGGTGGCGGCCGCGCCCATGACAATACCGGTATTGCTGGTGCCGCTGCCTTGCGCGGTGCCGGTCAGATTGATGGCGCCGTCAACACTGCTGATGGCGGTGCCCGCGCCGGTAAGGTAGAGCGCATAGTTGACATTGGTTCCGGCCCCGCTGGTACCGGTCAGGGTCACTGTGCCGGTTCCTGAAGTCTGTGCCTTGGCGGCGGCCTGCATCAGGATGCCGTAATTATTGGTTGTACCAGCATAGCCTCTGCCGCGCAGACTGATATTGCCACCTGCCGCATTGAGGGTCGAGGCGTTGAGGTTGATGCCTTCCACTGCGCCAGCAACCCCGAAGGCACTGCCGGTTAAGGGATCAGCGCCGCCGCCCAAAGTGATGTTGCCGCCGGAGGAGAGCAGATTGCTGGTGGTGAGGGCGATACGTCCGCTGCTATTGCCGTCGAGATCAGAGTTGAGGACGATGTTGAACAGCTGGGCAGGGGGCGAAGCAATATGGGCTTTGACGAGCTGCACGGTCTGATTGGACTTCAGCGTCACCATGCCGCCCGCGCTCATGATGGTGTTGGCGGCGGTGGTTTGGTTGAGATAGACCCCCTGCACGGTGGTGCCGCCCGCATGACCGGTCAAAGTGATGGCGCCGCTGCCGGTTGCCGCAATGGTTGCGGCGGCGGCCAGATAGATACCTTCGTTGGTTGTGGTGGTGCCGCCCCCCTGACCAGTCAGGGTAATCGCGCCGTCAACACTGCTGATGGCGGTGCCAGTTCCGGTCAGATAAATGCCTCTATTACCAGTCGTCCCGACACCGCCAGTGCCGTTCATGGTAATGGTGCCCGCGCCCGAGGTCATGACCTTGGCCCCGGTCTGCATCAGGATGCCGTAGTTATTGGTGGTGCCAGCATGGCCGGTGCCGCGCAGGCTGATGTTGCCACCCGCCGCATTAAGGGTAGCGGCAGTGAGGTTGATGCCGATGACCGAACCCGCATACCCGCGTGCTGCTGTGGTCAGCGGATTGGCCCCGCCGCCCAGCACAATATCGCCGCCATTGGAGAGAATGCTGCTGGTTGAGTTGAGGGTGATTGAGCCGGTACCATTGGCGTCGCTGTCGGCATTGAGGGTCACGCCCATCTGGCCGCTGGTCGACGAGATTGAAACACCGGTGTTGAGGATAATGGAGCGGTTGGCGGTCAGGGTCAGGCTGGCATTGCCGCCGGAGGATTTGGTGATGCTGTTGGCAACCGTAATATCACCAAGCTGGGTATTGGTGCCAGCCGAAGCCGTTGTTACAGATACCGAAGTGCCAGCGTTGAGGGCTGTCTGAATGCTGCCAACCGTCAGGATTGCGCTGTTATTGCTGGTGGTGAAGTCGGGATTGCCGGTGATGTTGGTATTCGATCCGCTCGTCTGGATGGTGATGTTGTTGGGGTCGAGCAGCCAGAGGCCCGCCACGCCGAAGGGGGCAGCCGCATCGACAATACCCGTGGCGGTCAGGGTATTTTTGCCGGAGGTTTCGACAAAGCCGCCATTGCCGCTGTTGCGCCCGCCCCGTGCCAGAATCTGTCCGGCAAACACCGTCCACTGATCGGCCCAGACAATTGCCCGACCTCCATCGCCCTGTTCCCCGGCGCTGACATCAATCAGGCTGCCTGCCTGCATGATGCTGCGTTGGGCGCGCTGCAGGGTACCCTGACCCTGATAGTCGCCGCCGACATGGACAGTACCGCCTCCGGCCTGACCACTGGCGTCGAGAGTGGCGCCGGAGAGAATACCAGCATTATCGGCCAGCACATCAATCTGTCCGCCCTTTTCGCCCGCGTGACGGCCTGCTGCGTTGAGCGAGCCGCTGACCAGTGCGGTACTCCCCGTTTGACTGCTGTCAGCCTGAATAAGGATGCGGCCCTGCCGGGTCGCCACGGTCGGGGCCTCTATGGCGCCGGAAACATCAATCAGACTGTCGACAATCTGGCGACCGGCGGCGGCACTCAGCTGTACGGTGCCGCCTGCAGCGCTGACGGTGCCGGAGTTCCTGACCAGTTGGTGTTTCACCTCATCACTGACCGCCACCGAAACCAGTCCGTCGCCATAAAGATCAACCGTCGCCGTATCGCCCGAAGAGAGCGCCACCCGGCCCAGTCTGGCGCTGATGGTGCCGCTGTTTTCGACGCGGGGAGCAACGAGGCCGACCAGTCCGGCCTCACGGGCGGTAATCCGGCCTTCATTGACAATGGCGGCGTCCGGATTGCCGGGGCGATTGAAGGTCGTGCTGCCCGCCATGAATTCGCTGTTGTCGATATTGGCCGTGGTCGCGACCAGACCGTTCACATCCACATGCGCCGTCTTGCTGAAGAACACCCCATTGGGATTAATCAGGATGACATTGCCGTTGGCCTGCAGATTACCCGCCACGGTGGAAGGATTGGCGCTGTTGACGCGGTTGAGGGTGGTGGCGCTGGCGCTGGGCTGATGGAAACGGGTGGTTTCATCCGGGGCGATGTCAAACGAGCGCCAGTCGATGATGGCGCGGTTGCTGCTCTGATGGATGTCGACGTTTTTGACGGTGGTGGTGATGGTGGCGCTGCCCGCCGAAACTACGCCGTCTTCAGGGTTAGCATAAGCGGGTATGTTGAGCGCGAAAGCCGCTACGCTCGCCAGCAACCACGCATAGCGATTCGCCCGCGACCGTACCGGCGGTGTCTTGTTGGTGGATAAGCAGATAATTTTCTTTTTGCTCATCGGGTTACCGGATCACTCCAGACAGACTAATTCACCTTAAGAATATCATTGATTGGTATATCAAACCATAATGGTCCTAACGTAAAGTGCCGATGCTCCGTAAAGACAAAAATAATTCTGTTTTCGGTTGTGCCTTTTGTTTTCAAATGGTTACGCGGGGGTCGCGATTTCGCGCCATCGATGACATTAACGCTTGTTTAAGAAAGATTTGAATGCAGGGAGAAATTCGGACGGTGTTTGTTACCTTTCGGAGTCGTAGCTGACGGCCAGCACTTCGATGATCTCGCTCTGTCCGGTGGTGCGGAGGGTCAGGGTATCGCCAATCCGGGCTTTGAGGAGCAACTGGCCGACCGGGGACGCCCAGTTGATTTTTCCGGCAGCCAGATCGGCTTCATCCACACCAACCAGTGTCACCGTGCGCGAGCGGCCATCGTCATGGACATAGGTCACAGTCGCGCCGAAGAAGACCTGTTCCAGATGCTGCTGGCGGCGGGGATCAACCACCTCGGCGGTTTCCAGCCGCTTGGTCAGATAGCGGATACGGCGGTCAATCTCGCGCAGGCGTTTCTTGTTGTAGAGATAGTCGCCATTTTCCGAACGGTCACCGAGACTGGCCGCCCATGAGACAATCTCCACCACCCGTGGCCGCTCTTCTCCGGTGAGAAAGCGCATCTCTTTCTGCAGGGCAGCAAATCCGCCCGGAGTCATGTAGTTCTTTGCGGCCAGCGGCAACGGCTCATCATCTTCATGATCCGGGTCGGCGCCTGTTCGAGGAGTGGAAGATTTTCTCATGCCTCAAACTAGACCGGAATGCCGAATCTATCACCACGGAAATGTGGTGGGAGAGTTTTTGAGGGGGTTGCGGGAATGGCGAATCTGTCCTAGCTTATGAACACAACAGGAACAGGATGTGCCATGACCGTGTCTCAGCCCAGCAAAGCCATGCCAGTTTTCCAGAGTAAGATCAAAGACTTCTCCCTTTATCATGGAAATTGCATGGAAGTAATGGCGCAACTGCCGGAGCAATCGGTCGATTTGATTTTTGCCGATCCTCCCTACTTTCTTTCTAATGATGGCATTTCTTGCCAGTCCGGAAAAATGGTGTCGGTTAATAAAGGCAAGTGGGATCGTTCCATGGGCTTTGCTGGCAATTACCAATTCACCAAGGAATGGATTGCACAATGCCAGCGTCTTCTAAAACCCAATGGCTCAATCATGATCTCTGGTACCAGCCATATCATCCATATTGTTGGCTGCTGCCTTGATGAGCTTGGCTTCAAAATTCTTAATGACATTACATGGCAAAAGGCGGCTCCACCGCCCAACCTGTCCTGCCGCTATTTTACCCATGCGACTGAAACCATTATCTGGGCTGGTCGTGACAAAAAGACCAAGCACAAGTTCAACTATGCCGACATGAAGAAAGCTAACGGCGACAAACAGATGACGTCCGTTTGGAAGTTTTCTGCGCCCGGTAAAGATGAAAAGATATACGGCAAACACCCTACGCAGAAACCGCTGGCCCTGCTTGAGCGCATCGTGCTGGCCGCCAGTTCACCCGGCGATGTCGTTCTTGATCCCTTCTCGGGTTCCGCAACGACGGGGCTTGCAGCCATAAGAAATAACCGGAATTACATCGGGATTGAAATGGACTCGCAGTACATAGACCTCAGTATCAAGCGCTATGGCGATGAGGTTGGAAAGATTATCTCTTATCTGGCAAGCTTACCGCCTACCAGACGACACCGTGAGGAAGAACGTATCTCTGCTTGAACGAAAGGAACAGAAATGTCGGTACAGTATAACCAAGAGCTAAATGCCCTTATTCTACAAACCATTCGTCGCTATCCTGACGCAAAACTGCAGATGATGGTTAACGGTATCGGCGATAACTTTGACAGCGGTGCCCTCGGCGATGATGTTTCATCAACTCCGCAGATACGCGTTGCCCTACCCGATTCTTCCGGTGAAACAGACATCACTGTGTTCGAGGGCGACTCAATTCTGACGCTCAAGAAGATACTGAATGAAAGCCGTTTGCTAACCTAATTCGAATTCGGAAAGCGGCACCTCTCCATAAAAATAGGTCGCGCCGACCTCTTTAACATACTCCAACACATCTTTGTATCTTGGTTTGGTAAACCAGCCGTCTTTCTCAAATTGATATATGAACTTTATGCGGCAGCCCATAGGTGTTGCAAGCCTTCTGTATTGGCGCATTTTGAAATGGCAAGTTTGTATTTTTTCATCAACAGACCCTTCTCCCTGCTGATATTTTTTCTCCACAATGGTAATCAACTTTGCCTTATGCGAAAGCACAGCCTCATCTGGTCGCAGCTCTTTGGATATATAGTCTTTCCATTCGACCCCAAAGGGGCGAAGAATCTGCTTTGAGAAGTTTGTGTGTCTGGCGACTCTACCCACCTCAATTCCCTTGGAGAGGATAGCGAAGCCGGATATATCGTATCCGGCATCGGTCAGTTTTCTGACCAAATCGGTCTGCTTCTCAAATGCTGCGCCGGTTTGTGTGTGCGATCCACCCGTGCCACCTTTTTTCATGAATCCCTCCGAATTTGTAGTGTGTCATGCTCTGATCAGTTGCGATTCTCGGGACGAGTCAACAAAAACAGATCTTTTTCTACACATATTCCAAGAACTCTAAAGGGCGCTGGATTTTTCCAGCGCCCTTTATCAACTCCAGCCAGTCGTCCCGGATGGTCGTGATTACTGTCTCGGGTAGCAGCAGCACGTCGTCAGGTGGTCATTGACCATGCCGATGGCTTGCATATAGGCATAGATGATGGTGGAGCCGACGAAGGTCATGCCGCGTTTTTTGAGGTCTTTGGACAAGGCGTCGGACTCGGCGGTGCGGGCGGGGATTTCGGCGAGGGAGTGTCGGGTGTTGAGGCGGGGATGGTTATCGACAAACCGCCAGACATAACGGTCAAACGAGCCGAATTCCTGCTGGATGGCCAGAAAAACCAGCGCATTGCGGCGGGCGCCGAAAACCTTGAGCCGGTTGCGGATGATGGCCGGATTTAATAGCAGGGCTTCCAGCGCCGCATCAGTCATATGGGCGACTTTTTCGACGTCGAAGTTGTGAAAGGCTTTGCGGTAACCGTCGCGTTTCTTCAGGATGGTTTCCCAGCTCAGCCCGGCCTGAGCGCCTTCCAGCACCAGCATTTCAAAATGCCGACGATCATCATGTACCGGCACACCCCATTCGTGGTCGTGATACGCCTCGTAGAAAGGTTTGCCGGTGCCGACCCAGCCGCAGCGTATTTTTTGGTCTGTCATGGCTTTTCCTGTAGGGAGGAATGTCTTGGGGAAAAAATATAGCTCATTTTTCCGGTCATACGAGCTATGTTTAAGGGAATCTGGAAAGGATGTTTACCATGAGCCGTCTCCGCAGACATACAGAAACCCATCTTGTTGCGCGTATTGGCTGGCTGCGGGCGGCCGTTCTTGGCGCCAATGACGGTCTGGTTTCAACCGCCAGTCTGATTGTCGGGGTGGCGGCGGCCTCGGCGGGCAAGGGTGATATTCTGATTGCCGGAATGGCCGGACTGGCGGCAGGGGCGATGTCGATGGCGGCGGGCGAGTATATTTCAGTGAGTTCGCAGCATGATACCGAGCAGGCCGATCTGAATCGTGAACGCCGGGAGCTGAGCGAGAGCCCCGACTCTGAAATCATCGAACTCGCTTCCATTTACGAGAAACGCGGGCTGTCGGCTGACTTGGCCAAACAGGTCGCCGAACAGCTGACTGCAAAAGATGCCTTGGCAGCCCATGCCCGCGATGAACTCGGGATCAGCGAACAGACCACGGCCCGCCCGGTGCAGGCGGCCTTGACCTCTGCGGCGACATTCATGGTTGGTGCGGTTTTGCCGCTGCTGGTGGTTGCTTTGGTACCGGTGGGCGTTCTGGTGCCTGCGGTGAGCGTGGCCTCACTGCTGTTTCTCGCGGTGTTAGGGGCCGTTGGGGCTAAGGCTGGCGGCGCGAAGATTCTGCGGGCAACAGCACGAGTGACATTCTGGGGGGCCTTTGCTCTGCTGGTCACCGCCCTGATTGGCAAACTGTTTGGCACGGTGGTGTGACAAGCCTGAATTCTACGCAGTCCTGAACACAAAAAACCGGTTGATGGTGTAAGACAGCGCGGCGACCACCGGCAGGAGCAGGAACTGGGATAGCTCCTCACTGAAACCCGAGCCCCATACCATCAGTTCCAGCAGTCCCTGATTGGCCAGATAGAGGACAACATAGGCCGGGCCGAAGCGGGCCCAGGCCAGAGGTTTGCCGCTGCCGAAGACCAGACGGCTGAAACTCTGGTAGGTAATAAACATGCCGATCAGATAGGCGATCAGCAGCGCCCAGCCCCGCGCCACGCCAAAAACATTGAGGCAGAAGACAAAGAGCAGATAGCCCAGTCCGGTATTGAAAGTCCCTACGGTGATGAACCAAGCCGCATGTTCCAGCCAGTTGAACCAGCGGGCGGGCAGAAAAGGCTTCAGTAGGCGCAAGGCCCAACCGCTCAGCAGCCGGAACCAGCGCGGCACCGGCAAATGGGGGGAAGACAGGGAAGGAGCGGCCTCGGTCATGGCCCGCACCATATCCCGATTAGGGGGAGACTGCCAAGCGTCCTTGTGATTAGGGCGAAGCTGGGTTAGCTTGCCGTCATGAGTGCTGATCCTGCCCCCGCTGCCAACTCCGTCGAGGCTGTTAAACGCCAGCTGATACGCCCTATTCTTCTGGTCGGCGTGGTCTTCAGCCCGGTTGTCAATCTGCTCGTTCTGACCAGTTCACTGTATATGATGCAGGTGTTTGACCGGGTAATGACCAGTCAGAGCATTGATACACTGGTTTTCCTCACCATTATTGCGCTGGCGGCTACTGGGTTGATGGCGGCGCTGGAGTTGGTGCGCAGCCGCGTCATGACCCGCCTCGGCCTGTGGCTGGAAATGCGTCTTGCGACTGAGGGGATTGGCCGTGCGGTCGAGGCCACCTTGCTGGGCCGCGACTATCGCAGCGAGGTTTTGCGCGATATTGCGACCGTGCGCAACTTTTTCACCAATCCTTCCACCCTCAATCTCTTTGATGTGCCGTGGGTGCCGGTTTATCTGATCGTAGTGGCCATGCTGAGTTGGAAGCTGGGCATGCTGGCGCTGGCTGGTGCTGTGCTGCTCGGTGGGCTGGCTTGGTTGAATGATCGCGTGACCGCCGGAGCCGTCAAGGATGCCGGACAGAAAGCCCAGCGCAGTTTCAAACAGGCGGAGTCCGCCATTCGCAACGCCGAAGTGCTGGACGTGATGGGCATGACCCCCGGTCTGGTGCGCCGCTGGCGGACGGATAGCGATTCCGCCCATGTGACGTCGCTGCTGGCGGCTGATCGCTCCGGCGATGTTATGGCGTTTTCCAAATTTGTCCGGCTTGGTCTTCAGCTTCTGGTGATGGGTGTTGGGGCCTATCTGGCGTTGTCGCGGGAGCTGACTTCGGGCGGCATGATCGCCTGTTCCATCATCATTTCACGGGCGCTGGCCCCGATTGAGTCCGCTATTGGCAGCTGGAAGTATACGGTTTCAGCCTGGCAGGCTTATGGTCGTATCCGGGATACCTATGCCCGCCCGCTGCTCCGCGCCAGCAGCATGACTCTGCCCAAACCCAAGGGGCATCTGACGGTGGAAGCGGTCAGTTATGCACCGCCCGGCTGGAAAGTCATGGTCATCAAGGGCGTCACTTTCGAAATCAAACCCGGTCAGGTGGCGGCGATTGTCGGCCCCTCGGCGGCGGGAAAATCGACGTTGGCCCGGCTTTGCGTCGGTGCCTATCTGCCCGCTTACGGCAATGTCCGGCTTGACGGGGCGGATGTCTTTTTGTGGAACCGCGATGATTTCAGCCCCCATGTCGGTTATCTGCCGCAGGATGTTGAGCTGTTCTCCGGCACCATCCGCGATAATATCTCGCGCCTGATGCCCTCTGATCCGGCTGATGTGGTGCAGGCGGCCCAGATGGCCGGCGCACATGAAATGATCCTGCGTCTGGCCCAAGGCTATGAAACCGAAATCGGGGAGGGGGGAACGTTGCTGTCAGGCGGGCAGCGCCAGCGCATCGCCCTTGCTCGCGCCCTTTTCCGCAATCCGCAACTGGTGGTGCTGGATGAGCCCAATTCCAGCCTTGACGGGGAAGGCGAAGAAGCGCTGAATCGTGCCGTTGCGGGCATGAAGCAGCGGGGAGCAACCGTGCTGATGATCGGCCACCGTCCCAGCATCCTCACTCATGTTGATACCATTATCGTCATGCGCGACGGCCGGATCGAGTTGATGGGCCCCAAGGCCGAAATTCTGGCCAAGATCATGCCGCAGCCGGTTCCGCAGGTCAGGCCGCAGTAATTTCACAGTCTGTGTTGCACCATATGACTCTTCTCTTCTCCTTCCCCCGCTTGCGGGGGAAGGTCGGGATGGGGGGAGACGGGTGGGATGAGTCAGAAAATTGGGTATTTTTCCCAACACTCTTCCCCCACCCTAACCCTCCCCCGCAAGCGGGGGAGGGGATTATCGGGCTGCGCTCGTACACCAGATCATAACGATGCTATTCAGATACTCACGCAATCAGGATATGATTGTTGAACAGGGTCTGGACATTGAGTCCGGATGCTTGGTTCAGCAAAGCATACTGGACAAAGTTGTAGGCGCTGCCGCCGCCATCGCGGTCGATGGACAGGAGCGTGCTGGCTCCGGACGCAGTCATACGGACAAAACTCCCCAGATAGTCCGCCTGAAAACCAATCAGCAGGTCATGTACATCCAGAGTATCCCCTTCTGAAACCCGGAAGTCCTTGATGGTGTCGCGTCCGCCGGATGTTGCATCAAAGCAGAACTTGTCGGCTCCATCGCCGCCAGTGAGAATATCAACCCCGGCTTGTCCGTTCAGCACGTCATTGCCCGCACCACCGGTCAGGGTGTCCGCCCCGGCCCCGCCTTTCAGCACATTGGCGGCGGCGTTGCCGGTCAGGATGTTGTTGAGGGCGTTGCCGGTGCCATCGATAGCCGACGTGCCGGTCAGGGTCAGGCGCTCCACATTATCAGTGAGGGTATAGCTGACGCTGGAAAGAACGCTGTCTGTTCCTTGTCCGGCAAGTTCCCGCACCACGTCGCCCGCTGCATTGACAACATAGTAATCATTGCCAAGTCCGCCGATCATGGTGTCGTTACCAAGCCCGCCATCAAGAAGGTTGCTGGCCCTGTTGCCGGTCAGCGTATTATCAATGGCATTCCCGGTGCCGTTGATGGCAGCCGTGCCGGTCAGGAGAAGGTTTTCCAGGTTGTCGCCGAGAACATAGCTGACCGCCGCAACCACTGTGTCGGTGCCGCCTCCGGAAGATTCCTGAATAACGTCACCAACCCCGAAATAATAAGTATCATTGCCCGAGCCGCCGATCAGGGTATCACTACCAAGCTCGCCGTTAAAGATGTCATCCCCGGCTCCGCCCGTGAGTACATTGTTCAGGGCATTGCCGATCATGGTATCACTGCCCGAGCCGCCAACGGCGTTTTCGACATTGCAATTGTAAGCGATTGAGAGATTCTTGGTCAGCCCGCCGACATTGCTGAAATTGCCGGCATGAAGGTCAACCAGCTGGGTAGCTGAAAAGCCGGACAGGTCAATGGTGTCGGTGCCGCCCGCATCCCAGATGCAGATGATCGGATGGGCATTCACAGTGAAATCATAAGCGACGCGGTCAGCGGTCGAGTTGAACCCATAGGTGGTATCTCCGGTGCGCGTGGTCATGTCGGCACCATAGAGTTTCTGGATGGCGGCGATGTCATAGAGCAGGGGGGTGCTGGCAAAATAGCCGCCGTGATTGGCCCCGGTATTGGACGCCGAGAAATAGGACATCACCGTGTATTGCTGGGAGTCCTGGGCAAACTTGGCATTGGCGGCATAAGTCGGGCTGCCGCCGTTATAGGCCCCGGGATGGTCGAGGCCGAGCGCGTGGCCAATCTCGTGAATGAATACCATAAAACCGTAACCGCCCAGTGTGGGGTTCATGGTGGGGCTGTAGGTCGAACTCATCATGATCTGGTCGCCGGTCTGTGCCCCGGCAAAGCTGTTATTGGCGACGTTATAAAGCTTGATGTCGGCGCTCGCTGAGCTTGAGGTATGGGAGAACCGGAGGTTGGAGACATCATCCCATGCTGTCATGGCCTGATGGACAAAGCTCTGCTGAGTCGTTGTGAGGGCAGAGGTCGCGCCGTAAGGTGAGCCGCCGGAGGGAACAAAGAATCCATAATCGACTGTGGCATTAGACTGGAACGTTGCCCCGCCCGCAATCTTGGCCAGAACTTTATCCAGTGTATAGACCGGTTTAGCCATGTGGATGCCCCCTGAATCACGTGACGCAACAGAGTCCATCTCACCATAAATTGCTTAAGGCGGCGTTAGAGAGCTTAATATATCGTTGAGGATTTTAGGCATATACTATCTGCTCTTTTCACAACTATTCCTATTTTTGTCGGCAGTATGCCGTGCGCTTTCTTGTGAAAACGGCGAAGCTGGGCTAGCTTGGCGCCATGATGACGAACAAGGCAGAAACCTCTCCCGTTCCCGACACTGGCAGAAACCAGGTATCGGCAGTAGTTTATGATCTGCCGACTGTTCCGCCGGTTCCGGCCACGCCGCCGGAAGTGGCGCGCTGGGGCCGTATCGGCCTGCTGATGATTCTTGCCGGTGTTGGCGGCTTTCTGCTGTGGGGGGCGACGCTGGAACTCGCCACTGGTGCCCACGCCATTGGCATGGTGCGGCTTTCCGATGACAAGCAGGTGGTGGCGCATATAGAAGGCGGCATCATCCGCGCAATCACAGTCAAGGAAGGCGATGTCGTTCATAGCGGTCAGGATCTGGCGGTGCTTGATGACTATGCCAGCGAAACCAACCTTGCCATTCTTGAAAAGCGCCGCTGGGAGATGATGGCGCGCAAGGCCCGTCTGGAAGCAGTGCGTGATCGTCTCGATGCTATCATTTTCCCCACCGAACTGACCGACGCCGCCGAGCAGCAGGGCAATATGGAAATTGCCGACATTCTCTCGGCGCAGCGCCGCCAGTTCACAGCCGATCGCACCGAACTGGACGGGCAGAAACAGATTCTTGACCAGCAGATCGCCCAGATCAACGCCATGATCACCTCGCTGCGCGAACAGATTACCGCAGGGCAGGATCAGCTTGATCTGATTGCCGAAGAAGTGAAGGATGTTGAAACCCTGCTTGCCCGGGGACTGGAGCGCCGCCCGCGTCTGCTCGCCCTGCAGCGCAATCAGGCTGCCCTCAATGCCCAGCAGTCGGATTTCAATGGTCGCATCGCCAGCTATGAGGAGAAGATCGGCGAATCCCGTCTGCAGATGATCAATCTGGACTCTGATACCCGGGCCAAAGCCATCAGCGAGTTGACCCAGACCCAGACAGAGCTGACTCAGGTTGACGAGCAGTGGCTCAATGCCCGCACCCGTTCCCGCGAGATGACTTTGCGCGCCAGCATGGATGGTCGCGTCATCAATCTGCGCCGTTCCTCGGTGGGGTCGGTGATTGCGCCTGGCATGACGCTGATGGAAATCGTTCCCGACAACAAAATCTATGTGGTCGATGCCAATGTCTCGCCGATGGATATTGATGTGGTGCAGAAACTGCCGGTCGGCCCGCTGCCGGAAGACCAGCCAGCCGCCGCCCAGATCCGCCTGACCGGCCTCAAACAACGGACTCACGTCACCCTGCGGGCCATCATCCAGCGGGTTTCTCCCGATGCCATCATTGATGACAAGAGCGGTGTCAGCTACTTCAGCGCCCGCGTCAGTTTCGATGCTGGCGATCCGAATTTCAAACGCCTGCTTGACAATGGCGAGTTGTATGCCGGAATGCCTGCCGAAGTCAGCTTCATCGCCAGTCACCGCACCATGCTGCAATATCTGGTTCAACCGCTCATCGACAGCTTCTACCGGAGTTTTCATGAGGAGTGATCCGGCCTGCGTAAATAACAATTTATAGAAATCGTCATGCCAGCGAAGGCTGGCATCTTGGAAGGTTCTCTGTAGGAACTGCGTTTCAAAAGGGAAAATAGCGCATTTTTCCTCAACGGAGATTCCTTAAGTTCACAAACGAAGTGCAACACCCTGCTAAGGTGTTGC
>CAYSDE010000011.1:0-25739 GCA_964429685.1 uncultured Pseudobdellovibrionaceae bacterium
ATCTTGATGCCAGCCGGGGGCTTGATGCGAACTTCATGGCTGAAGCCGACATTCAGGGCGTCACCCTCGCCGCAGCCTCGACGCTCGACAAGGAGCTTAAAGGCAAACTCAAGGCTGGCAGCAACAAGGATGCTGCGGTTGCCGTGGGCAAGCTGGTCGGCGAGCGTGCCGTCAAGGCTGGCGTCAAGACCGTTGTTTTTGACCGCAGTGGTTACCTGTTTCATGGCCGCGTCAAGGCCTTGGCCGACGCCGCCCGTGAAGCCGGCTTGGCCTTCTAAGGAGTAGAGAGATGACAAATCCCGCTGAGAAGACCGATCGCCCCGAGCGCAGTGACCGTGGTCACCGTTCGCACCGTGGGGAGCGCCGTGACCGTTCGTCCGAGGACGAAGGCAATGAGATGATCGAGAAGCTTGTCGCCGTCAACCGTGTTGCCAAGGTTGTCAAAGGTGGTAAGCGCTTTGGTTTCGCCGCTATCGTCGTGATCGGTGATGGCAAGGGTCGCGTTGGGTATGGCACGGGCAAGGCCCGCGAAGTGCCGGACGCCATTCGCAAGGCGACGGACTCTGCCAAGCGCAAGATGATCCGTGTGCCGATGCGTGAAGGCCGTACCCTGCATCATGATGCGTATGGCCATTATGGTGCTGGCAAGGTGGTGCTGCGGACGGCTCCGGCCGGTACCGGTGTTATCGCCGGTGGTGCGCAGCGCGCCATTTTTGAAGCGCTGGGGATTCAGGATGTGGTTGCCAAATGTGTCGGCAGCTCCAATCCGCACAATCTCATCAAGGCAACCTTTGATGCGCTGCAGCATACGCAGAGCCCCCGGGCCATTGCGGCCCGTCGCGGCAAGCGCGTCAGCGAGCTGTTCGGCAAGGTTGAAGGCGTTGCCGAGTCGGCAGCGGCGGAAGGTTAAGGGAGTATCAGGAACATGGCAGCCAAGAAAACCATTACAGTCGAGCAGACAGGCGGTCACAGCCGCCGGACTGATCGTCAGATCGCAACCCTGACCGGTCTTGGTCTTTCTCATCGTCATGCCGTACGCGAGCTTGAGGATACTCAATCCGTGCGTGGCATGATCAAGAAAGTCGCTCATCTCGTCCGCATTGTGGACGACAAGAAGTAATTCAAAGGAGTATGAGCCATGAAGCTCAATGAAATTCGTGACAATCCGGGTGCCCGCACCAGTCTGATGCGTGTTGGCCGTGGTATTGGTTCCGGCAAGGGCAAGCAGTCCGGTCGTGGTGGCAAGGGCCAGACCGCCCGTACCGGTGTGTCGATTGGCGGCTTTGAAGGCGGCCAGACCCCCAAGGTTCGCCGTCTGCCGAAGCGTGGTTTCAACAACATTTTCGCCAGCCAGTTCGTCGTGGTTAATGTTGGCCGCGTTCAGAAGGCCATCGATGAAGGCAAGATCAAGGCTTCCGAGGTCATTACCTATGAAGTGCTGCGTGCAGCCAATCTGGTCAGCAAGGCCCGCGATGGCGTTCGTCTGCTGGGTGTTGGCGATGTCACGTCGAAGCTGACCTTTGAAGTTTCCGGCGCTTCAGCTTCTGCCATCAAGGCGGTTGAAGCCAAGGGCGGCAGCGTCAAGGTGCTGGCTCCTCCTAAAGAAGAAGCAGCTCCCGCTGCTTGAGATAGCCTAGGGTGACTGCCGGTTCAAACCGGCGGCCACAACGGCAATCACTACAGGCTGGCAAGTTTTCTGATACCCCGGCCCACTGCCGGGGTATTTTCTTTCAGGGGGCATTCGCCCTTTGCTGTATCACAAAAATGCTCTAAACTCCGGTTTCCAACAGAGGTACCACGCACATGGCATCCGCCGCAGAACAACTCGTTTCCAACATGAACTTTTCGGCTTTTGCCAAGGCGAGTGAGCTGAAACAGCGCATCATTTTCGCCCTGCTGGCGCTGATAGTCTTTCGTTTCGGCAGCTACATTCCGCTGCCCGGCATCGATCCCAACGTTGTCAAAAGTACTTTTGGTGACGCAGGGATCATGAACATGCTCAGCATGTTTACCGGTGGCGCCCTGTCGCGCATGTCTATTTTTGCCTTGGGCATCATGCCCTATATTTCAGCTTCGATCATCGTGCAGTTGATGACGCTGGTGTCGAAGGAAATGGAATCCCTCAAGAAAGAGGGCGAAGCCGGACGGAAAAAACTCAACCAGTATACACGCTGGCTGACTTTGTTTCTGGCTGCCTTGCAAGCGCTGGGTGTAGCTTATGGGCTTGAAAGTGCCAATTCCGGCGGGGCCCCTGCCGTCATGCTGCCCGGCTGGTTTTTCCGTATCAGCACCATGATTACCCTGACCGGCGGCACCATGTTCGTTCTCTGGCTGGCTGAACAGATTACGGCGCGGGGTATCGGCAACGGCTCCTCGCTGATTATCTTCGTCGGCATCGTCGCCGGTTTGCCAGGGGCGATTGCTTCCATGTTCCAACTCAGTCGCAGCGGTGAAATTGCGGTATGGATGGTGTTCGGCATTCTGCTGATGGCCATTGCCGTTATCGCCTTTGTGGTCTTCATGGAGCGGGCGCAGCGCCGTCTGTTGGTGCAATATCCCAAGCGCCAGGTTGGTCAGAAGATGTTTGGCGGTGAGTCCTCGCATATGCCGCTCAAGCTCAACTCGGCCAATGTGATCCCGGCTATTTTTGCCAGCTCAATTCTGTTGCTGCCAGCAACATGGCAGAGCTTTGCCCAGCCGGACAGTCTGCCAGACTGGCTGAACAACCTGCTGACGGCCCTGCATCACGGCCAACCGCTCTTCATGTTCTTCTATGCGGCCCTGATTATTTTCTTCACGTTCTTCTACACCGCCATTGTCGTTAATCCTGATGATATGGCGGATAACCTGAAGAAATTCGGTGGCTTCATTCCGGGGATCCGTCCGGGCAAGAACACGGCTGAATATATTGACTTTGTTGTCAGTCGGCTGACTCTGGTGGGGGCGCTGTATCTGGCGGGCGTCTGCCTGTTGCCGGAGTTCATCATTTCGCGGATGCCGAGTGTGCCGTTTTATCTTGGCGGCACGTCGTTGCTGATTGTTGTTTCGGTAACGCTTGACACCATCGGGCAAATCCATTCTCATCTTCTCGCCCATCAATATGAAGGCCTGATCAAGAAGGCCAAACTGAGAGGTCGTCGCGGATGAATCTGATCCTGCTTGGTCCCCCTGGTGCGGGAAAAGGAACTCAGGCCCGTTTGCTTGAGGAAAAGTTCAGGATGATTCAGCTTTCGACCGGTGACATGCTGCGGCAGGCCATCGCGGAAGGGTCGGCGTTGGGACAACAGGTCAAGGACATCATGGGCAAGGGTGGTCTGGTGCCGGACGATGTCATGATCGGCCTTATCAGCGAACGCATTGACCGTCCTGATTGTCGTTATGGCTTTATTCTCGACGGATTTCCCCGGACTGTGGCGCAGGCTGAAGCGCTGGACGAGATGCTGGCGCGCCGCAAGAAACCCTTGGGCGCCGTGATTGAAATCAAGGTTGACGAGGCCGCTCTGACCGAGCGTATTGTCGGCCGCTTTACCTGCTCCAAATGCGGGGCCGGGTATCATGATACGTTCAAGCCGACCAAGCTGGCCGGTCAATGCGATGAGTGCGGTTCAACCGCTTTCAAACGCCGGGATGATGACAAGGCCGAGGTGGTTGGCCGTCGTTTCGAGGCATATCGCCGCCAGACAACGCCGCTGCTGCCCTATTACCGCGCCAAGAATATACTGCACACCGTTGACGGTATGGCGGACATCAATGTTGTCGCTGCTGAGCTTGAACAATTGGTAGGCGGACTCAAGACAGCCTAAGGACTCGCCTTCTCATCGTCACCCCGGCGAAGGCCGGGGTCCACGCCGGGAGAAAGTGCAGCACATAACGCTGCAAACCCCAGTCCGTACGGAGCGGTGGATACCGGCCTGCGCCGGTATGACGGTAGAGAGTAGGCAAGAATTGTTCTAAAACGCCCTGAAGTCTATTTACATCCTGCTAACTTTGTCGGACTCTCTCCCTATCTGCCCTCGGGGGCATTCAATCCGCTGGTGAGGTTTGCGATGAAGGGGTTTCTGATTGTTCTTGGCGTTCTGGCGCTGATTGGGCTTTATGCGGTCAGCACTTACAATTCCATGCCCGCCCGTGAGGAGCAGGTGAAAGCCGCGTGGAGCGAGGTTCTCAACCAGTATCAACGTCGTGCCGATCTGGTGCCCAACCTTGTCAACACCGTCAAGGCTTTTGCTCAACAGGAGCAGACCGTTCTGCTCGGCGTTACCAATGCCCGCGCCCGGGTTGGCAGCATTCAGGCGACGCCGGAGCTGATTAATGACCCGCAGGCCTTCAAGAACTTTCAGGCGGCGCAAGGCGAGATGACCTCGGCCCTGTCGCGCTTGCTGGTGGTGGCCGAGAATTATCCCCAGCTAAAGTCCGACCAGAATTTCCGCGACTTGCAGGCCCAGCTGGAAGGAACCGAAAACCGGATTGCCGTTGCCCGCAACCGCTACATTACGGCGGTGCAGGAGTATAATACCACGCTGCGCCGTTTCCCCACCAATGTGATTGCCGGGATGTTTGGCTTTAACGTCAAAGCCAATTTTGAGGTCGAGAACGAACAGGCGATCAGCAAGCCGCCGGTGGTAGATTTCGGGAACGCACCTGCTCCGGCGACACCGTAATCATGCGCCGGATACTGCCGTTTCTGCTGGCATTCTTTGTCTGGCTGGGAACGGCACAGGCCGAGGTTGCGGTGCCACCTCTGCGGGCGCTGGTCACTGATCTGACCAGCACGCTCTCGCCCGCCGAAGTGGCGGCGCTGGATGGCCGCCTCAAGGCCTATGAGCGGGAGAAGGGCAGTCAGATTGCTGTCCTTATCGTACCTACCACCCAGCCGGAAGAAATCGAACAATACTCCATGCGGGTGGTGGAACAGTGGAAACTGGGGCGGCACAAGGTGGATGATGGCGTCCTCTTCCTCATTGCCAAAAATGATCGGAGAATGCGGATTGAAGTGGGCTACGGGCTGGAAGGAGCGCTGCCGGATATTACTGCCAAGCGGATCATTTCCGACATTGTTTCTCCCAGCTTTAAAGCCGGAGATTTTGTCGGCGGGATTACTGCCGGGGTCGATGCGATTATTGCCAGCATTCAGGGGGAGCCGTTGCCAGCGCCGACGGATATGGCTGCGTTTCTTGAGGAAGATACCAATAAATACAAATTCTTTGGAGTATTCTGGTTTAGTTTCGGTGTCGGGTTCTTCGTTTCAAAGGCACTCAAAAATTCTTTGCCAAATTGGTTCTCTGTTTTCTTAGCAGCAACGCTTGCGGCCCTTGTTATCTGGCTAATCCTTTCCTGGACATATGCCATCGTTGCCGCAGCTGTTGCTGCTCTCGCTGGCTCCGGTGCTTTTAGTCGAGGGGGAATTTTCTATTCCAGCGGCAGGGGATACGGAGGAGGTGGCGGCTGGAGTGGCGGCGGGGGCGGTCGTTTTGGCGGCGGCGGGGCGTCGGGAGGATGGTAGGCATGAACATGAAGCGGATACTGCAGCACCTTGCCAGCCCGTACTGGTCGTTTAACAAAAAATTTCCACCTGCAACGTTGCAGGACGTCACTGCTGCAGTGCGGGCTGCAGAAGCAGGGCATGATGGGCAAATCCGGGTAGTGGTTGAACCAACGATTGCTCTTGGCCATATCTTGCGGGGCGTCACTCCCCGTCAGCGGGCGATAGAGGTTTTCAGCCAGTTGCGGGTCTGGGATACCGAGCGCAATAACGGGGTGCTGATTTACCTTTGTTTGGCGGATCGGCAGGTCGAGATTGTTGCCGACCGGGGGATTAACTGTTTGGCCGGACCCGCCGAATGGGAGCGGATTTGTCAGCAAATGGAGACAGCTTTTCGCTCCGGGCAATTTCGTGAAGGGGTACTTAAAGGCATCAGCGCTGTCGGACAGCTGCTAGGTCTGCATTATGGCGCGGCCAAGCCATTGAATGAGTTGCCTGATTCTCCAGTCGTGCTTTGACATTATTTTGATTGACGGGGCAATGGTATTCCGCCTATAAGGACGCCGCTCGCGCCGGATTCAGGTTCGGGGCGGGGTTTGTTGTCCAGGGCCTGGTGATACGGGCTCGCATGAAATAGCAGGAGAAACACCGCATGGCTCGTATTGCCGGCGTAAACATTCCCACCAACAAGGCCGTGGCGTATGCTTTGTGCTACATCCACGGTATTGGCCAGAAATCCGCTTTCGATATTTGCAAGACTGCGAATGTTGACACGACCCGCAAGGTCAGTCAGCTCTCGGAAGAGGAATTGCTGCGTATCCGTGAAACTATTGACCGCGATTTCGTCGTTGAAGGCGATCTGCGTCGTCAGGTTTCAATGAACATCAAGCGTCTGATGGACATGGCCTGCTATCGCGGCCTGCGTCATCGCAAGGGCCTGCCGGTTCGCGGTCAGCGCACCAGCACGAACGCCCGTACCCGCAAGGGTCCGGCCAAGCCGATTGCCGGCAAGAAGATCGCCAAGAAGTAAGGATATACAGTCATGGCCAACCAGAAAACTGCCGCACCCAAGGTGCGCAAAAAGGAACGCAAGAACATCACCAACGCGGTGGTTCACATCAATGCGTCCTTCAATAACACGATGATTACCGTCTCGGACGCGCAGGGCAATGCTATTGCGTGGTCGTCTTCCGGCCTCTGCGGCTTCAAGGGTTCGCGCAAGTCGACCCCTTATGCCGCCCAGATGGCGGCTGAAGATGCCGGTCGCAAGGCTTCGGAAAACGGTGTTCGCACGGTTGAAGTTCTCATCAAGGGCCCCGGCGCCGGTCGTGAGTCTGCGCTGCGGGCTCTCTCCACCGTTGGCTTCGTGATCACTTCGATCCGCGACATCACCTCGGTGCCGCATAACGGTTGTCGTCCGCGCAAGCGTCGGCGCATCTAAAACCGGCTAGGAAATCGGGAACCTCCCGGGAGGCTGGAGCTTTTGCCATCGGCTCCAGTCATGAATTGGGAGGTTTACCTGTCTCACCACAGATGGCTGAAGAGGTTGTAAAATGCTGCAACGTAACTGGCAGGAACTGAAGCGTCCCTCCAAGCTTGAAATCATTCCCAGCGACAAGAACCCCGAGCGGGTTGCCACGCTGGTGGCCGAGCCGCTGGAACGCGGTTTTGCGCTGACCCTCGGCAATGCGCTGCGTCGCGTGCTGCTGTCCTCGCTGCAGGGCGCGGCTTTCACGTCGATCCAGATCGGCGGCGTGCTGCATGAATTCTCGTCGGTGCCCGGTGTCCGTGAAGACGTCACCGACATCGTTCTCAACCTCAAGACCCTCGGCCTGCGGATGCATGTCGAAGGCCCGAAGAAAATCCGTCTCAAGGCCAGCGGCCCCGGTGTGGTCAAGGCTTCGCAGATTGAAACTTCGGCTGACATCGAGATCATGGATCCCGATCTGGTGATCTGTCACCTTGACCGTGATGCCGAACTGAATATCGAGATGACCGTCAATACCGGCAAGGGCTATGTGCCGTCCTCGGTCAACCGCCCGGAAGGCGCCCCGATTGGCCTGATCCCGGTTGACAGCATCTACAGCCCGGTGCGCAAGGTTGCCTACAAGGTTGAAAATGCCCGTGTTGGCCAGCAGACCGACTATGACAAGCTGTTGATGACGATTGAAACCGATGGTTCGATCACCCCGGAAGACGCCGTGGCCGTGGCTGCGCGCATCCTTCAGGATCAGCTGCAGATGTTCATCAACTTCGAAGAGCCGAAGGAACAGCTGAAGCCGCGTGAAGAAGCACAGGGTGGCATCAACCGCAACCTGCTCCGCAAGGTGGAAGAGCTGGAACTGTCGGTACGTTCGGCCAACTGCCTCAAGAACGACAACATCGTCTATATCGGCGACCTCGTGCAGAAGACCGAAAGCGAAATGCTGCGGACGCCGAATTTCGGGCGCAAGTCGCTCAACGAGATCAAGGAAGTGCTGACCAATATGGGTCTGCACCTTGGCATGGAAGTCATCGGCTGGCCGCCTGAAAACATCGAGGAAATGGCCCGTCGTATGGAGGAGCCGTACTGATTTAGCCCGAACTCTCTCCCTCTCCCGCTCTGGCGGGGGAGGGTCGGGGAGGGGGCTACCCACAGGACAGTGCTTGTAAAAGAGGCTGTCCCCTAACACCACCGGCCCGCTGCGGCGGCCAAACCAGGAGAGCAGAAAATGAACCATCGTAATGCACACCGTAAATTCTCGCGCCACAGTTCGCAGCGTCGGGCCCTGTTCTCGGGTCTGGCCAACGCGCTGATCAAGCACGAGCAGATCAAGACCACTCTGCCCAAGGCCAAGGAAATTCAGCCGATGGTTGACAAGCTGATTACCGTTGGCAAGAAGGGCACTCTTGCGGCCCGCCGCCAGCTCATCGCGTTCCTGCGCGACGAAAGCATGGCCGAGAAGCTGATTGCCGTGCTGGCCAAGCGCTACGAAGCCCGCAAGGGTGGTTATACCCGCGTTCTGAAAGCCGGTTTCCGCTATGGCGATTCCGCGCCGATGGGTATCATCGAACTGGTTGACCGCGACGTCTCGGCCAAAGGTCAAGACAGCGGCCCCAAGCTTGACGCGTCTGAAGCCGAAGCCGCTTAATTAAGCACCTCTGCTGAAATGTTGAAACAACCCCGGCCTCACCGCCGGGGTTTTTTCTTTTAAAACGTCGCATTGACAGCGCGTCGAAAAACGCCATCCTGTTCGTATTCTTTAATAGCGGAGAGCGACCATGCCATCAGTTCCCAACACCAGCAGCAGCACCGAGCCGCAGCCCAGTTCTTCCCGTGGTTTCGGGACGCAGGGGAGTACGGACGGGCTGGATTTTGCCATTCGTGGCCATGAGATGCAGTTTGTCGAGATTGAACTGGACTCGGGTGAGAGTGTAGTGGCCGAAGCTGGGGCCATGATGTTCAAGTCAGAAACGATTAGCATGAGTACGGTGTTCGGCGACGGCTCGCAGCAGAATAGCGGCCTGATGGGCTCGCTGCTCGGTGCGGGCAAGCGCCTGCTGACCGGTGAAAGTCTCTTTACTACCGTCTTTACTCAAACCGGGCCGGGCAAGGGCCGGGTTGCTTTTGCGGCGCCTTATCCCGGCACCATCATGCCGATCAGTCTGCGCGATGTGGGCGGCAAGCTGGTTTGTCAGAAAGACAGCTTTCTCTGCGCGGCCAAGGGCGTTTCCATCGGCATCCAGTTCCAGAAGCGTATCCTGACCGGATTATTTGGCGGCGAAGGCTTTATCATGGAAAAGCTGGAAGGTGACGGCATGGTTTTCGTGCATGTCGGCGGTACCCTGCATCAGATTGACCTGAAGCCCGGCGAGACACTGCATGTTGATACCGGTTGCATCGCGGCCATGACCCAGACGGTCGATTTCGATATTGAAACTGTTGGCGGCATCAAGAGTGTGCTGTTTGCCGGGGAAGGTCTGTTCTTCGCCCGGCTGCGCGGCCCCGGCACGGTGTGGGTGCAGAGTCTGCCTTTCTCGCGTCTGGCCGGCCGGATGTTGCAAGCCGCGCCGCAGGGCGGAGGGCGTCAGGTGGATGCCGGGGGTGTGCTGGGGAATTTCCTTGGGGGTGACAGGAGGTTCTAGGCCATGCGCAATCTGCTGTTTCTTCTTCTCCTCACCGGCTGTGCCGCTGCTGAAAGTGCCGACCCTTGTACACGTGAATGCAACCGCTTTTACAACAGCTGCATGGATGCAGCGGGCGGAAGCCTGATTGATAATCCCCAAGCCCTGCGCATGATTGAAGCTCAGTGCAATGCCGGAGTTGCGGGCTGTCAGCTCTCCTGTCATCCGTCCCCCTGAAGTGTGAGGTTGTGATGTTCAGATATTTGCTCCTGTTTCTGGTGTTGGTCGCTAGTCCGCTTTATGCCCAGACCATAGAACGCACGGTGCCGGACAGCCGTTTGCAACTCACTCTGTCTTTCGCGCCGATTGTCAAAGAGGTCGCTCCGGCTGTGGTGAATATTTACGCCGAGCGCATGGTGAGCGAACGGGTATCTCCCTTTGCCAATGATCCGTTTTTTGCCCTCATGTTCGGTCAGCAGTTTGATAACATGGGCGTGCCACGCCGGCGGCTGGAAAGCGCGCTGGGTTCGGGCGTGATCGTGCGGGCGGACGGGTTGATTGTCACCAATCGTCATGTCATTAAACAGGCCAGAGACATCAAGGTAATCCTCAACGACCGGCGCGAATTTTCTGCTACGGTTGTAGCGGTTGACGAGAAAACGGATCTGGCGGTGCTGCGCGCTGATGTTGGCGCGGCCCGGCTGCCGCTGCTGCAACTAGGTGATTCAGATGCGATAGATGTGGGTGATCTGGTGCTGGCGATCGGCAATCCCTTTGGCGTTGGGCAGAGCGTTACCAGTGGCATTGTTTCAGCGACGGCCCGCACGGCAGATGGTATCAATGATTACGGCTATTTCATCCAGACCGATGCGGCAATCAATCCCGGCAATTCGGGTGGCGCGCTGGTGGACATGAATGGCCGCCTGATCGGCATCAACACCGCTATCTATTCGCAGAGCGGCGGCTCGCTCGGCATCGGCTTTGCCATTCCCGCCAATCTGGTTAAAACCGTGATTGAGGCGGGGGAAAGCGGGCAGCGGATTGTGCGGCCCTGGCTGGGGGCCGGGGTGCAGCCGGTTACGGCGGCCATTGCCACGTCTCTTGGTCTTGACCGCCCTATTGGCGTACTGGTCAAATCCCTGCATGATGCCAGCCCGCTGAAAGTGGCCGGGCTGCGGGTGGGTGATATTGTGACAGAGATTAATGGTCAGCCGATTGAAAGTGCGGATGCGCTGGCGTTCCGGCTTGCTACCCAGAGTGTCGGCGGCAAGGCAACTGTCGCCTATCTGCATGATGGCCAGCCGGAATCTGCCCAGTTCAACCTGATTGCCGCGCCCGAAGATCCGCCACGCAATGAAACCCTGCTGAAAGGTCGCCAGCCCTTTGCCGGAGCCACCGTGGTCAACCTGTCACCCGCTGTGATTGATGAAACCGGCTATGACGGCGACCGCCAGCAGGGTGTTCTGGTGACCAAGATTGCCCGCCAGTCAGCTGCAGCCTTTGTCAGGCTGCAGGCGGGCGACGTCATTCTGCAGGTCAACCGTAAAACCATCAATTCAGTTGAAGACCTGCAACAGGCGCTCGACACTCCCCAAGCACAATGGCGGGTCAGCATCCTGCGCGGCAGGCAGGTTATTAATACGGTTCTGGGTGGGTGAGGGAAAGTAGACAAAATAGGTGTCTACCTCTACCACCATCCCGGCCTGCGCCTGGATGATGGGCTTTGTTCGGCTGGGTACAATCAAACTTAAAACGCCTTGGTATCAGAACCGCACTTGTTGTGTAGGGGTAGGCGGTTTCCATGATGGGACTGCATCAGTAATGGGCGGCGGTGCCAGCGACTTGACGAATTTAGCAGCCTCCGGGCCGCTCAGCTCGGGCATCAGTATGTTTATCATCTGGGCAAGGATTGAATCTGCATTTCTCGCCAAGATAAAGCCGGTTTGGTTTCCTACCTGTTTGCAGGACGATTCGGAAAAGTCCTGTCGGCTCAGCGATAGATGGCCGTTTTCAGGGATAAAATTCTGCACAATATAGCATCCCGGGCCAACTTCAACTCTGAGACGAAGGGATGGCGTTCCTGTGCTGAGATTTTGGAGGGGCTCAGCGGAGACTTGGCAGAGAGATCCAGCAGCTTTAAGGGCTGTGTTTACCAACTTGATGTCGGGATCAAGCCTAGAAGCCAAGGTCTGCAAAGCTTGGAACTCTGAAAATGTGTCTGAAAATGCCTCAGATGCGATTTTCGCTAATGATTTTGCCATTTTTGTGTTCCTTCATTTCAAGCATATCGCCGATTGGGTATTATTCGCCACCTATAGCAAAGCGGTTCATGCGAGATCAACTGTTTTTATTCCGGCGGTTGTCATAAACAGGGGCGTCGCTTTATACTGCGGGTACCGGAGCGTATTGGCCGGAAGGAATGGAAGACCACAGGTATGAGCCGTCCCCTGCAGACAAGTTCCCCACTGGCCGAGCGGCTGCGCCCGGTTAACCTTTCTGAAGTCGTCGGGCAGGGGCATTTGTTAGGGCCGGAGGGGCCGATTGGGCGGATGGTGGCCAATCGCAAGCTGGCTTCCATGATCTTGTGGGGACCGCCGGGGTGCGGCAAGACGACGATTGCGCGGCTGCTCGCTGAGGTCAGCGCGCTGGAATTTGTGTCGCTGTCGGCCATTCTCTCCGGGGTGGCTGAGTTGCGGAAGATTTTTGAAGCGGCGGAAGCCCGGCAGGCCGAGGGGCGTGGCACCCTGCTGTTCGTTGATGAGATTCACCGCTTCAACCGCTCGCAGCAGGATAGTTTTCTGCCTTATGTGGAACGGGGCGTAGTGACCCTGATCGGGGCCACCACTGAAAATCCGTCTTTCGAGTTGAATGGCGCTTTGCTCTCCCGCGCTCAGGTCTTTGTGCTGAAGCGTCTGGATGAAACGGCGATGGCGGCTTTGCTCAAACGGGCGGAAGAGGTAAGTGGTAAAACTTTAACTCTGACCGATGAGGCCCGTCTGCATCTGCTCTCGCTCGCTGATGGCGATGGTCGCTATCTGCTCAATCTGGTTGAAATGCTGCTGGATGGGGCGGGGGAGAAACCGCTGGATGTGCCCGCTCTGATGACGCTGGTGCAGAAGCGCGCTCCACTCTATGACAAGGCACAGGAAGGCCATTACAACCTGATTTCGGCGCTGCATAAATCGCTGCGCGGGTCGGATGTTAATGCAGCGCTGTACTGGCTCGCCCGGATGCTCGCGGGCGGAGAAGACCCGCGCTATATCGTGCGCCGACTCATTCGCTTTGCCAGTGAAGACATCGGGTTGGCTGACCCGCAGGCCTTGCCGCAGATTCTGGCGGCGGCTGATGCGTATGAACGGCTGGGCTCACCGGAAGGTGAATTGTGCATTGCCCAAGCGCTGATTTTTCTGGCAACCGCGCCGAAGTCGAACGCGACCTACACCGCCTATAACGCGGCCCGTAAAGCGGCGCTTGATACCGGCTCGCTGACTCCGCCCGCCCATATCCTGAACGCCCCCACCAAGCTGATGAAGGGGCTGGGTTATGGGGAAGGCTATGCTTATGACCACGATACGGCAGAAGGGTTCTCCGGCCAGAATTACTTTCCCGATGGCATGAAACGCCGGGCATTTTATCAGCCTTTCGAGCGGGGCTTTGAGCGCGAGATCCTCAAGCGGCTGGAGTATTGGACGAAGTTGCGGGAGCGCAAGACGTCATGAAACCGTCTCTGCTGCTCATGGTGGCTGTAGGCGGCGCTCTCGGCTCGGTGCTGCGCTACGGAACCAGCATTTTTCTTGCCGGTCTGCTTGGCCCCGGTTTTCCTTATGGCGTTCTGTTTATTAATGTTACCGGCTGCTTTGTGATGGGCGTGGTGGCGGGGATTGGCTCTTTCGTCTGGCAATGGCCCGAGGCGGTACGGGTGCTGGTGATGGTCGGGTTTCTGGGCGGGTACACCACATTTTCAGCCTTTTCCCTTGATGTCCTGACCTTGGTGGAGCGGGGGCAGCACACAACGGCTGTCGGTTATGTCTTCGCTTCGGTAATGGGATCACTTATTGCTGTCTTTTCCGGGGTTGCACTGGTAAAAGCACTGTCATGAGCGAAGTTCAGATCAGAAAAGTAGGCAGGGATGAAGGCGAGTTGCGGCTGGACCGCTGGTTTCGTCGTCATTTTTCCGAATTAACCCAGGTGCAGTTGCAGAAGCTGCTGCGCAGTGGTCAGGTGCGGGTGGATGGCAAACGGGCCAAGGCCAGCGACCGCATTGAACCCGGCATGAGCATTCGTATCCCACCCATGCCCAAGGCCGACCCGCTCAAGGCGCTGCGTCCCAAACGCGCCCCCAAAGTTTCCGAGGTGCTGGTCAGGGATTTATTGTCCCGCATTCTGTACCGCGATGCCGACGTGCTGATTATCAACAAACCGGCAGGACTTGCGGTGCAGGGCGGCACCGGAACTACTCAGCATCTGGATGGAGCGCTGGACGAACTGCGCTTTGGCCATGAGGAACGTCCCCGCCTCGTCCACCGGCTCGACCGCGACACGGCAGGAGTCATGATCCTCGCCCGCCATCCTGACGCCGCCCGCAAACTGGCGGAAAGTTTCCGCCGTCACAAAGCCCGCAAATATTACTGGGCGGTGACACTCGGTCGCCCCACCTTGGCCAATGGCCGCATTGAGGCCGCGCTTGCCAAGAGTGAAGGCAGCTTCGAGAAGATGGAGCGCAATGAAGACGGTGGCCGCCGGGCCCTGACTTTTTACAGCGTGATTGAATCAGCGGGCCGGATTGCCGCTTGGGTGGCGCTGTGGCCGGTGACCGGACGTACCCACCAGCTTCGCGCCCATCTGGCCTTAATCAATGCTCCGATTTTGGGTGATCCCAAATATGGCCAGAAGGATGATTTCGGTTTGCCGCGCCAGCTCCATCTGTTCGCCCGCCGCCTGATTATTCCCCATCCCAAGGGCGGGATGATTGATGCCGTGGCGCCGCTGCCGGATCATTTCAAACCCGCCTTCAGCCATTTCGGCTTCTCCGGCCACACCGACGAGGATCCCTTTAAGGCGTTGCGGGGCGATTGAGGGGAGACTATCTGAATGACAAAGCCGTTGAAGCTGGTGATGTTTGATTGCGATGGCACGCTGGCCAACAGCCATGCATTTCTGGTGCGGGTGGCCAAGGAGTCTTTTGCCCATGTTGGGGCAACAGTGCCGCTTGAAAGCAGGATGAATGACTTTCTCAGCATGACCTTTGAAGACTTTTTAAAGACGCTTGATGGGCATATGACTGGCGAACAGCTGCAGAAAGCCTATGACCATATGCGGGCCACACTGGTTGGCGAGCGCGATAGCGGCGCGATTGTTGAGCCGGTTTATGACGGCATCAAGGAGATGCTGAAGACACTGTATGACCAGAATTATCTGCTCGGTGTTGCTACCAACAAGCAGGCGCATGGATTAGCCGCTGTTCTGAAAACCAATGGGATTGACCGCTATTTTGTCACACTGCAGAACAGCAGCAATTCGGCCACCAAACCCTCACCCGACATGATCCTCAACGCCATGGCTGCCACCGGCGCAGATCGCAAGGATACGGTTCTGGTGGGGGACAGCACGATTGACATTCAAACCGGCAAGAATGCCGGGGTTAAGGTGATTGGTGTCACCTGGGGTTCTCTGTCTGAAGACAGAATTCTGGCGGCGGGGGCTGACTGTCTGGCTCGTACACCTGCCGAGGTGGTTGACCGGGTGCGGGAGCTGCTGGCATGAGTGCGCAGCCCCGGCTGGATTACAACCTCAATCTTGCCGCTCATATTGACGGAGAGATTTTGAAAACTCCAGCGGGTAATCTGCTGGTGATGCCGAACAAACGCATGGCCGACCGCATCGCCGCCGAATGGCAGCGCGTTCATACCAAAAATTCCAAATACCAGTCCGACCTGCTGAAATATGCCAACACCACCCTCGATCATGTCGCCAAAAGCCAGGACAGTGTGGTGGAAGGCTGGCTGGGTTATGTCGAGACGGACCTGTTGTTTTACCGCGCTGACGAACCAGCCGATCTGGTACGGGCGCAGACTTTGGCCTGGCGTCCGGTGCTGGATTGGGTTGAGCAACTGACCGGCGAGCAGATAACGATTATTCCCGGTCTGGCGTCCCGTCCTCAATCTCCGGCCCTGTTGGAGAAATTGCGCCATCATGTCAGCCGCTATGATGATTTCCGCCTTTGTGCGCTGGCCCAAGGCGGCGGTCTGCTCGGCTCGTCGTTGCTGGCGCTGGCTCTGGTTGAGGGTGCGGTTGATGCGGAAGCAGCCTATGCTGCCGCTCTCTGCGAAGAGCTGTTTCAAAGCCGGAAATGGGGCGAACCTGAAGACTTGGCCCAACGTCGCCAGCACTTCCGGCAGGAAATTGACAATCTGGCTGAATTTATCCGGCTGTCCGGGACTCAAACTCCAGAATAATCTGATCGACCGACAAACTGTTGCCGACCGAGGCATGAAGCTTGGCCACTTTGGCATCCTGCGGCGCCCGCAATACATTCTCCATTTTCATGGCTTCCACGACGGCCAGCACCTGACCGGCTTTGACTTCGTCGCCAGCGGCTACCTGTAGTTGCAGCAACAGACCGGGCATCGGCGAGAGGAGGAAGCGAGAGAGATCGGGCGGCAGTTTCTCCGGCATCCGCGCCATAAGTTCGGCGGCGCGGGCGGTTAGTGGAGTCAGTTTCAGGTCACATCCGGCATAACGTACCTGATAATGCAGACTGTCGCGGGTTATCAGAACCGCCATTGTTTCGCCATCGACGGTGCCGCGCCACAGCGTTTCATGGGTTTGCCATGTGCTGACCAGCATATGATCGACATCATTGACGCGGACAGAGTGGCCGCTGACCGTAAGACGGTGGGCGGTCTTATTGACATGAATGACGTAGTCGCGGCTTTCGTGATGCAGCCGGTGATGCACTGTACCCACTACGGCCAGCACGCGGGCCAACTGGATTTCGCTTAACACCCCATTCGTAAATCCCTGCGGGTATTCGCTGCCCAGAAACGCGGTGCTGAAATCAAAGCTGGCAAAGCGCGGATGACGGATCAGCGCAGCAAGAAAAGTGAGGTTATGACGCAGTCCCTGAATCTCGTACTCATCCAGCGCTTCTGCCAGACGGGCAATGGCCGTTGTGCGGTCGGGGCCATAGGCAATCAGCTTGGCGATCATGGGATCATAATAGCGGCTGATTTCGCTGCCTTCGCGGATGCCGGTATCAAGGCGCAGACCTTCACGCGGGGCGGGTGGGCGCAACCGGGTCAGACGGCCCAGCGCGGGCAGAAAGTTGCGGGAAGGGTCTTCAGCATAGACGCGCACCTCAATGGCATGGCCATTGAGCGGCACCGTGGTGAAAGGCAGTTTCTCGCCAGCGGCTACCCGGATCATCCACTCCACCAGATCAAGTCCGGTGACCATTTCTGTAACCGGATGCTCGACCTGCAGCCGCGTATTCATCTCCAGAAAATAAAAGCTGCGATCCGGCGCGACGATGAATTCCACCGTTCCCGCTGAATAATATCCGGCGCTCTTCGCCAGTTTGACCGCCTGTTCGCTCATCGCGCTGCGGGTGGCGGCGTCAAGGAAAGGCGAGGGGGCTTCTTCCACCACTTTCTGATGACGGCGCTGCAGGGAACATTCGCGCTCATGCAGGGCGACCACCGTGCCATGACGGTCGCCGAGAATCTGGATTTCGATATGACGCGGATTTTCGATATAACGCTCAATGAAAACGCGGTTATCGCCGAAGCTGGATTGTGCTTCGCTCATCGCGCTGGTCAGTCCTTCGCGCACCTCGTCGTCACTGCGGGCAACCCGCATACCCTTGCCGCCGCCGCCGGCTGAGGGTTTGAGGATGACGGGATAGCCGATGTTCCGCGCTACTTTCACCGCCTCCTCCGGCGAGGCCAGCGCACCCAAAAACCCCGGCACGGTTGAAACCCCGGCCTCAGTCGCCAGCTTTTTGGCAGCAATCTTGTCGCCCATTGCCAGAATGGCCCCGGTGGACGGGCCGACGAAGATGATTCCTGCTTCCGTTAGTGCCTGACAGAATTTCGGATTCTCGGACAGGAAGCCATAGCCGGGATGCACCGCTTCGGCCCCGCTCTGTCTGCAGGCGGCAACAATTTTATCAATGGAGAGATAACTGTCTGCGGCGGCGGCGCCGCCAATGGCAATGGCCTCATCCGCCATTTCGACATGCAGGGCGTCCGCATCTGCCGCCGAGTATACGGCAACCGTCCTCATCCCCATCTGCCGCGCCGTTCTGATGATCCGGCAGGCAATTTCGCCACGGTTGGCAATGAGGATTTTCTTGAACATGGCTAAAGCCTGTCATCAATCAAGGCATTTCCAAAATACGTCATCCCGGCGTAAGCCGGGATCCATCTTGAAGATAGCGCTTGCCTGACCGTGGATCCCGGCTTTCGCCGGGATGACGTGGTTTGTTTAAAAAGATTATATCTAGTTGATGACACGCCTAATCCTCAAGAATGCTCGCCAGCTTCAGCGCCAGTCCCATGGAGCCCTTGACCTTGAGCTTGCCGAGGGTGAAGGCGACAGTGGGGTTAAGCTGGCCTTCCAGCAGCTTCAGCATGTTTTCGGCGCTAATGCCAATGGTGCAGTCTGCCTCCCCATCGGTGCGGGAAATTTCTACCGGCATGGTGCTACCATTGATGAAAATAATTCCTTCGCCGTCCAGATCAAATTTGACCTTGGCGCGCAGGGCGGCAAAGTCGGTCAGGCGGGACTGCAGCTTGGCTTCGATTGCATTGATAGTCATCAGGTTTCCTTATAGCGGGATGTTGTCGTGTTTTTTCCACGGGTTTTCGAGTTGTTTGTCTTTGAGGCTGGCCAGCGCCCGGATCAGGCGCTTGCGGGTTTCGGCGGGCTCTATCACATCATCCACAAAGCCGCGCCCGGCGGCGACAAAGGGACTGGCAAACTTCTCTTCATACTCCTTGACGCGGGCGGCGGTTTTATTGGCATCGCCGAGGTCACCCCGGAAGATGATTTCAACCGCGCCTTTGGCTCCCATGACAGCAATCTGGGCCGAGGGCCAGGCATAATTGAGATCACCGCGCAGATTCTTGGAAGACATGACGCAATAGGCGCCGCCATAGGCCTTACGAGTGATGACCGTAACCTTGGGCACGGTCGCTTCGGCATAGGCATAGAGCAGCTTCGAACCGTGTTTGATGATTCCCCCATGCTCTTGTGCAGTACCGGGCAGGAAGCCGGGAACATCGACAAAAGTCACCAGCGGAATATTGAAACAGTCGCAGAAGCGCACAAAACGCGCCGCTTTGGTGGAGGACGCAATATCAAGGCAACCGGCCAGCACCAGCGGCTGATTGGCGACAAAGCCCACCGTCTGCCCATTCATGTGGCCAAACCCGATGATGATGTTGCCTGCATAATTGGGCTGCAACTCCAGAAAATCCCCTTCATCGACGACCTTGTGGATCAGCTCTTTCATGTCATAAGGCTGATTGGCGTTGGCGGGGACCAGACTGTCAAGCGCCGGCTCCAGCCGGTCAACCGGGTCGGTAGTCTTGCGGGCAGGAGCGGGGGCGCGGTTGGAAGCAGGCAGAAAGTCAATCAGGCGGCGGGTTTCCATCAGCGCTTCAATATCGTTGATAAAAGCCAGATCAGCGACGCCGGATTTACGGGTATGAGTGCTGGCGCCGCCCAGTTCTTCATGGGTCACGGCCTCATGCGTTACGGTTTTCACCACGTCCGGGCCGGTGACAAACATGTAAGCGCTGTCCTGTACCATGAAAATGAAATCGGTCATGGCGGGAGAATAAACCGCGCCTCCGGCACAGGGCCCCATGATGAGCGAGATTTGCGGAATGACACCAGAAGCCAGCACGTTGCGCTGGAAAACATCGGTATAACCAGCCAGCGAGGCCACACCTTCCTGAATGCGGGCGCCACCGGAATCATTGAGGCCGATAACCGGCGCTCCGACTTTCAGCGCCTGATCCATGACGCGGCAGATTTTTTCGGCATGGGCCTCCGAGAGGGCACCGCCGAAGACTGTGAAATCCTGCGAGAAGACATAAACCGTTCGTCCGTTGATGGTGCCAAAGCCGGTCACCACCCCATCGCCGGGAAAACGCTGCTGCTCCATGCCGAAATCACTGCAGCGATGCTCAACGAACATGCCCCATTCTTCAAACGAACCTTCATCCAGCAGAACTTCGAGGCGTTCGCGGGCCGTCAGCTTGCCTTTGGCGTGCTGAGCAGCCACCCGCTTCTCGCCACCTCCGGCCATAGCCTGACGGCGGCGTTCTTCAAGGCGCGAAATAATGTCCTGCATGCCCTTCCTCTCTTGACCTTTGGCATGAAAACATACCAGTATTTGCCTGAAGTCACCAGAGAGGGAGCTGATCCATGCGTATTTTCTCAACCTTGATTCTTGCCACCTTGGCCCTCAGCGCTCCGGCGCTGGCAGACTCGCGGCTTTCTCCGGCGGCGACTGGCAGCTACACGCTGGATAAAAGCCATGCCGCCATCATTTTCCAGATCAACCATCTGGGGTATTCCAGCTATGTTGGCCGCTTTAATAACTTTGATGCCAAGCTGCAGCTGGATGCCGCCGATCCCCGGCGCAGCATGGTGGAGGCCACCATTGTTCCGACCAGCGTAGATACCAATAATCCTGAACTGCAGGACAAGCTGCATGGCGAATACTACTTTAATGTCGCCAAATTCCCCGAGATCAAGTTTTCCAGCCGCGGGATTACACTGGTCAATGCCAATAGCGGCACCATCACCGGCGATCTGACCATGCTCGGTATCACCAAGCCGGTTGTTTTGCAGGTGACGCTGAACGGTGCCGGGATGAACCCCTATGCCAGTGTCTACACGGTCGGCTTCACCGCCAATACTGTCATCAAACGCTCGGACTGGGGCATGAAAACTTTGGTGCCGCAGGTGGGCGACGAAGTGAAAGTCACCATCAATGCCGAGTTCCACCGCGAGCAGAGCCCCGAGGGTAAATAAGCTAAGCCTGTTTGGCCGAAATAACTCCGCGCCGGATGCTTTGGGTGCGGGTAAAGAGGTCGAAAAGCGTATCTCCGTCACCTCGCCGGATGGCTTTTTGCAGGGCGGTCAGGTCTTCAGTCAGGCGCTGGGCGATTTCCAGCACAGCTTCCCGGTTGTTGAGGAAAATATCCCGCCACATGGTCGGATCGGACGCGGCGATGCGAGTGAAATCCCGGAAGCCTCCCGCCGAGAACTTGATGACTTCCGACTGGGTATCCGTCTCCAGATCGGCAGCGGTGCCGACAATGGTATAGGCAATCAGATGCGGCAGATGTGAGGTGATGGCCAGCACCCGGTCATGATGGGCAGGCTCCATGATCTCGACTTTCGAGCCGATGGCTTCCCACAAGTTTTTGACCTTAGAGACGGCCTCGGGCGAGGTAGCGGGAAGCGGCGTCAGAATGGCCCAGCGGCCTGCAAACAGTTCGGCAAAACCGGCTTCCGGGCCCGAATGCTCGGTTCCGGCGATGGGGTGGCCGGGGACAAAATGCACGCCTTGCGGTATGTGCGGCGCGACATCGCGGATTGCCGCCTGTTTGACTGACCCGACATCAGTCACAATGCTGCCGGGTTTCAAGGCCGGGCCAATGGCTGCCGCCACGCTGGCATAAGCGCCAATGGGAACACAGAGGATGGTCAGATCAGCGAGCCGCACCGCTTCGGCTTCCTCCGCAAAGGCCTCATCGACAAGGCCCAGTTCCAGCGCCTTGGCACAATGCTGGGGAGAGCGATCCGCACAGACAATCCGACCAGCCAGATTGTACTGTTTTATCGCCCGCGCCAGAGACGAGCCGATCAGGCCGATGCCGATAAGGCAGACACGATCAAACAGAATGGTCATGAAGAATTTCCTTTAATGCGACAGCAACACTTTGCATTTCGTCCGCTGTGCCAATGGTTATGCGCAGACAGCGGAGCAGCTTGTAAGCCCCCATCTGGCGCACCAGAATGCCCCGGTCTTTCAGGGCAAGGCGAACGGCTTCGGCGTTGGGGCCAAACTCCACCAGCACAAAATTGGCCGGGGAAGGGAAAACCTTGAGGCTTAGTGCTTCCAGCTTTCCGACAAAGTCATTCCTGACCAGAGTATTCTGCTCGCGGGCGTGCCTGACAAATTCTTCATCTTCCAGCGCAGCAATCCCGGCAATCTGGGCGAGGGAAGAGACGTTAAAGGGGCCACGAACGCGATTCAGGACATCGGCAATGACGGGCGGGCAATGAGCCCAGCCCAGTCGCGGCCCGGCCAGCGCATAGATTTTCGAGAAGGTGCGGAGAACCACCACATTGCCATGTCGCACCAGTTCATCTCCGGCGCTATAGGCACTCTCCGTTACAAATTCGGCATAAGCGGCATCCAGCACCAGCAACACGTGCGGCGGCAGACCGGCCTGCAGGCGGGTGACTTCTTCCCGCGTCAGCATACTGCCGGTCGGGTTGTTGGGATTAGCGATAAGTAGCACCTTGGTGCGCGGGGTGACGCTGGCCAGCAGGGCGGAAACATCGGCTTTGAGATCGGGCCCCTCGGGCGCGGTGACGGGGGTAGCGCCGGTGGTTTTCGGCGCAAGGCCGTACATCAGAAAGCCGTGTTCGCTATACAGCACCTCATCACCCGGTCCGGCATAGGCGCGGATAATCAGGCTGATGAGTTCATCCGATCCGGCTCCACAGACGATGTTCTCCGGGGCGATGCCGTATTTGCTACCGAGCTTCTCGCGGAGGTCAGCGCAACTGCCATCGGGATAGCGGTGCAGAGTGGATAGTGCAGCGCGCAACAAAGCCTCAACCGCTTTGGGTGGCGGCCCGTAAGCCCCTTCATTGGAAGCCAGCCGGATCAGGCGCTGTTGCCCCTCAGCTCTGGCCTCACCGCCGATATAGGGGGCAATGTCCATGATGCCGGGGCGGGGGTGTGGATATGCCATCAGTCTGTCCTTCCCTAAAAATTCAGGACAAGACTACTACAGCGGCGGGATATTGTTGAGGGCTTCTGCATGGTCGCCATTAACACATATGAATTTGTGCCGGTTTATCGAAAAAAACATTGACTCTGGAGGTCAGTATACGCGATTACAATACCACTCGGAGACATAAAAATAGGGGTATTACATGGGTAAGGCGGCATCAAATCTATATGAAACCCGACGCGGTGAGATTATCCCGGACTTTTTCAAAAGCATTCACGACTTTTCGAAGGGTGGATGGCACGGCGGTGATTATGCTCAAAAGGGCTACACCGAGCCACATCTGCTACGCGCTGATTATCTGTATAATGATCGTTATCTGTCAGCGTTGGGTAGTGTTGCGGATGATGTTCTAAGAAATACATATGAGGACGGTGGGGCGCACAGATACTACTCGCTACAGGCTCTTTTTAATCACTCATATGAAAGAAAACCTTTGCATCAATGCTCGAATCTTTTTCCTGAAGTCGAGCAGATTATTTCTGTGGGGCCCGAAGTAAGAACGGCTTTTGAAACCATATTCGGGGCATGCCAAACCTTTGAGAAGTCGGTTGCTGATATTCCAGGCAACACAAAGAAAATTACGCGGGAGCAGCATGGTTTTACACAGGAGCAAACAGATCAACTGCAGGATGCGTTAAAGACAGTCTGGAAGGCTTATCCAGAAACTGATCCGCGCATCAGTGAAGGATTCGACTATGTGATGAGTGACCCTCTTGCCAGAAGAACCTTCACGTTTCCAGAGCCGCTTGATGGCAGCATAGGCTACCGCTTTGAAGAATCCAGCAGTGACAACAGATCTGATTACCGGCTTACAGAAATGCTTGCGCAATACGATGGACGTGTCCTGCGGCGGCAGGATGTTTGTGGATATGAGGTAAATATCAGCTCAGAGGGGGTGTCGGCCATCGCCCAGCAAACTGTTAAGAACCTCAATAAATTGCAGGCGTTTTCAGTTCCGATTGCTGAGCGTTGTTTGCATGGCCTACTTAAGGCGGTGTGTAAGGACGCATGGCGCACAAACAGCAACACGGCAAGGCACATTTTTGACAATCTGGCCTCAGGCAAGACGAGCATAAAAACAGAAGCTGGTAGAATCCGCAGTGGAAAATATGGCGCGTTAAGGGGGGGCTATAGGGCTTTCTTTCAGAAGAATAATGAAAGGAAGGGAGCTTTGTTTGTCGCCAACCAAGCAGAAGACTATTTGCAGTTCTGCCTGAATATTCATTCTGGGGGGTGGTTCGAGCAGGAGTGCAACAGAATTACCGCTCTCGGTGTTCAGAAAAACCTGCCGGGATTTTCTGCACCAGTATCGCAGGGCCCATCTTCGCTGAAAGCCATCAGCGCAAGGTGTCCTCAGCCTTAAACCGGCGGGATATTGTTGAGGGCTTCTTCGAGTTCCATGAAGCTGGGTTGCAGGCGGGTGGGGACGTTGCCACGGCCGATTTCAATTGATACTTGCGGGGCGTTGCCTTGCAGATGGGCCACCAGCACGTCCCGGATGATGAAATAAAACTGGTGATCTTCCTCGTAAACTTGCTTGAGGCGTGAGGCCATCGGGCCCGCGATGCCATAGGCCATGAACACACCAAGAAAGGTTCCCACCAGTGCCGAGCCGATCATGCCGCCCAGCACGGCGGGGGGTTCGTTAATCGAGGCCATGGTTTTGATGACCCCCAGCACGGCAGCGACGATGCCGAGTGCGGGAAGGCCGTCGGCCATGCCCTGCATAACCTCGGCGGGCTTGGTGCTTTCGTGATGGTGCTTGTCGAGTTGGCGGTTGATGTGATCTTCCACATGCATCGCGTTCTCGAAATTCATCGTCATCATGCGCAGGGTGTCGGTAATCAGCTCAATGGCAAAATGGTCGTGCGTGACTCTCGGATATTTCTGAAAAATCGCACTTTCTTCCGGCTTCTCGATATGGGCTTCTGCCGCGATGATGCCTTTGGTCTTGATCAGCTTGCAGAGCTGGAACATCAGGCACAAGAGGTCGCGGTAATCATCCGACTTCCAGGAGGGGCCCTTGAAAACCTTGGCAATGTCTTTGAGGGTCTTCTTGATGACGCCTGACGAATTGCCAACCATCATTGCCGCAATAGCCGCGCCAAGAATGGTTCCGATTTCAGCGGGTGCCGCATGCAAAACGATCTCGATACTGCCCCCGTGGACAATATAGATGCCGAAGACACAGACGAACAGGAAGACCAAACCGACAATAGCGAGCATAAGAGCTTGTTTCCTTAAACACCCTGAAACGCCGAAAGACACTACACCGGCAAGCTTAATATCCTGCCAAAGTCGTTAACTTACCCTTAAGCCGACGGAGGCCGGTTGCGGGCTTGCCAGCTTGTAACGCGCCGCCGGAGCCAGTTTTCCGGTTGGCGCGTAAAGCTGCTTGGCGGCTTCGATAATATGGACACCGGCCAGAGCTGGCAACCAGCTTGTTCCCAGTTGCTCCCAGAGGGAGGCAGTACGGAGCCAGAAAGCGGATTGTGAGGGCGGGAAAAAGAGGGCTTTGGCCTCGCGTTCCGGGATAAAAAGCTGATCCCGCAGCAGTTTTTTGATCTGACGCGGCGAAAAAGACACGCCATGGCCAAAAGGTGTCCCGTCCGACTGGGCCCACAGCCCGGAGCGGTTGGGCGCAATGACAATCAGCCGTCCGCCGCTGGTCAGAACCCGCCAGATTTCATGCATCATGGCATGGGTATCCGCCGCGCCTTCCAGCCCATGCATCAGAATGATCCGGTCAATCGAGGCATCCTGTAGCGGCAGCAGGGAATCGCTCATTAAGGCAGTACGGTTGGGGCCTTCACGCGGCCAGTGCAGAACCCCTTGCTGGGCGGGCATCAAGGCCATAACCCGCGAGGCTTCACCGAGAAAAGGGCGCAGCAACGGGGTGCTGAACCCCAGTCCGAGCAGGGAAAGCCCCCGCACATCCGGCCATAGCTGCCTGATCTGCCGTCTCAGCGTCCGCTGCGCCAGCTGCCCGAGGGGACTGGTATAAAACTCACGAAGCTCGGCGACATCTGTAAACATGATAAAAGCAAGCTATCACAGGCACTTGCTGTGTAATAGATAAAATTTTAATCAAGCCGTTCTAGTCTGCA
>CAYSDE010000012.1:0-24945 GCA_964429685.1 uncultured Pseudobdellovibrionaceae bacterium
GGAATATAATCTAATCATTTGATATTATTATATAATTTACCTTGACAACCCTGCCTTCTTTCTTTACAAGAAGATAACGCAGAAATACTTCTGCCTCTCACTGAAAGAGGTCTGAATGAGTCTCTCAGCGTTACCCCCCAATATCGGCCCCGCCAACGCCGAAACCCGCCTTAAGAGCCGAATCAATGCGGCTCTTGGCATTTTGAGGCCCAAAGAAGTGTTTACGGCACTAGCCAGTGCCGAAGGCAGCGGCAAAGCTTTTGCCCTGTTTGGCACCAACCTCAAGCTGTTTTCGGTGCCGCAGAGCAAAGTGGATGACAGTCTTGTCGAGCGCACTGACTACACGGGAGATGGCACGGGTGAGTATGACCTGTGGCTGAATGTGGCCCAGAGCGACATCCGCTACGGCGAGGACGTTGTGGAGAGCGATCTCTTCGGGCCGCATCAGAACGGGCGCCTGACGGCAGAAATCTTTGCGCTGAATCGCGACAAGATTGACCTCTGCAATCTCTTCTTTGTCTGCGCACGTGGCATGGTTGATCTTCAGGAACTTCCGGCGCTGAACAAGCTGCAGCATCAGCTCGCCCAGCGTGGTCTGCAGGTCTACACTGCGCTGGCGATGAAGATGCCGGGAGAAATGTCGATGAAGCCCTACGAGGCCGAAGTAGTGCTGGCCGTCAGCAAGGCCAGCGACGAGCAGCCACCCCTGTTCAATCTCGGCCCGCATCGGGTGATGGTTTCCAACTATGGCGGCAGACAGTCTCCCAAGCCCAAGCCCCTGTCTCCCTTCAGCCCGAAGGCGCTGTATAGGCCCGCAGGAGCATAAACCTTGAGGAGGGCCGCTCTCACGGGCGGCCCTTTTCTTTTCAGTACCAAACGTGTTCTGATTTATTCCCTTGCTTTTGCCCCCCTCAATTTCATAGAAAGAACCACCCCATAACGCCTTTGAGAGAATTGAAATGAGCGATTCCGAGACACCTGCCGACTCTGCCGCCTGCGCTTTGAAGGAGCGTGTTAATCAGGCTTTCGAGGGCTACGGACCGCGTGAGGTATTGAACGCCCTGGGAAGGGCGGAAAATTCCCAGAAAAGATTTCTTCTGTTGGGCACAGGACTCCATCTCTTCACAGTGGATCATGACAATGTCGGTTATGAGCATGTCGTGTGGCAGGATTGGACGGGAGAAGAGAAAAAGAAAAAACCAGCTCTTCAGCTTAATGTTTCGCCGGGAGACATTGTCTATGGAGAGGATGTTCTGGACAGTGGTCTGTTCGGCAGAGTTCAGGACGGCAAGCTGACAAGCAGAACATTCCCCCTCGACCAAAACCCGCTTGATCTCTGCGATCTCTTCTTCGCTTTGTCCGCAAAGATGTGTCACATGCAGGATATTGGGGTACTCTCTGACAATAGGTTTGCAGCAGTTCGTGGGCGGGGGTATGAGCTGTATACAGCTCTTGCCATGCATATTCCCGGTCAGACTTCTGTTGATTCCTGCTGTGCAGAAATCGTCATGGCCGTTAGAATTCCCCATCCGGATAAGAGCCGTCTGCGTCCTGAGACAAACACCCATCCGCCATTATTCAACCTTAGCGGAAATTCTGTCCTGCCAAACCAGCTTGACAATAAATGTCGACCAGCCTTGCCTCCGCATAAGCCCTCCGCCCTCTATGTGCCTTCTCTGGCGCACAAGCTGGCTTGAATCAAAGCCCGGTCGGGCTTACATCTGGGGACATGAGCAGCACCCGTGATCCCTATCAGGTTCTTGGCCTTTCCCGTTCCGCGACTGCGGAGGAGGTGAAGAAGGCCTATCGTGACATGGCCAAGAAGCATCATCCCGACCGCAACCCGGATGATAAAAAGGCCGAGTCCAAACTCAAGGAAATCAACGGGGCCTATACCCTGCTGGCGGATACCGAGAAGCGTCGCCGTTTTGACGCGGGCGAGATTGATGCCGATGGCAACGAGAAAATCTTTTCCTACCGGCCGCAGGGCGGCGGCGGGGCCCGTGGGCGCAGTCACGGCGCCCGCAGTTTCTTCACCGAGGACGATTTTACCTCGGAAGACATCATCAGCACCCTCTTCGGCGGTGGTCGCAAAAAAGGCCGGGGGGCGGGTGGTTTCGCCGGGATGGGTATGGGCGGGGACAGCGGCGACCGTCCTGAACCCTCAAACAGCCGGGACATCAACTACACGCTGAAGCTGCCCTTTGTCGAGGCCACGCTGGGCGGCAAGCGCAGCATCAAACTCTCCGGCGGCAAGGAACTGACCATCAATATTCCGGCCGGTACGGTGGATAACACCAAACTGCGCCTGAAAGGGCAGGGCATGCCCGGTCGCGGTCATCAGCCCGCTGGCGATGCCTATATTCAGATTCAGGTGGAGCCGGACAAGTTCTTCAAACGCGAAGGAAATGATCTTCACTGTGAAGTGCCGGTTGGCTTGAATGAAGCCGTTCTGGGCGCCACCATCCGCGTTCCGACCCTGTCCGGTCTGGTGGAGGTCAAGGTGCCCAAGGGGTCTAACACCGGCACCACCCTGCGCCTCAAGGGCAAAGGCGTGCCGGTCAGCCCGCATGGCGACCAGTATATCCGCCTCCGCATCGTCCTGCCCGACCAGCCGGATGACAGTCTGGTCAACTTCCTCAAGGACTGGGCCGCCGCCAGCGGCTTCAACCCGCGCAAAAAAGCGGGGCTGGAGTGAAACGCGACAAAGACTCCCCCCACCCTAACCCTCCCCCGCAAGCGGGGGAGAGGATATTGTCAGGCTATTCTCCTCCCTCCCCCGCTTGCGGGGGAGGGCCGGGGTGGGGGAAGACAGCCTGTCCATGAACCACCCTCCCATGCGCCAAAACCAGAAACGCGACCTTGCCCGCGCCCTGCGCGCAGACATGACCGATGCAGAGAAAAAGCTGTGGCGTCAGCTTCGGCAACACCAGGTGCTTGGTGTAAAGTTTCGTCGTCAGGTTCCGGTTGGCCCTTACATTGCTGACTTCGCCAGCTTTGCGCACCGGCTGATCATTGAAGCAGATGGTGGGCAGCATTGTGAGTCTGCCCATGATGCCCAACGTGACTCCTATCTCAAAAGTGCGGGTTGGCATGTCATGCGTTTCTGGAATACGGACATTCTGACAAATATGCCGGGTGTGCTGGAGATGATCAGGATTTATGTTGAGGCTCACTCCCCCCATCCCGGCCCTCCCCCGCAAGCGGGGGAGGGGGAAAGAATGGTTCTGTAAAATGACTGACACTCCCCCGCTGCTCTTTCTGCCCGGTCTGCTTTGTGATGCAGCACTGTGGGCTCATCAGACCAGACATCTGGCGGATGTGGCCCAGCCGCGCGTCATGGATATTACCCATGACGACAGCATCCCCCGCATGGCCCGTCACGTGCTGGAAAACGCGCCGCCGCGTTTTGCACTGGCTGGTCTTTCGATGGGCGGCTATGTGGCGCTGGAGATCATGCGGATGGATCCGTCGCGGGTGATCCGGCTGGCCCTCATCAATACCAGTGCCCGGCCTGAAACACCGGAGACGACGGAGCGCCGCAAAGGCTTCATCGCACTGGCCAAAACCGGCAAGTTCAAGGGCGTGACGCCGAAGCTGTTGCCCTATCTCATTCACGCCAGCCGCCTCCACGACCCGGACGTGGGCGAGGTGGTGCTGAAAATGGCCGAGCGGGTAGGCCGCGAAGCCTTCATCCGCCAGCAGACCGCCATCATGAATCGCGTCGACAGCCGCCCCTCGCTCTCCGCCATTCAGGTGCCAACGCTGATGATAACCGGGCGACAGGACATCACCACTCCACCCGAACTGGCCGAAGAAATCGTCGCCGCCATTCCCCGCGCCAAACTGGCTTTGATCGAAGACTGCGGCCATCTCAGCCCGCTGGAACGCCCGCAAGCGGTGACGGCGCTGCTGCGGTTGTGGCTGACAGAATAGGGAAGGCTACGCTCTTGGTTTGGGCGAACTCACCCGGCCTTTGGACGGAGGAGTTGGGCTGGTGCGCACGGTGGAAGTGGAGGCTTTTTCCTGTTTCTTGGGGCGACCATAGGCGTCGCGCACAATCTTTGGCTTTGGCGGGCTGACTGTCTCAAAAGCCCGACTTGGCGGGGGCGGGGCATTTTTTCTGGGTCTGGAGGTGCCGGAGTCCTGCTTAATACTGACTCCCATCACATCAACGGCAAAATCCCTTATCCGCAGAATGCGGGCCCCATCGGAACATTTTATGGCTAGCAGGTGATAATCTTCGGTCACCAGATAGTCTGCTTCCGCCCCGTTGACTGCATGCAGAAACTTCGTATCGCTTTTATCCCGCCAACAGCGATTGGCAGACTGTCCGGGCGCAACCATCCAGGCATTTTCCCGGACGCGGTTATAGAACGACTGGCTGCTCCTGTCCTGTCCGGGGTGACGTTCCCGGAATCTTCCGCCTGTAACTACCTGCTCCAGTTCGGTCAGTGTTTCGGCAGTTATATAGGCAGCATGCTGATTGAAGACAAAAGCGACGACGGTTGCCGCCGTCTGCCGGTAAGAATCCGGCTTCTGCCCCCTCCCTTCAGCCAGTTCGGCTTCAAAGGCGAGAACCAGAACATTGGTGTCAAAGACAACCTTCGGACTTTTCATGAGTGTCTATGTGACACATCACCGGCCACAAACTCAAGGCCATTTTACTGCGGGCGGCAGACTCATCAGAATAGACTCGGTATTACCGCCGGTTTTAAGGCCGAAGGTCGTGCCGCGATCATACAAAAGGTTGAATTCGACATAGCGGCCACGCCGGATTAATTGCGACTCGCGCTCGGCGTCAGTCCAGCTTTCCGTATGGTGGCGGCGCACCAGTTGGGGGTAGATGGCCAGAAAAGCCTCGCCCACGGCAGCGGTAAACTCAAAATCGCGCTGCCAGTCGCCGCTATCGAGGTTGTCGAAGAATATGCCCCCAATGCCCCGCGCCTCATTCCGGTGGGGCAGAAAGAAATAACGGTCGCACCATTGTTTGAACTTTGGGTAGTATCCGGGATCAAAACGGTCACAGGTAGCCTTGAGCGCCGCATGAAAATCTGCAGCATCCGCTGCATTAGGGATCATCGGGGTCAGATCGGTGCCGCCGCCAAACCAGCTCTTTGTTGTTACCACCATACGGGTATTCAGATGAACGGCGGGCACTTTGGGCGAGCGGGGGTGAGCCACCAGCGAAAGACCGGAGGCCCAGAATTTGCCGTCTTCCGCTGCGCCGGGCATACGGGCGCGAAACTCCGGCGAGAAAGTGCCGTGAACGGTCGAAACATTAACGCCGACCTTCTCGAAAACCGCACCCTGCATCAGGCTGCTTACCCCGCCGCCGCCCTCTTCAAAGCCGTCGGCATGGGCTATCTGTGCCGCAGGATCGACATGTTCATCCCATTTGGGCGGCTGTTGCAGGGCATTTCTCTGCCATGATTTACGTTCGAAGCGGGCGGACGACCCGGCCTCGCGCTCAATCGCCTCCAGTTCCGCGCAAATGCGGTCACGCAGGGACTCGAACCAGGATTGCGCCTGCTGCTTTCTATCGGTCATTCAGCGAACTTTCAGCCGTTCGGCGATTTCATCGCCTAATACAGATTCGAAACGGGAGCGGCTGTTTCCCCGAGCCCGGTCAGGCAAGGGCGGCAGCGGCCCCTCCGGCGTCCAGCGCTGGCCACGGGTTGTTAGCGCCTTGACCTGCTTGGCGGTCAGTTTCTTGACCAATTCGGCATCATCGGTAATCACCAGATCCGGGGCAGCGGCTTCACTGGCAATTGTATCGGCAACTGCGCCTTCACCGGCAATTACTTTGGTCAGCCACGGCTCGAAGGGGGCGCCAATATCTCGCGCACTTACCAGCACTACCGGCACCCCGTGGCGCGCCGCAAGGCGATACACCTCGGCCTTCACCGGGCAGTCGGTGGCATCGACGATCAGGCGCAGGGAAACAGGAACAGACATCGCCAGCTCGGATCCAGATAAGCGTTGACGCGGGAATAAGCGCTGCCACACTGCCAGCAAAGAACACCAATGTCGAGGCTGCTCTGTTATGCGTGAAGACCTGCCCACCCGCCTCTGGCTTGATGCCCATTTGCGCCAACTGGCGGTGCAGGGGGTTTTCTATACCATTGTGCATAAGGGTGACCCCGCACGCGGCACCGTGGCGCTCAAGCTTGCTCTGGGGGCGGCACAGGGCTGCCGGGTTCTGGTGCAAACCCGGAATCCCGAAGGCGAACTGGGCTGGATGGCCGCGCTGGAGGGCGAAACCGTCCCCGAAGACAAGGCCGACAGCTACCTTACCCGCCTGACCGACCGCGATCCCGACGTCTGGGTGGTCGAAATCGAGAGCAAAGATGGCCGCCACCCCTTCGAAGGCCGGATTTTCTGAGCCCTGCAAGGCATCAGTTGCAGAACAAATCAAAAGCCGCTATCACTCTCGAACTCAAGGAACGGCCCGCTGCGCCTTCATGCGCCCGCAGCCATTCCCAACCGGATTGCTGGGGCGTCGCCAAGCGGTAAGGCAGTGGATTTTGATTCCACCATTCGGAGGTTCGATCCCTCCCGCCCCAGCCAGCGTCTAAGTCATTTATATTAAACGATAAAATTACCGCGCGGTTGCGCCGAAACAAACCCATAAACGGCGGAACTCAAGCTAAGCGGACTTGGAGAAAGTGCGATTTACGCCTATTCCGCACGCGTTTTCTCAGTATTAGCCAGCCCAAGTCCGCTTGAATGTAAGCGGACTCATTTTAAAAAAATCGAAATGCTGATTTTATTTGGTTATTTGATCATTGATGAGGCGTAGCGTGGCTGCTGTACTTGCTCCTCAGCTTTTGATAACGCGCTCAATTTCATCTAGCGTGATCATCAGCATCAGTGGATCGATGGGCGATTGATGAAAGCCATTCGAGACGTAAAACTTACAAGCGCTATCATTTAGTGCATGAACGAGCAAAGCGCGGATACCAGCAAACTCGGCAGCCTGCAAAGTGCGCAGCACAGCATCGCGTAGCAGCGCCCGACCAATGCCTTTGCTCTGCCAATTCTGGTCAATTGCCAACCGCCCCAAAATCATGACCGGAATCGGGTTGGGCATATTACGCTTCACCTTGCCGGGGGCACGCTGATGCTCGACTGAACCGACGGCAAGGCAATAATAGCCAACAACACGCTCACCATCACAAACAACATAGGTTCGAGATGCCCGCATCTCTTCATTCTTAGCGGCGCGCTGCTTGAGCCAGATATCCAGAGAAGTTTCACCGCAGCTGAATTCATCCAGCTGGTGTCTGTCGTTCAGCTTCTCTGGTGCCTTGAGCATACTCACTTATCCCACGGTGCCTTCTTCGAGAGCAGGGCACGCAGCTTTGCATTGTCCTTAGGGGCGCGGTCAAGAAGACTGGTGAACTTGCTATAAGTCGTATCATCCAAAAGGAACATCCGGCGGTCGAGCAAAACTTCTTCCGCCTGACGGCAGGCCGCCTCCAGCATGAAGTCAGAGCGGTTCTTGCCCGTGGCCTCGGCGGCGCGGTCAATCAGGTCGCGCTGATGGCTCAGTGCACGGATATTGATAGCCGCGTCCCGTGTCTTGGTGATTACAGTCTGTGTGGTAGCCATAGCAATCTCCTTGTATATAAGATATATATACATCAGGCGTGTGTACAATGTCCATACAAATATATCAGGTTTTCTTATGCAGCCCTCCGGGGCTGGTGACGGGAGCGAACTTTCTCAGGCTGTTTTAATGAGATCAATAAGAGTGTTAAATGACAAAAACACCCATAATGCGATCATTTTCTTACGAGCAACCCATTGAAATAGCAGTGAAATTGTCACGCGTATAATCGGCCATTTCCAGGTTCGATCCCTGCTGTCCCAGTCAGCGTCTAAATCATTGATATAGAACGATTAAATGACTGCGTGGTTGCGCCGGAACGAACCTATAAATGGCTAATTGTAGCTTAAGCGGACTTGGAGAAAGTGCGATTTATGCCCATTCTGCCTGCGTTTTCTCAGTATTGGTCAGCCCAAGTCCGCTTGAGTTCAGACTTACTCATTCTGAGAAAATGGAAATGCTGATTTTGTTGAGTTTTCGCGTTGCTGTTTTCAGCGGATGTCGAAGGTCTGGTCGATCATGCGCGCAACATAGCGCACATCGACATTCTCTTCTTTGGCAATCACATCAAGCTTGCGGCCACGGAAATACTGGTCACGCCAGGCGATGCCCTTCACCCAATTCTGGATCTCGTGTGGCGCGCGGTTGAACGGATCATCCTTCGCCAGCTTCTCATCACCAGCGATGATGGTGATGGTGCCGCGATAGCGGCGCGTGATGTAGAGTGGGGCTGTGATTTTTGGCATTAGATCTGAGGTGATATCACGCAGAGTAATCTGCAGCGCCTCTGCAAGATATTTTCCCAGCCGCGAGCTGCTGAAGGTAATGGCAGCAGAGTCAGTACTGACTTCTACTCGCTGGCAGGCATGACGAATGACACCATCCACATCAATATTATCGCGTTGTGCATGAATCGATTCAATCGCCTTACTGTCTTTGATTGGGTCAAGGCCCAGCAGATGCGCGGTGCTGTCATAAGTTGAGAGCTGCTGCCGCAGGGCAGTCCTCACAACATCCTCAATCTCTTCGGCAGGCAGACGGCCCATGAGACTGGCAGGATGCTCTCGCGCCTTTAGTAGATTCTGGCTAATATAGTAGCGATAGCGCCGTCCGCCCTTGTTGGTATGGCTTGGGCTGTAACGCACGCCATTCAAGTCATAAATAATACTGGTCAGAAGCTGTTGCTGCGGCTGTTGCACGCGTCTCTCGACTGTATTGCCCTTCAGTTTTTCCTGAACGGCATCCCACAACTTTCTATCTATGATACCCGGATGCAGGCCATCGTAGATCTTGTCCCGATGCTTGATTTTCCCGATGTATACCGGATTGCTCAGGATACTGTATAATGCACCTGAGCTATAAGTATTATTGCCATAGGCTTTGCCGCTCGATGATGTCCACACTCTGGACTTGATGTCCTTGCTGCGCATCTCTAGAATCAGCTTCGTAACTGAGCCAAGCTGCAGATACCGCTCAAATAGATACCGGACGAATGGAACTTCATTTTCTTTTGGTAGCAACTCTTTATTCACGCGGTGATAACCAACCGGGTTATTACCGCCCATCCACATCCCCTTCTTTTTACTGGCCGCAATCTTGTCGCGCACGCGCTCACCAATCACTTCGCGCTCGAACTGGGCGAATGACAGCAACACGTTCAAAGTCAGCCGTCCCATCGAAGTGGTGGTGTTGAATGACTGGGTGATGCTGACGAAAGTCACGCCATACTGGTCAAATACTTCAACCAGCTTCGAGAAATCCATCAACGATCTAGTCAGTCGGTCGATCTTATACACGACCACGATATTGACTTTGCCCGCCTTGATGTCGTTAATCAGCTGATGCAGTGCTGGGCGGTTCAGATTGCCGCCTGAATAGCCGCCATCATCATAGTTGTCAGGCAGAGCTACCCAGCCTTCAGCCTTCTGACTGGTTATGAAAGCGAGGCAGCCCTCTCGCTGGGCATCCAGCGTATTGAACTCCTGCTCCAGACCTTCTTCGGTGGATTTGCGGGTATAGACTGCGCAGTATTTGACGGGCGGCTTCATGCGATATCTCCTGAACGGTCCGGCGCAGGCTTCTTGACGCCAAAGAAAGTCCAGCCGTTCCAGCGTGTACCGGCTATCTCGCTCGCGACAGCGGACAGGCTTTTGTAGGTTTTATTGTTATATTCAAACAGGCCACCCTGAACCGTCACCACATGGCGTGCACCGCCATACTCCCGGATAAACCGTGTGCCTGACTTGATACTGAACTGCCGCTTGCTACCCTCAGCCCGGCTGCGCTTATAGGCCCTGACCAGTTGATCCAGTTTCGTCTGCTGGTCATAGCTCAACCCCATGCCGTGTGCCTCCCGGATTTTGAACTGCAGGCTCCGGATCAGCATTTTGCGACTGATATGCGGATGCGGTTGAGTCTTCCACGCCTGCGCCCAGTATTCGCGCAGATCCGCTAATTCCAGACCCTCAACTTCCAGCTCATTTAATTGCTCGAAACTCTGCCCCATGTGTGTGCTCCTTTATGAACACACACGCTCTTCTGGGGAAGGAAGTCCACTGGTTATTCCGGGCTATATTCGCTTATTTGCCAAAATCTCTCCAAGTATTGAGAGGTATTACTTTCCGCCTTCGTGGTGAGATTTGCATTTAAGTAATCATTTATATTACGGTAAATATATTTGATCTGACTCTTATATAAACATACGGCCTGCCAACCCAACTGCATCTCACTCTCGCTGGCCGCAAGAACTAATATGGACGACTCAAATCTGTAGGATCTGCTGACTTCGGCTTCTTCAAGCGCACCTAGGTAGAGCGGCAAGCATTCATCGCGCTCGCTGCCAGTAGGCACAAAATATTTAAGGAAAAAATAGTCATCAATTGATGATCGCATTTCATCAGATGAAATTGCGGGCATATTATGCTGAACACCTAAATGCTGCAGTCGTGCTGCAAGGATTCCAGGCCATAAACTATATGGCCTGTCCTCGTAATAAAAGATTTCAGCTTTGGTGATAAGAGACTGTGCTGCTTGCCAGACCAATCGATGATCTATATGTGTGCCAGCGGCTAGTGGAAAATATACCGTAGTCGGATTTAGGGCTGATATCAGCTTATCAAGAACAGTCCTGATCTCCTGCAAACACGCCAGATCGATTCCGCCAGGTTCGGAAAAAACAATATTCCTGATGATTGTGTACCGGTTGCTCCTGATTGGCGCATCTGGAAAATCCAGATGAACAGGGATGGCGCCAAGCAGTCGGCATGCTTCTATGTCCTCGGCTTTTCTCTCCGCACCGCCCTGACAGTCTGTGAACACAGAAATGATTGAGACGGTATCTCCGGCAGCGACATGCCGCATTATCCTGAGGTTGCAGGACAACACGGCATCATCCAGATGGGGAGAAATGAAAACGATATTGGCCATATTAGTCAGTATAAAATATACCCTCATCAAATTGCCGATTGTCAACTTCATCGCGGCTCATTTGGCGATGCGGAATAAGCTTACCCGATGCACCGAAACAATAAAAACAGGAATGAAGGGGTTCTGGCGAATTCAGGTATTCCAGTGCCTTCTCAAAGAAATTCTCGTCAAGCCTTACCCCATCGCCCTCATTGAACGTTTTAGGATCATGCTCGTGATGACAGATCTTGAATTCACGCCGGAAATCATCCATGTAGGCAGCACGGGTACATTTGAAAAAGATGCCGTCCCGTACAACTAGGCTTCGGTGGCGCACCCAGCAGTTATCATATATGCGCTGAACACGTTTTTGGTCTGTCATGGGCTGCTTGATCATGACGCCATTAAACTGGTCTATATATTTAAGATTCAGAACAACATTAAATTGGCGTGCCTTCTCATGCGCAAGCTTTATGTGGACTTCTTTCATGGGAGAACTGGCGTAATTGGACACCGTTAACCGATCCAGCTTCTCCCAAAAGGCATCCGGCATTTTATAAAGGAGCAGACCATTTGTTGTTAAACGGATTGTGTCGGTTATGCCTGAGCGTCTGACGATATCAATTATCTCAACCAGTTGAGGATGCAGCAGCGGCTCCCCTCCCATCAGCTTAAAGATATCCGTTCGCATGTGTTGAGCAAGAAAGGAAACAGTCTTTTCAACGTTTTCCAGCGTCAGGAATTTGTCTTTATTATAGGGAGACATTGCATCGCACATATGGCAGCGCAGATTGCAGTGCTCTACGATATGAAGTTCAATCGATTCAGTGCGGATTTTACCATCAACTACCTCGTATTTGCGCTTTGAACCAACGTACTCGCCTTTCTTCAAGAAGATGCCCTCTACCTCAACCAGCAAATTCTGTCGGCAGATATCGGCAGGAATAAAGACAAGCCCGCAATCAGGATCAACCGTCCGGCCAGCTAGATCTTCCAGCAATGCGCGGTCTTTCTCGTGCCGGTAATACACACGTAGCAACTGCAGATCTTCCAGCCCGAACCCAAACTCAACGCCGTGACGACGGAGGTTAAACTGGCTGATCAGAATACGCAGATTGTCGATAGATTCCATAAACTGCGCCTGCACATCGCCTATATGAAGTGTATCTTCACCCTTGATCGCGGCCGTACCAGAGCTGATTAACAACCGCTGTCCTTGATTGTCGAATAATGCGCCTCGAGCAAAAAGTGGCGGCAGGGCACCGTATTTCTTGGAATAGTCACGAGCCGGAACCTGCGCCTTATTCTCAAGATAGATGGGTATGGTAGGAACAGCGAAAAACTCGATTGTAAGTACGTTGTTTCTAGCGCCCACTGCAGAAGCGGCAGGAATAGGCCATAAGGAACGGTCTTCTCCAAAGTGCTGTGTAAACGCATCAAATCGCGCTTTGTTGAAATGATGATACATTTCAGAGAGGCCATTTTGACCGGGCGTCGGAGCCAGAATATCCGGCACAAAATTCCATACTCTGAGCAGCCTTAGTTCTGGTCTGTTTTTAATAAATGAAAACATTTCTCCATAAAGGCGTAAAGTTTCCACTTGCAGAAGCTCCGGAGATAGACACGGCAGCGGCAACGAGACCGAACCCCAAACACCTTCCTGAGACTCTGAAATCGAAAAGGATCCAATCACATCATGACGCGAATTCTCACTGCTGTCTGATACCCAGGCGTCGATAAAGCGACCATCCAGAACACTCTGCTTAATGGCAGAACTTTTTTCACTCTCGGAAAGTTTCTCTACAGTAAATCGCATGATCAGGCCCCTTATGAGAAATCTTGCTTACGAACCGGTGGCGTATCGGCCAGCTTGTCGAATTTTGCTATCATGTTGGCCAGGGCTTGTCTGAAGATCGTATCGTGTCTAGGCTCAAATAGAGCGGCCTTGTGGTCTGTTACGTAATCATTGATCTCGTCTTCAAACCAATCTACCAGCGCGTTATTAAATCCGCACTGCCCGCACAGCTGGCCGAAGTTTCCCTGTGTGTGATCTTGACGAATCTTTTCGGCGGCACTGCTCATAAATCCGCGTTTGATACCGTCCTCAATTCTGCCGATGATAAACTGTTCTTTGTAATCAACGCAACAGGATGTCAGCTTGCCGTCGTAGGTAACGCCAACATAATCATATAAAATACGGCATGGAATTTGGTAGCCTGTCGCTGTGGCGAATTTCAGTCCGGAGAATTTCTGTGCGGCTTCAGGTGTAAACAGGCCGCCCTGATTGACGGCTACTGTAAAGCGGAACTGATCAATCATGTACGACCAGCGGCGAATAAACTCCGGAATTTTCTCGAGACTCTGACGATGCAGAGACGCATGAAGCCTGAAATGGCAATGACTGCTCAAGGCCAGTCTTTGTTGCTGTAATTCAGCAAGATTACTTATAATGCGATCAAAATCTGATCCGGATCTTGTGGCCTCAAATGTTTCAGCATCGACAGCATCAACGGAAAGCCGTAACTCGCTGATGCCAGCTTCCAGCAACTTTCTTGAGCGGGAGGCATCTAGTAACATCAAATTAGTCGAGAGCAGAATCTTACAAAAACCTATGCTGCGCGCATAGCGGATCATATCCGGCAATTGCGGATGCAGGACAGACTCGCCACGGATGAACAAGCCCAGTTTGCCTTCTGGCCCCAGCTCATCCCAAGCTTCATCAATAATCTGATACGCCAGCTCTAAACTCATCTTGCCTTTGCCCAAGGGCGAGCTGGCATTATTACAGGTAACACATTTCAAGTTACAGCCGCTAGTCGGTTCAAGATGAATTTGCACCAGCTTTTCAGCGGGAGGTTGGCGATGGGTTTGGTAAAGTGTGCGGTAATAGTCAGGAAAGCGGCGCATGAATTTTATCCACTTGCGCTTGTACCCGGTCGTCTCGCGGTGTGGTGTGTTTCCGAGCATTGTGCTGGTGAGATGAGTCGCCAATCTGATCAGCATGGGAACAGCCTCTCAATGAGCGTTGCAGTATTTGCGGATCCATTCATCTGGTAGCTTTTTTGAATACGGCTCACTCTGCCCCTCAAGGACTCATCATGTAAGATTGCGTGACTGCGCTGATTAATGAGGGCGGGCTCGACATCTTCAAGTCTGATTTCTTCGCCAACGCCCGCGTTTTTGATGAACCAGGCCTGATGAAACTGGTCATTGCAGATGGGGGCGATGAGGAGGGGAGTTCCAAAGCTCAGGGCTTCCATGATCGAGTTGGCTCCACCATGCGTGATGAAGAGATCAATATGAGGAAGAAGTTTTAACTGCGGTGCATATCTGACAGCAAGGACATTCTCGGGAAGCGTTCCTAACTCAGGACTATCAAGCAGCTCACTGACAGAAAGGATGAGCTGCACATCGCGATCATTGGCAAAAGCCTGAACAATTTTTCTGAACCGATCTGGTTGGTAATAAATCTGACTTCCAAACGAGACAAAAATCTTCTTCTTGTCTTCTCTGAGCTTGTGCCACAGGAAATCAGTTTCATCCCCTCTCTGCGCTGCCATACGAGCAGGCCCAACCAAGGAAACACCGGGGACTTCATATCCTGTAAATTCACTGGTAGTGAAACAGGTTGTGAGATACGGCGACAAGCTATCGCAGCCGCGAAAATTGATGTGTTGTAGCCCATAAGCTGAAAATAGCGCGGCGCGCGCCGAACTTAGCCATGCTACGGTTTCAAGCAGTTCACTGGAAATAGAGGGGTTCAGCACGGGATTCAGCGAATTCGATACGGCTGCCCATTTAATGCTTTCCTGTTCTGCGACAATGACTGACTGGTAAAGCATAGGGTCGGTGATAATGACATCAGGCGAGAATTCCCCGACAAGGTGGCGTAGAGGCTCAACTGCTGCTGGCACATTATCAACCAGTAATGTTTTGATCCACTGACGGAGCCACTGCGCATTGCCGATATTGCTGGCAAAATTTCGCCCACGGCTGATGGCGGGCGGTTCGGCATGTGCTGGCTCGCCCAGAAAAAGTGGAAGACCTGCAGCAGTAAGCTGAGGCCCGATATCGGCCGTAGCATGAAAGGCGACTGTATGTCCTTTAGATTGCAGGGCCTGAGCTACTGGGATGTAGGGATTAAGGTGACCTTTTTCAGGGATCACGGTAAAAAGAATACGCATTTCTAGTTCGCTCCATATCTTATCCGCCTCGGGCAGATAGATGCTTGGGATTTTGCCAGCATAATTCCCGCAAGAATTTGCTGGTAAGATGAAATTGGCACTAGAGGAATGGTTTGCCAAGTAGAATTTTCACTTTGGACGATCATGTTAGAGGTTAACCCCATAGTGCTGCCGCCAATGACATAGACAGAGCACGCGAAACAGTAAGGCGGACTCATTTTCAGTAGGCTGGCTCTCCGCCTGTATGAGGCGCTCTACAGCTGCCAAGCGTACGAAATAGCTCATAAAATCCATATTATCGGGTAAAAGTCTGCACAGTTCAGATTTATAAATATGGGTAGCCCTCATATCTTTGGGCAGTGCTGATTTTTTGCGTAAGCGGATCTCTTCTGGCATCAGCCCTTTACTGCAATGTCGGAGCCAGCTCTTCTCTTCTCCCGTGCGATATGCAATCGACGGCGGGATGTGATGCGCCAGATCCAGCAACTCGCTGTCAGCAAAGGGAACCCGTGCTTCCAGTGAGAAATTCATGCTATGAATATCGCCATTATGGAGCAGGCGCGGCAACCAGCGTTTTATAATCAGACATGTGGTGGCCAGAGTATTATCAAGTGGATTGTCTGACCAGCTATACCCGTAATATAAGGCAAGGCGGCGATACTGATCGTCAAAATAACCAGCTGCATTTTCCATGCGGGCCGGATTGATGATATCCGTATGACCAAACTTTCGGATCAGATTGGTAGGTGACGCTGACGCAACTGGATCAAGCAGAAAATGATAGCCATAGTGCGTCTCATCTGCAGCATCACCGACCAACACAATTTTAAAATTTTGGCTCGCCGCTTGAGAAAGGCAATGTTGAGCCAGTTCCTGCTCCCAGGCTGGAAGGGCGTCATTGATGATGGATATCTGCTTTATTCTCTCGGCCAGAGTTTCCTGTGTAGCAGGCACCAGATGATGTGACAGTCCAAGCTCATGCGCCGCAGCAATGGCATAGGGCGTATCATCCGCATTTGTCATGGTTGATTGCTGATAGTTGAACTGACCCTGCTCGGGAAAGGTGATGGTATAGGCATCAGGAGGCTGTGCAGAGTATTTTGCGGCTAATGCAGTAATAAGTGTCGAGTCAAATCCGCCGCTCAAGAATGTGCAGGACGGGACATCGGCGATCAGGGTTCGCTGCACTGCATTTGAAAGTGCATTCGCCAGATCAGGAGCGTAATCGTTCTTGACCTCGGGGCAATAAGTTCCCCAGTCCTGTTGCCGACGGCCTGTTCGGCTTATTTCCAATAATCCACCAGGGGGAAGGCTTTCAATACCCGCGAACATACTTGAGGCCACTCCACTGAAGCAAGGCACTGCCAAGTATTCAAGCATAGCCTGCTCATTGACTCGTGGCGTCTGAGATAGCAGAGCTTTAGCCTCAGAGGCGAACTCAAACCCCTCAGCTGTACTCTTCCAGAGCACAGGTTTCACCCCTAGCCGGTCACGAACCAGCCAACCTTTCTCCTCCAGATTGTCCCATATAAAGAATGCAAACATTCCATTCAGGCGCGGGAGAGAAGATATTCCCCATTTAACCCATGCTGCGAGTACAACCTCGGTGTCACCCTGTGTGCGGAAATTCCAGCCTGATTTTAGTTCTGTGCGAAGCTCACGATAATTATAAACTTCACCATTATATGTCAGACTCCACCTGCCATCTTCACTTCCGAGAGGCTGACTGCTTCCGCTAATATCAAGCAGAGCCAAGCGGGTATGGGCCAGCCCCGCATGTTTGTGAAGCAAAATGCCTTGTGCATCAGGCCCGCGATGGCGCAAAAGGCGCTGCATGTGGACCAGTCGATTTTTATGCCTATCAGCAGGCTGAGCGTAATCTACAATCCCGGCAATTCCGCACATTGCGCTCGCCCTTTCAACTTGGTATTTGACTTTATAGATGATCAGATGGAACGATTTCAATCAATGAAACGCACTAAAGGCTTCATAATCGGAAAATTTATGCCCCCGCACAACGGGCATCTTTACCTTTTTGATCAGGCGCTAGAGCAGGTAGATGAACTGACAGTTATGCTTTTCTGGCACGATGGTCAGCCGATTTCGGGGCCGCAACGTCTGGCGTGGTTGAGACAGTTACGCCCCAATATCCGTTTTGTCGAATGCACAGATCGCCATCCGGTAGATTATAATAATCCAGCCATTTGGGATTTATGGATGGCTTCAATTCGTAAAACCTATCAGGACAATCCCGACGTCGTTTTTGCTTCAGAGGATTATGGCCGTGAACTGGCTGAACGACTGGGAGCAGATTTTGTTTGTCTTGATAAAGAGCGGGCCGCAGTGCCAGTCAGTGCAACATTAATTAGAGAGGCCCCTTGGCGAGTATGGGAACATATTCCGGCCCCTGTCCGCCCGAGCTGCGTGCAGCGTATCTGTATTGTTGGAGGGGAATCAACGGGAAAAAGCACGCTGGCAAAAGAGCTGGCGCATCACTTCCAAACAAATTATGTGGCTGAATATGCCCGTGAGTTTCTGGCCGAACATGGGAATGTCTGTACAGAAGCAGACATGCCCATCATTGCAGCCGAGCAGGTCAGGCGTGAAGATCTAGCCCAGCAGACGTCTAATCGCTTTCTGTTTTGTGATACCAATGCACTTATTACCAAGCTCTGGAGTCAGCACTATTTCGGAAAATGTTCCGGTGAAGTAGAAGAGCTTGTGAACTCGCGGCCGTATAGCTTTTACCTGCTAATGCAACCCGACATTCCCTGGGTTGCTGATGGCATGCGCGACACACCGCACGGGCGTGAATGGTTTTATAAAGCAAGTCGGCAGGAATTAGAGCGTCTTGGCGCAGCCTACGGAGAGGTAAAAGGCGCAAACGAACAACGGCTGATTTCCGCAAAGAATCATATTTATCAGTATTTTGGGTTGGCGAGCCACCAATAATAATCATCTGCCATTCTCTGGTTCGATTCTGGTTTCCCCACCCACAGCCCGGAGACCCTCTTAAATCTCGCTTGCCAAATGGGGGCATTACACCTTGATCATTGGCCTTGGCATGCCAAGGCCAATGATTTTGCGTACTCAGCCGGTGGTACAAGCCCTGTAAAAGACTGTATCAGTCACTGTCCTTCAAAGGCATAAATTCTGGATCATTAAACTGCTGCGGGTAATCCTCAAGAACAGAGATCATCGCAGGTACTCCACTTGGTGAGAGTGGCTCTGTTTTTATCACTTCTACAGCATGAATAAGACGCTCCAAAAGCGAATGCAGACTGGTGTCAGCCTCCGTGGAAAGCCTGCAATTTTCAAACATAGAAGTCATCGCCCCACTAACCTCAGTAGCGAGATGACTAGATTCATCACTACCAAATCTTTCTTCCTTTACAAGGTTATGAGCCACAAGCACCGCTGCCCGAATACGATGCATCCCCTGACGCAAAGCTGCATCCGTTTGCCAGAGATCCCCAGACTCAGGCCTTTGCGACACCTGCGCTCCGCCATGCTCGTGATGAGTGTGACCCTGCGCATTAGCCACGCTTGGTGAGTAGATAGGCATAGCGAGAGAAATGAGCGTCCATAGAGATAATCTGTGTATCACAGAAGTTCCTTCCATCAACGGAGTTCAGATAACCACACGTCCTTCACCAGCTTCCTCGTGGGTAACACCATCCCTTATATGATATATTCTCTTGAAGCTGGGAATGATTTTTTCATCATGGGTCACGACAATAACCGATGTCTCGAACTGCTGGGCAATCCGGTTCAGAATATGCATAACAGTGATAGCTCTGACAGAATCGAGGGGGGCCGTTGGCTCATCAGCCAAAATAATAGGCGGGCGGTTAACTAGCCCTCGCGCGATTGCCACGCGCTGCTGTTCACCGCCAGAGAGTTGCGAGGGCATCGCGACCGCTCTGTGCAGAACATCCAACGCAGCAAGCAATTCACGGGCTTTATTTCTTGATTCTTCGTTACTAATACCGGCCAGCATCGGCAGGAGGGCAACATTGTCAATGACGTCGAGAAAGGGAATAAGATAAGGAGCCTGAAACACGAATCCTATTTTATCACGCCGTAACGCCCGCAAATCATCAACTTTCCAGCCGTTATCAAAAATAACATCATCGCCAAGAGTCATGCGCCCCTCTGTTGGGTCGATAATAGCGCCAAGACATTTCAACAGGGTCGATTTTCCAGAACCAGAGGGGCCAATCAGCCCCACAACCTCGCCGGCAGCCACCTGCATATTCACGTTCTTTAGCGCATAAACTGCCGTATCTCCGTGACCATACTGCTTCTTAAGTCCCTCTATCTGTATCCCTCTTCCTGCCATTTTACCCTCCTATTGCCTCAGCCGGATCCACCTTGATGGCAATCCGAATGGCAACAATGCTGGCAAACGTACAGATCAGCATCACAATAAAGAATCCCACGATAGAATCCTGAGGGATCAGGAGAACGTATTTGGGGAAAGCTGGTGCGGCAAAAGTTGCAACGATTTTGCCGACAACAAATCCGATGATACCAAGTGCCAATGCCTGCTGCAGAATCATGGCAGCTATTGTCCGGTTTCGCGTGCCTATCAGCTTAAGAACGGCAATCTCGCGGATTTTGTCCATTGTAAGAGTGTAAATGATGAAAGCCACGATCGCCGCACTCACAACCGCAAGAATAACAAGAAACATGGCAATCTGTTTTGCAGAGGTTGCAATGAGTTTGCCTACCAGAATTGCTTCCATCTCGCTTCGTGTATAAACTGTCAGCCTTTTCCAGCGAACAATATTTTGTGCAACTTCCTCCGCGGAAAAACCCGGTGCCAATCTGATGAGAACAGCATTCACATAACTGTTAGAAATCTGGGATGCCAGCGTTGCCTCAAGCAGGCCGGGCACACCAGGCTGGTTAAACACCGGACTATTTATTGTACGACGGCGAGCCTGCAAAATAGCATCATTATCTTTCAGAAACTGGGCTTCCTGTGCATCCTTGAGTGGGATAAAAATCATGGGATCTCCGCTGGAGGACACCATACGCTTTGTAATCCCGGTAATCTCGTATGTGTTACGGCGAATGGTAATTTTGTCACCAAGCTGAAGCCCCGTTTTTATATCGGCCACAGCCTCATAATGACTCCGTGTAATTTGTCGCCCGGACACAAGATATGGCGGCCAACCGGGAGCTGTCGGATCTGTGCTTGGCATAATTCCAACAACCATCGCCCGCACATCGCTACCCCTGTTTTTCACCTGCATTGTCAGATAGGTAACATTGACCGCCTGTTTTACACCCGGCATCAGCATAATTGAGCGGTAAATATCATCGTTTATGCTCGAAGACTCTGCATAGGGACCCAAGGTGTCCTTCTGCACCACCCAAAGATCTGCCCGGCTGTTATCAAGAAGCGCTTTCCCGTCATCAACCATGCCTCGGTAGACCCCCGCCATGACAAGCGTAACGCCTATCAGAAGACCAAGACCAATACCGGTAAAAACGAATTTTCCCCAAGCATGCAGGATATCCCGGCCAGCCAGACTGATCATTGTGGGAGACCTTCGAACGTATTCAATATGTGAATACGACTGCTGGCTGATAAAGGTCTCTCGCTGTACACAACAATCTGCTCTCCATCAGACAGCCCTTCGGTGATCTGTACATGGCCCTCCATATCTACAGCCCCCAAGGTTACCGGTACAAAGGTAAGGCTACCTTCCCTTACCGCCCAGACCCCTTTCACTCCATCCAGAATCTGGATAGATGCATTAGAAACAACAGGCGCTGCTGGCAGGCGCGGCAGAGCAACCGTTACTTCAGCAAGTTCACCCAAAGGTGGGCGAGGAGAGGGGGGCGCAGCGAAGACAATCTTCGTCAATATTTCTTCGGTCACAGAGTCGGCTTTCGGCTCAACATACAGAACCTGACCAGCCATCGACTCCCTGTTCCGGGAATGAAGCACAATCGCAGCTGGCAGCCCCTTTTCTAGGCCGGCAGAACTGATCTGATCAAATCTGGCATTAATCCAGATGGTTTGGGGGTCAATGACTTCATACACTGCCTGACCGGGAACAACTGTTGTGCCTACTTCTGCATTGCGGAGAACAACCATCCCATCAATGGGCGAAAGCAGCCTTGTGTTATCAAGCTGTTTCTTGGTTGCCTCATAGTCGGCTCTGGCCCTCAGTAGGTCTTCTTTGGCTGCACGCAGGGCAGAATCAGCAACTATCAGCTCGCGACGCCGGGAGTCCAGAATCGACCGACTGACAGCCCCGTTAGGAAAAAGTATTTCGGCCCTTTCCGCTTCATCTTTGATATAGCTGTATGAAGCCTCAGCCTGAAGCAGAGAAGCTTCGGCACGCCCGATATTGGCAGATTGCGCAACAACGCGTTGCTCAAGATCCACAGGGTCCATTTCCCCCAGCAGATACCCGGCTACCACTGTATCACCAACATCAACAGCCAGACTTTTGATACGTCCGGTAATTGTTGGCCCTATTTTATGGATAAACCTGGCTTCCACCACCCCAACTCCGAACAAGGATGGAGTAATCTCGGCACTTTCCACCTTGGCTATTGTTACAGAAACCGGCGCAAGCGGACCAGATCTAACCCCTACATAAGCAAAGAGTAAAAACAATGGGGAGAGAAATAGCAGAAGACCTATTTTCCTGCGGTTGATGCTAGATATGGTCATTATATCTTCACCTCTATTCCACGCTGGTATATGGCAAACAAAGACGGACCTGCCAGCCGCATGGACTGCACGTCTCCAGAAAGAATAGACTGCATCACTAGACCCTGTACCATGCCGATAAAAAGAATGGCGGCTGCCTGCGTATCAAGAGACGGCAAAAGCTCGCCACAATTTTTACCCCTCTCGATCAGCGAATGAAGGCGCTTCCTGTAGTCCAGGATAAGAGTCTGCGCCATGCGCTTGGCTGGCGTATGCCCGGAGCGCTGCAACTCCCCAAACATCATTCGCGGCACCCCGGGGTGATCTGAGACAAAATCTATATGGGTAATGAACATGGCTTTCATCGCTGCCAGTGGTGATGAAGCATCCCGTGCCGCCACATCAAGACGATTCAGCAAGTGATCGGCAACCCATTCCATTACGGCCTGCCAGAGTTCCTCCTTCGTAGCATAGTGACGAAACAGAGCCCCTTGCGTGACCCCCATATGATTTGAGATGGCAGCAGTGGTTATATCGCTGGGATTATGTTGCCCCGCAAGTTCTATGACAGCCTCAATGGTCAGAGTTTTTCGGTTTCCAGCAGAGAGTTTTCCGTTATTTTTCATGGCATTCCAATAGGTAGTAATTAGTTACTAACTTGATGCATTTCACACCATTTGTCAATATGTCTCGATCTGAAGCGGATTGCCGAAGTGCGATTTGCCGCTGCGCGTGCCGTTGCCCGTGCGCGCGCTGGCGAAGACCAGACAGATGCAGACCTGGCTGCCCTGATGGGGGCGGGTCCTGATCGTGGCCTTGCCATAGAGCGTCCGACACTCCCGGTAAACAAAGCCTTAAGTCTGCTGGAAAACCTCCCCGCCGAACTGCTCGGCAGGCGGCCAGATGTGGTTGCGGCCCGGTTCCGTGTTGAGGCAGCAACCAAGGGTATCGATCGGGCTGAGGCAGATTTTTATGCGATTCCACTGGGCCTGCGCCGGGGGCATAGATCGAAACAGCGCGGGCTTATCGTCCATCAAGGGGTCTACCGCAATGGGCGATACTGTCTACAAGCCCCGCCATAGGGCGGTATCTGTTATGCCGGATTGTATCTCTGTTCAGCGGAAATAATTCCCTGATACGGTCCTGAAAATTCCCTGTTATTTTTCATCGTAAAATTGTCGGGTGGCCGAGATATTCTGCGTTTATCGGGATTCAGCACCGATCGTGGTCGGTAAAACCAGCATTCGAATTACGAAAATTCCCTGTTATTTCCCTGTTTAACAGGGAATTGGCTGGAGAAAGGTTCTCAGATGACTGAGAGCACAGCCAACCAGATACCGCTTTCCCACATTCCTGAGAGAATCAGCCTGAAAGGCCCCCGTTCCGCGGGCATTGTGCGCTAGCCAAATTCCGCCACGTACTGAGAGGGGCGCCATTCGTCGCCTAATATCCCGCTTTTCTCAGAAGCCTATTTTCCCGTGTGGCGGATTAGCTATAGCGCCCCCAACTTGCTAGACGTAGCCCAGTGATTGGAGTGGGTGGCCGGCTGGATATATGCTCACAAGTGTTCTAATTTTTCGGCAACTCAGAGACAGCAGTAGTTTAACGGAGAAGATTATGACAGATTCATTGACCAGCCTTGCTTCTAATTATGCTGAAAAAGTGATTATTCCAGAACACTTACCTTTGCAGAATCTGGTTTTATATCTCTTTCTTGAATTTGAGGATGAACAGCACAGGGCTAGACAGCTTAACGATCTGTTTTACAAATATCGTAAGCCCGAAGATCTCAAAAAACTGGATGAAATCATCAGCCAAGATCAAAAATCTTTGGATTGCTTTACCTCAGCACTGAAATCCACGGATAAGGGGGAAATCGAACCATACGAGAAAGATTACGATTTTGAGCCATTCGAGCAGGATAAGCATAAAATTCCTGAATTTTATACTATCAGTTTTCTTCTTTGGGCTGAACGAGCAGGTATACAGATACCTAAGTATATAACTGACGAGTTGAAGAATAAGCTCGAATATTATTTTCAAAATCAGAACTATCGAAGGGAACAGAATTTAAATTTTCCTATGCTAGATAAGCAAGAATTTGCGCTAAGAATGAATGAGCCTCTTTGGAACATGACAGATGCTTTGCTGTATGTACTTGGCTACAAAAGCTGCAGGAACGAGAAAGAGAAAGTCAGCTTTTTAAAGTATAAAGACCGCGCCAAGAGATTGATGAAATATGCATTAGACGCACAGCATACTGGTGAATTGAAGTTATATAATTTTGATGATCACATGCTTGATCAGAATCAGAACGGTATTGAAGAAAAACGCTTGGAATCTTTCTATGGCAGTCGTGTTAAACCGAAAGAATTCGTAACGTGGTTAAGCCACTTGTCGCTGGATCTTCCTATCATTGAGGATTGTATTATGCCCCCTAAAGCACATGAATCTGCTGCCATGGCGCCGTCAGGCGAAATGACTTTTGAGAATTTATTGCATCCCATCATTAAGGCGAGCTCGTACAGACAATATCAGAATGGGCATCTACGAGACGCGGTTCTCAATTCCATTGTGGCTGTTTTTGATTACATAAGGGCGAAAACAGGCCTTACTGAGGACGGTGATAAACTGGTTGGCCAGGCATTTGCCCTGCATGATCCATTTATTGTTCTGGATGAACTGGGATCTGAATCAGGGCAGAATGATCAAAAAGGTTTCATGCAGATATTTAAGGGTGCCTATCAGGGCATCAGGAATCCTAAGGCGCATAGCTTGGATCATGATTTAACTGAGCAAAAGGCAGCGCAATATCTAATTTTTGCAAGTTTACTGGCTCGTCGAATTGAAGAAGCCCACTTCCCTAAATCAAAGTGAGGACCATGAGTTTATTCTACATTTGATAATTTTAGTTTTCCATTTCAGATTGCTTGGCCCAGAGTTCATGTAGTTGAACGGATCATCCTTAGCCAGCTTCTCATCACCGGCGATGATGGTGATAGTCCCACGATAGTATACTGCTCCCCGTTTCGGGCTAGCGTGTGACAAGAGAGTGATTGGGCTGCTTT
>CAYSDE010000013.1:0-23257 GCA_964429685.1 uncultured Pseudobdellovibrionaceae bacterium
CGCAAAGTCTCCCAAAGTCAGCGTATCCGTCCCGCTGCCCAGATTGACCACGCCGGTAAAGGCAGAACCAAGCACAACGGCATCGGCGCTTGTGCCACCGGTTACGGTTTCGATATTGGTAACAGTGACGGTGTTGGCAAAGTTGCCGAGAATGAGGGTATCGGTGCCCGCGCCTAGATCCACGCTCTGATTAGCGGCCGCGCCAAGGGTAACGATGTCGGTTGAAGTACCAGCCGTAAGATTTTCGACCCCACTAATGGTAAGGGTGTTGGCGAAGTCGCCCAGCGTGAGGCTGTCGGTACCTGCGCCCAGATTGACAGTTATACCGGCAGCAGAGTTGCCAATGACAACCACATCGTCCGAGGTGCCCCCGGTGATGGTTTCAATATTCGAAGCGGTCAGGGTGTTGGCGAAGTTGCCAAGCGTGAGACTGTCTGTCCCGCCCCCGAGATTGGCGGTTCCTGCGGCTAATTGCCCGCTGAGGGTAATAACGTCATTTCCGGTACCGCTGACAAGCGTGTCAAAAGTGCTGAAAGTTGCAGTAAACGGGGAATTACCAACGGTAATATCTACAGACATGTTCAGCCTCGTCACGTTAAGAAAGGGTACGCCACCCGTGCGCACTTTCGTTCATGATTGTTAACACAAGGTTAACGGGGCGACAAGTTGGTTTTACCAAGATCAAAAAATTAGGCTTTCATAACAGTGTGTTAGCTCAAATCTTGATAAAAATTTACTTTTAGAAACAGCGAGTTAACAAAAATAAAGGCCGGATCTTTTTGACCCGGCCTTTAACCTTTTGCCTGAGTGTTGGGTAAAAAAGTTATGCCCAGATCAAGCTGTTGGCATTCAGAGCTTCTGCCGACTGGTTATCGATTGTTGCCACCGTGACAAAGGGGGCGCTTCCAGCACCATCAAAGTCGAACTGTAACAATGCCGCAGTACCGCTCTGCACAAAGTGGGCAACCCCTGCCGCCACTGGATTAAGAGTTGACCAGCCAAGTCCAAGCTCGCCCATAAACGGGGAGACGTTGAGGCGATCCTCGGCCGCGGAAAAATCGGTTATGCGATCATTTCCGGCATAGGTGTGGTTGGAGAAAGCAAAAATATCCGCTCCAACACCACCAGTCAGGATGTCATTGCCTGCCGCTCCAGCCAAACGGTCGTTGCCGGTTCCCCCAAGAATCACATCAACTCCGGCCCCCCCGTTAAGAGTGTCATTACCTTCGTTGCCGGACAATTGGCCACCAGCATTTCCGGCCGTCAGGGTATCGTTACCCGCACCACCGTTGAGCGTCATTGACTGGTTGCTACCATTATAGATGATATCGTTATAGGCAGAGCCGGTAACGGTTTCGATATTGAGCAACTGATCGCCCGTGGCATCACCCATCCAGCCACTGCCATTGATGGTAAGGCCAATAGCACCAGCAGAATTGCTGTAGCTGACCGTGTCAGTGCCAGCCTCACCGTTCAGATAATCGCTGCCACTGCCGCCTGTCAGAATGTCGTTTCCGGTGCCCGCATAAATGGTGTCATTACCATCTCCTCCGCTGAGATTGTCGTCGCCACCATAACCAAAGATACGATCATTACCAGCAAGGCCGTTAATGGTATTGGCAAGGTTGCTTCCGCTCAGACTGTCATCATAGGCTGATCCGGTAAGGTTCTCGATGTTGATCAATACATCGCCCTGAGCCTCGCCACCAAGGCCGCTCCCCGGCAAACCAAACAGAAGATCATCCGATAGCGTAACCGTCACGCCCGCAGTACTGCTGACATAACTGGAAGTGTCGTTGCCAGCCCCGCCATCAAGATAATCAGCACCAGCATTGCCGATCAGGTTATCGTTGCCGTTTCCTCCGTAAAGTCTGTCATTACCGTCTGTGGTGCCGGTTCCACCACCGAAGAGAGAGTCATCCCCGTCATCACCATATAAAACGTCATTACCATTATCACCCCGAATGAGATCGCCTTCGGTCCCACCGTAGACCGTGTCGTCGCCCTCACCACCACTAATAAGGTCAGCACCACTGTCACCATAAATCATGTCATTGCCACTATCGCCGAGTAAGCGATCAACACCGCTGCCGCCAGACAGTACATCGCTACCCGCACCGCCGGACAGATAGTCGTTGCCGTTATTGCCATAAAGAATGTTATCGGCGGCATTACCCGTCAGGGTGTCGTTATAGCCAGAACCAGAAACTCCCTCGATATTCAGCAGAATGTCTCCGGCGGCATCGCCATAGAGATTGACGCCAGTTGCAAGATTGACCGTAACACCAACGGTCGAGTTGATATACCAGACTTGGTCGAAACCGCCTCGCCCGTCAATCCGATCGGCCCCACCACTGCCAACAATGACGTTGTCAGCGGAGTTACCGAAAATTGACTCGGCATAAATAGTGCCGGTAACCGAACTTTCACCGCCAGTTGTAAAAGTCATTTGAACCTGACCGGTAGCGCTGCCGCCTTGCCCGTCACTCACCTGGTAAGTAAAACTGTCAGAGGCAGGCGCACCGAGTTGGTAATAGGTATAACTGACCACCCCACTGCTGCTACCGGAAATGATACCGTTGGCTGGGGTATAGGCAGGCAGTGCCCCACCACCATTAAGCGCAACGAGGGACAGCGGATTGCCATCGGCATCACTATCGTTGGCCAACACGTTAAAGCTGATAGTGTAGTCAGCCGGACTGACCGGCTTCATCATGATGATACGATCCAGATTGGCAACGGGATTAACATTTGTCATTATCTAACTCCTTGATGCTAGAGATTTTCTCAGGGCACTAGCTCACGAACAAAATGACCGTGGCAGACCTCCCGACGAGACGATACAGGGCCGTCATTTTATTGGCAACAAATTACGCCCCCCAGCCAAATTGACTGGGTAATGTTTTAGATACACGCCACCCGGTTATTAAGAAACCAAACGCGTCACTTGCAGCAGAGACTTTCCAAGCCTGATTCACAGGGGGCGCCCCTAGTAGCCGAGAGCAGCTCCCGGCTAATAACTACGCACCCCCTATGAACGGCCCATTAGGACTTCACACAGCGGCGCAAACAGCGCTTAGCGCCAAACGCGACTGCCGCAAAACAGGCAGAGATGCAGTACGTCCGGTAGTGGGGTTGAGAGCAGCTGCAGTTTTGAAAGCTTGGGTGCAATGAACTCCGCCTTCTGTATCAACCGCGACGCCAAAGGCTCCGGGTTCGTTTTTAAGAATGGTGTCAACGCCAAGTCTGGAAGCTGCCGGAACAGCGAGAACTTCTATGTTGTGACCAGCTTTGTCGTTGAAGGTGATTCTAACTGCCGTCCCCGCTACCGGCTCAACCCGGGCACCCGGAAGACGAAACTTGTTAAAACCTTCTTCCGGCAAATCGGCAAGGTAATAAAAATCGGATCCTCGAGTATGACCGGTTGCCGGAGCGCTCAATGCGCCGCGCACAGCCACCGGCTTTTCCAAACCAAGGCCTTCCAAAGCGCGCATCTGTGGTTGCACAACATCTTGTACCAGTCGAAAAAGCGCTTTCATGGATTTATAACCCGGATAATCTCTCTTTTGAGGTTCTTTGTTATCTTTCGTTTTCCTGTGACTAGCCATTCTATAATCTCCTTGTTAATACGCGTTACGGTTCAAAACCGGGCTCCTGCATAGAACTTCAGAAAAAGAAATGTCAAGGTGAACTGACTCCAATTTTATATGACAAACACAGTCCTGATTGTCTATTCGCGGCTTATATCGCGCTTCGCAAGCTTTAAGGAATGGCGGGAACGATGTTTTCCCGGCTCGGCTCACGCTTCTGCGACTCATTGTCCGTCGCCGGAAGAAGACGAACCTCGCCGGTTTCAGGAGTAGAAACGAGACGTCCGTAGGACAATGACAAATCAGGGAGGGCGGCAAGGCGGGCGAAGCTGAGAGCGAGCATTGGGGCAGCCTGTACGGCAAACGTAGCGGGAAGCAACATAAACGCTGTTATCGCTCCGGCGATCTTCGGCTCAATTCCCTGCGCTGTAACCAACACGACCCCCGCAGGAGGACTGACTGAGCCAAAGTCACGAAGGCAGTTTTGCAGATGACGGGCACAGGTAATGGCGACGGTAGCGGGAGGAAGCAGGGCAGCTTGGGCCTGACGCCAAACCTCCTCCGGCTCCAGCCCCACACTGGCTGCCCCGACCGCGAGTCCGCTACAATCATGGCAACCACCCTGCTGGGAAAGAACGGCGTGGAGATGCCGGGAGAAGACCGCATCGGAATGCATGTTATCGGTCATTCCTCCGCGTTCCTGGAAAAACCCGTTTACTGGTACGCAGCGATACATGACATCAGCAACCAGTCTTGCCAGCTCTGTGCTGGCGGACACAAAAGGCCTCAGATATTCGGGACATTCCATGATTTAAAATCTTACCTTTCTCCGGCGGCAACGCCGCCCTTACATTTTTCCATGACAATGCTTGTATTTCTTGCCTGACCCGCAGGGGCAGATATTGTTGCGCGGGGTTTCGCCCCAGCTGGACGGGTCGTTGGGGTTGAAAACGGATTTGCGCTGCGACTGGGCCGTTACGCTGCGGCGCTCCATGCCTTCCGGCAGAGCCTCATCCTCGGGCGGCATGTCGCCAGCCAAAGCGGGAGCGGGATGCATGGCCTGCATCTGCTGGGGAGCGCGCTGTTGCGGCATCATCTGCTCGGGCGAAGTGACGCGGATCTCCAGCTTCATCAGATGGGACGTCACCAGTTCGCGCAGCTGCATCAGCAGGGTTTCAAACAGTTCGAAAGCTTCGCGCTTGTACTCGTTGAGCGGATCGCGCTGGCCCATGGCGCGCAGGCTGATGCCCTGCCGCAGATGGTCGAGCGCCAGCAGATGCTCTTTCCAGTTCTGATCCAGCACCTGCAGGATCACACTCTTTTCGGCCAGACGCATGATGGCGGGGGTATACATCGCCACCTTGGCGGCGTAGCGCTCATCCGCTGCTTTGGTGATACGGTCTTTCAACTCGGTTTCGGCGATGCCTTCTTCGGCAGCCCAGGCCTTGACCGGCAAATCCAGCGCGACCAGACGGCGGATTTCTTCATGCAGGCTGGCCACATCCCAATGCTCGGAATAACTGCCGGACGGAATGCAGCGGGTGACAGCATCCTGAATGACTTCAGTGCGCATATCCGTCACCACATCGGACAGATCAGTGGCCTCCATCAATTCGCGGCGCTGTTCGTAGATGACCTTGCGCTGATCATTCATCACATTGTCGAATTTGAGCAGGTTCTTGCGGATGTCGAAATTGCGCTCTTCCACCTTCTGCTGGGCCTTTTCAAGGGCCTTGGAAATCCAGCGGTCATAAACCGGCTCGCCTTCCTTCATGCCCATTCTCTGCAGCACGCCGGTCATGCGGTCGGTGCCGAAAATGCGCATCAGGTCATCATCAAGGGCGAGAAAGAATTTGGAAGCACCGGGGTCACCCTGACGACCGGAACGGCCCCGCAGCTGGTTATCAATACGGCGGGATTCGTGCCGCTCGGTACCGATGACATACAGCCCCCCGGCCTCGCGCACCACCGCTGCTGCGGCATCAATCTCGGTCTGGATTTTGCGGATGGCGGCTTCACGCTCCGGCCCTTCCGGCATATCCTTCAACTCGGACTTGATCCGCATTTCCAGATTGCCGCCCAGCTTGATGTCGGTACCGCGACCGGCCATGTTGGTGGCGATGGTGACGGCACCGGGACGCCCGGCCTGTGCCACAATTTCGGCTTCAGTTTCGTGGAATTTAGCATTAAGAACGTTATGCGGCACGCCCGCTTTTTTGAGCGCCGCCGACAGCACTTCGGATTTCTCGATGGAGACAGTCCCCACCAGCACCGGCTGTTTGTGGGTATAACACTGCGAGATCAGCTCGATCAGGGCGCGGGTCTTGTCTTTCTGGTTCAGATAGATTTCGTCGTCATGATCAACGCGGGTCACCGGCACATTGGTGGGAATCGACACTACCTCCAGCCCGTAAATCTCGCCGAATTCCTGCTTCTCGGTCATGGCGGTGCCGGTCATGCCGGCGAGCTTGGGATAGAGACGGAAATAGTTCTGAAAGGTGATTGAGGCGAGGGTCTGGTTCTCGCGCTGAATAGTCACCCCTTCCTTGGCCTCCAGCGCCTGATGCAACCCGTCCGAATAGCGGCGACCTTCCATCATACGACCGGTAAATTCGTCAATGATGACAACCTTGTTGTCCTTGACGATGTAATCCACATTGCTGGTGAACAGCTTGTGGGCCTTGAGGGCAGCATTGACATGGTGAACCATCGCCACGTTCTGCACGTCATAAAGCCCGCCGCCCTGCAACATACCAACCTCGTTGAGCAGTTCTTCGATATGCTCGGAGCCGACTTCGGTCAGGGTGACGGCGCGGACTTTTTCGTCTTTCTCGTAATCCTCGGGGCTGAGTTTGGGAATCAGCTGGTTGATCTTGAGATAGAGATCAGACGAGTCGGTTGAAGGGCCGGAGATGATGAGCGGGGTGCGGGCTTCGTCCACCAGAATGCTGTCAACTTCGTCGACAATCGCGTACCAGAAAGGCCGCTGTACCATTTCGGCCAGCGAATATTTCATGTTGTCGCGCAGATAATCGAAACCGAATTCGTTGTTGGTACCGTAGGTAATATCCGCGTTATACGCAGCGCGGCGTTCGGCATCGGAAAGCCCGTGGACAATCACGCCCACGCTGAGGCCCAGAAAATTATAAACTTTACCCATCCACGCGGCATCACGACGGGCAAGGTAATCATTGACGGTGACGATATGCACGCCCTTGCCGGGCAGCGCGTTGAGATAGGCGGCCAGCGTCGCCACCAGCGTCTTGCCTTCACCGGTTTTCATCTCGGCAATCGACTTGTCGTGCAGGGTCATGCCGCCGATCATCTGGACATCGAAATGACGCAGGCCAAGCGTCCGTTTGGCGGCTTCGCGCACCACCGCAAAAGCCTCCGGCAGCAACTGGTCAACCGTCTCGCCTTTAGCCAGCCGCTCGCGGAATTCCACGGTTTTCAGCTGGAGGTTGCTATCGGTCAGCTTTTCAAGCTGCGGCTCGAAAGCGGTGATGGCCGCAACCTTGCGCTCGTAGCGTTTAACGATGCGGGCATTGGAACTCCCAAGGATCAGGCGGGAGAGAGTGCTGAGCATAAGAATCAAAACCTTAACAACGGCGGCCAACCGGTTTGGTCGCTCGGGTTCCTTCACTTAGGGATTGCTGGCGCTTATGTCAATGTCCCGAGGATGGTTTGGCTTTAGCGTCGCAGCCTGATTTCTCACCCTTGCCGGGCCGCCTGTTCCAGCGTAAACCCGTCAGACCTTAACCTTTTCCCGTGAGGATTGCAGCAATGCGCACTAAATACGTGGTTTCCGCTCTTGTTCTGGTCGCTGTTATCGGCGGCACTGGCTATCTGATGGGCCAGAACCGGGTTGTTCCGGCCCTGACCAGCCCGGCGCAGGCCGAAGCGACTGCCCCGGCAGCGGCTTCGAGTGCCGACAATCCCAAGATTGCCGAAGTTGCCGGTCAGGCGATTCTCAAAAACGATGTGACCCAGCTTTATGACATCATCAAGCAGCGCGCTGGCACCAATGCCCCGCCGCTGGATCAGGTGTTCTGGATGCTGACCGACCAGATCATCGCCAGCCGCCTCATCATCAAGGAAGCACAGGCCCAGAAGCTCGAAAATTCGCCGGAAGTCATCAACGCCCTCAAAATGGCCCAGGAACAGATCGTTCAGGAAGCTTATGTAAAGAAGCTTTTTGAAGGCCTGGACAACGAAGCCGCCCTGCGTGCCGCCTATGACAAGGCCGCCGAATCCTATAAGGGTCAGGAAGAAGTTCATGCCCGTCATATTCTGGTAGACAGCGAAGAAGCCGCCAAGGCCATCATCGACAAGCTGAACCACGGCGGCGACTTTGCCGCGCTGGCCAAGGAACAGTCGAAAGACCCGGGCAGCAAGGAAAATGGCGGCGATCTCGGCTTTTTTGCCAAGGACGCCATGGTGCCCGAATTCGCTCAGGCCGCCTTTGCCCTGCAGAAGGGTCAGACCACCGCAACCCCGGTCAAGACCGCTTTCGGCTGGCACGTTATCCGGGTTGAAGACCGCCGCCCGGCCACCCCGCCGACCTTCGAGCAGATGAAGCCGCAGCTGCTCTCTCAGGTTCAGCAGGAAAAGCTGGTGGCAACCATCAATGGTCTGCGCGCTGCCGCCAACGTCCAGCGCTTTGCCGCCCCCGGCGTTCCGGCTCTGCCTGCGGATGCTCCGGCTCCGGCAGCCCGCTAAGCATAAAAGCCTGACACAAAAGAACCGGCCTGATAATCTCGGGCCGGTTTTTCTTTATTGCGATTGGAGCCCTCCCCCATGTCCAAACCGATTCTGCTGGTCAGCGCCGCCGTCCTTCTTGATGCGGAAGGGCAGGTGCTGATCGCCTCCCGCCCGCCCGGCAAAAAACTGGCCGGACTATGGGAGTTTCCCGGCGGCAAGGTCGAACCCGGTGAAACGCCCGAGCAAACCGTAGCGCGGGAATTCTTTGAAGAGCTGGGCCTCACCCTCGACCAGACCCAACTCCGCCCCCTCACCTTCGCCAGTCACGCTTATGACGAGTTTCACCTGATGATGCCACTCTTCGCCTGCTCCGTCTGGAGCGGCACCCCGCACCCGAAAGAAGGGCAGCAGCTGGCCTTCGTCAAACCGTCAGAGTTCGCCACCTACAACTTCGTCCCCGCCGATATTCCGCTACTGCCGGTTATTGCCAGATTGTTGGGATGAACCACTCACCGTTCTCAGCACATCCTCCAGACCATGCGTCGCCGAGCCGGGTTTGAGGGCTTTGGGCTGGCTGTCATGCGGGGCCCAGCCGGAGAGGTAAATGACCTCGAAGCTGGCGGACACGCGGCCATCGGCTTCGGCGTATTTGTCGCGGTAGAGCCGCAGGGCTTCCAGCAGCACAGTCCGCCGCAACGGCTTTTTCGGACGCAGTCGGGTGGCATTGGTCGCCCCCATGCCGCGCAAATCATAGAGCAGCTTGAGGGGGTCGGCATAGGTAACGGTGATGCAGTCACGATCTACCACCGGCAGCGCAAACCCGGCCCGCTGTAACAGACTGCCCAGAGTGCGGACATCGGCAGAAGGTGACAGGCGCGGGCTGACCCCGCCCGTTATCGACAATTCGGCTTCCATCAGGCACTGCCGCAATTCGGGCAGGGTTTCGCCGCCCATCAGCGCAGCCAGAAACAGCCCATCCGGTTTCAGTGCCTGCCGGATTTGCAGCAAAGCCCCCGGCAGATCATTGACCCAATGCAGATCAAGCGCACTGATAATCAGGTCCGTACTGGCTGAAGCCAGAGGCAGAAACTCGCTATCGGCGACTGCCACCGGCCCGGCTTTGGCAGCAAGGCTGGCCAAGGCTGGCGACAGTTCCAGCTGCAAAACGGTTTCAATCCCGTTGAGGCCAGACAGCCGGGCGGTCAGGCCGCCATCATGGGCGCCCAGATTAACCGCCAGCGGAAAGCGGCGTTTGACATCGGCGAGGCGGTCGCACAGCCGGTCTTCAACCTCGTCGAACAGAAAGCGGTGCGCCGCAAAGCCGGTGGCGGCGCGGGCACGGCGCTGTCTGAGCAGAAAACGGTCAAAAACCTCGATCTCCATTTCTCGCTTGTTGCAGAATTTTTCCGGCTGCGCCACAAGGGAATGCATGTCACCGCTTGTCGCCCGGCTGAAAGAGTTTGCCCTGCCCGCGCTGGATCTGGTCATGCCGCCCTCCTGCGGCTATTGCCACCAGATTGTTGCCGCCGATGGCGCACTGTGCCCGCACTGCTGGAGCCAGCTGACTTTTCTGGCCGCCCCGTGGTGCAGCTGCTGTGGCCGCCCCTTCGAAAACAACATGAGCGGCGGCAACGAGCTGTGCCCGCACTGTCTGGAAGACCCGCCTTTGTGGCAACAGGCCCGCTCGGCTTTGAATTATAACGAGGTGGCGGCCAGGCTGGTCGCCCGTTTCAAATATGGCGACCAGACTCTTTTGCTGCATACCTTTCTGCCCTGGCTCAACCGGGCCGCCGCCGACCTGCTGGCCGAAACGGATGTGATTGTTCCGGTGCCGCTGCATCGCTGGCGGCTGGTGCGGCGGAAATATAATCAGGCTGCCCTGCTGGCTCTGGCCATTGCCCGGCAGTTTGATAAAACTCCGGCGCTGCAGGCCCTGACCCGCATTCGCCCTACCACGCCACAAGTCAAACTCCACCGCAGCGAGCGGCTGAAAAACCTGCGTGGCGCTTTTGTCGCCACCCCTATTGTCAAAGACAAAAGGGTGCTGCTGGTGGACGATGTCATGACCACGGGCGCCACGCTCAAAGAAGCTGCTGGCGCCCTGCTCCAGGCTGGTGCAAGTACAGTGCGGGTGCTGACATTGGCCCGTGTTCTGAAAGCTGAGGACTGGTTATGAATGCTTTACCGATTGGGGTTTTCGATAGTGGCGTTGGCGGGCTGACCGTACTCCGCGCCCTGCGCGAGCGTTTGCCGCAGGAAGATTTCATCTATCTTGGCGACACCGCCCGTCTGCCTTACGGCACCAAAAGCCCGGAAACCATCATCCGCTATGCGCGGCAGGCCTCATCCCTGCTGGTTGAGCGGGGGATTAAACTGTTGGTGGTTGCCTGCAATACGGCTTCGGCCCATGCCATTCCGGTTCTACAAAGTGGTAACATGCCAGTGCTGGGCGTGATCGAGCCGGGAGCCGCCGCTGCCCTCGCCGCCACCCGCAACCGGAGAATTGCTGTTCTTGCCACGGAAAGCACGGTCGCTGTAGGCGCCTATGCCAAAGCCATTCACGCACTGGACAACACTGTAGCGGTTGAACAATGCGCCTGCAGCCTGCTGGTTGCCCTCGCCGAAGAAGGCTGGACTGACGGGATAGAGGCGGAAAGCATCATCCGCCGCTATCTGACCCCGCTGCTCAAGAGTCACCAACCGGACACACTGGTGCTGGGCTGCACCCATTTCCCCCTCCTGATTCCGGCGCTGCGTAAAGTGGCTGGAGAGGAAGTCGCCATTGTTGACAGCGCCAGCACCGCCGCCAATGCCGTTGAAAAACTTTTAATTGAGCATAAGCTTAAGGGACAGGGTCACGGCCAGTTGCGCTTCATGGCAACGGATGGCGCGGCCCGCTTCGCCCGGGTCGCCGGGCAGTTTCTGGGACGGGCGGTCGCCGCGTCGGATGTGGAAATCGTCAACCTGTAGAAAGGGAGACAGTATGGCAGAGGTTATTGTTTATTCCGGGCCGAATTGCCCCTACTGCGTACGCGCCAAGAGTCTTCTCACCCGCAAGGGCGCACCCTTCACCGACATTGACGTCAAGGCTGACCCGGCCAGAATGGAAGAAATGCTGGCCCGCTCGGGCGGCAGGCGCACCATCCCGCAGATTTTCATCAATGGTCAGCATATTGGCGGCTGTGATGACCTTCACGCCCTTGACGCCAAAGGCGGGCTCGACCCGCTGCTGGCCAAATGAGCAAGTTACCGGTCGCCTGCGTCCAGTTTACTGCCGGTCTGCAGTGGAGCGACCATGCTGAGGAAGTGGCGCGACTGATACGTATGGCAGCTGGCACCGGCGCCAAGTTCATCGCCACCCCGGAAAATACCGGCGGCATGGTCAAGAACCGTGAAGAGTTGAAAGAACAGGCCCCGACCATCGATACCCATCCGGCAGTCCCGGCCTTTTCGGAGTTGGCTCGTGAAACCGGAGCATGGCTGCTGTGTGGCTCGGTGGCGGTCAGACCGTCAGCCCCCGCCAGCCGCCCGGTCAACCGCTCGCTGCTGTTTGCCCCGGATGGCAGCATCGCCGCGCATTATGACAAGATTCACCTGTTCGATGTTGATCTCCCCGGCGGCGAAAGCCACCGCGAATCCGCCCTCTTCGACAGCGGCGACAGTGCCAAACTGGCTGATATAGGAGGGGTCAAGCTGGGCCTGACAATCTGTTACGATTTGCGCTTTGCCAGCCTTTTCCGCAGCCTTGCCCAAGCCGGAGCAGAGATCATCACTGTGCCCAGCGCTTTTACCGTCCCCACCGGCGAAGCGCATTGGGAGGTGTTGCTGCGCGCCCGCGCCATTGAAACTGGCGCTTTCATTCTGGCCCCGGCCCAGACCGGCCTTCACCCCAACGGACGGCGCACCTGGGGCCACAGCCTGATTATCGACCCCTGGGGCCGGGTACTGGCTGACGCCGGTGACAAGCCGGGCGTTGCAGTTGCCGTGATTGAGTTGAACCGGGTCAAGGAAGTACGGCAGGTCCTGCCGCAACTTGAGCATGACAAACCGTTCAGCCCGCCCGCTTCGCCCACATCAGGTAATTGATCGCCATATCCGCCGGGTGCAGTCTGGCGGCGTTGGTAAAGGGGTTGTAGCGCAGGCCCGAAAGTCCGCCGACTTCAAATCCGCTCTCCCGCAACAATCCCGCCAGTTCCGACGGCTTCAGGAATTTGCGCCAGTGATGGGTGCCCTCGGGAGCCAGACCCAGCACCTTTTCGGCCACCATAATACCGAGAGTCAGGGATTTAAGGGTACGGTTGAGGGTAGTTGCAACCAGAACCCCGCCTTTGACCAAGTGACCAGCGGCATGGTGAATGAAGAGGGCAGGATCGGCCACATGCTCCAGCACCTCAGATGCAACTACCACGTCAAATTTCCTGCTGCTAGCCAAGTCTTCAATCAAACCAGTAAGATAATTGATCTTCAGGCCCTGCTGGCTGGCATGGGCCTTGGCGACTTCAATCAGCTCGGGGCTGGCATCAAGACCGGTCACCTCGGCCCCCAGACGGGCCAGCGGCTCGGACAACAGACCGCCACCGCAGCCCGCATCAAGAACCTTAATACCTTTAAGGGGAGTTCGCCCCTGCCCCTTATGCTTCAAACCCTCAGCAATCGCGGTGCGGATAAAGGCCAGACGGGCCGGATTCATGGCGTGAAGGGCCGAAGCCGGGCCCTCCCGGTTCCACCAGTCCGCCGCCATGGACGCAAAATGGGCGGCTTCATCCGCCGCCAGAGTCGAAGCTGTCTTTTTCATCCCCGCACTATGCGCTGTCCTGTCGCCTTGGGCAAGTAGGGGGCGAGCATGGCGAAGCGGTTGACATTAACGGCCCGAAGCCGCAAAACAGGCGCCTTGAGAGGTTGCTATGGCCCGTTTGGTTGTCAAATTTGGCGGAACTTCGGTGGCGAATCTGGATCGGATCCTGAACGCTGCCAGCAAAGTCGTCCGTGAAGTCAAAGCCGGTCATCAGGTCGCGGTGGTGGTGTCGGCCATGTCCGGCGTTACCAACCAGCTGGTTGACTACTGCAAAGGCATGTCCCCCGAATTCAACTGGGCGGAATATGACGCCGTGGTGTCGTCCGGCGAAAATGTGACCGCCGGGCTGATGGCGGTTGCGCTCAATGCGCTGGGCATTCACGCCCAGTCCTATCAGGGCTGGCAGATTCCGCTGATTTCGGACAATGCCCACGGCAAGGCGCGGATTGAACGGATCGAGCCCGACCGGCTGGTTGCCAACCTCAATTCCGGCATTGTGCCGGTGATCGCCGGTTTTCAGGGGGTCACGACGGGCGGGCGGATTACCACGCTGGGGCGGGGCGGGTCGGATACCTCGGCGGTGGCGATTGCTGCTGCCGTCAAGGCGGATCGCTGCGATATTTATACCGACGTGGACGGCGTCTACACCACCGACCCCCGCATGACCGACCGGGCCCGCAAACTGGCGCGCATTACCTGCGAGGAAATGCTGGAAATGGCTTCGCTGGGTGCCAAGGTGCTGCAAACCCGCTCGGTTGAAATGGCCATGCAACACGGTGTCAATGTACAGGTACTTTCGAGCTTTGCTCCCGAAGTCGGTTCGGAGCTGCCGGGAACCCTGCTGACCGAGGAGGACAAGGACGTGGAAAACAAACCCGTAACCGGTATCGCTTACAGCCGGGATGATGTGCAGATTACCCTGCGCGGCGTCCCTGACCGTCCCGGTGTGGCTGGCAGTATTTTCGGCCCGCTCGCCGCCGCCAACATCAATGTCGACATGATCGTCCAAAACCTGTCGGACAACAGCAAATCGACCGATATTACCTTTACCGTCAGCAAGAGCGACCTTGCCCGGGCGATGGCCGCGCTGGAGGCCGTCAAGACCGAGCTGGGCTTTGCCGAACTGACCTCCCATTCTGATGTCTCCAAGATTAGCGTGATTGGGGTGGGGATGCGCAGTCATGCCGGGGTCGCTGCCACCATGTTCAAAACGCTGGCCGAAAAGGGCATCAATATCCGCGTTATCTCCACCTCTGAAATAAAGATCAGCGTGCTGATTGAAGCCAGTTATACCGAATTGGCCGTCCGTTCGCTGCACACCGCCTATGGACTCGATGCCACCTAATTCTTTCCCCGGTTCCGTACCGCATCAGCTTGACGCCCTCTGGCGTCGGGGACGGGACTTTCTCGGCACCCAGTTCGCCATCATGGGTGGCGCAATGACCTGGGTAAGCGAGCGGCACCTAGTGTCTGCCATTTCAAACGCCGGGGGCTTCGGGGTTATTGCCTCGGGCTCAATGTCGCCCGAAATCCTCCGCGAAGAAATTCGCGCCACCCAGTTACTGACCAAAAAGCCTTTTGGCGTCAACCTGATTACCCTCCATCCGCAACTTGCTCAGCTGGCCCAGATCTGCCTTGAGGAGCGGGTGGGTCATGTGGTGCTGGCCGGAGGAATTCCGCCCGCCGAAGTCATCAAGAAACTCAAGGACGGCGGAGCCAAGGTGATCTGCTTCGCCCCCGCGCTGGTTATCGCACGACGTCTTATCAAGCACGGCGCCGATGCGCTGGTGATTGAAGGCATGGAAGCTGGCGGCCATATCGGTCCCGTCACCACCTCGGTGTTGGCGCAGGAGATTCTACCGGTCATCACTGATGTACCGGTTTTTGTTGCGGGCGGGATCGGGCGCGGCGAAGCCATTGTTACCTTCCTTGAAATGGGCGCGGCGGGCGTCCAGCTCGGTACCCGCTTTGTCTGCGCCAGCGAATCCATCGCTCATCCCAAATTCAAGCAGGCCTTCATCCGCGCTGCGGCCCGTGATGCCATGCCGTCGGTAGCGCTTGATCCACGCTTTACGGTCATTCCGGTGCGTGCCCTCCTCAACGAAGGCACCCGCCGGTTCATGGACAAGCAGCGCGAGGTTATTGCCCGCTTCGACCGGGGAGAAATCGATCTGAAGGAAGCCCAACTCGAAATCGAACATTTCTGGGCGGGCGCCCTGCGTCGCGCCGTAATTGACGGCGATGTTGAGAACGGTTCGGTCATGGCCGGACAAAGCGTCGGCATGGTCACCCGGATTCAGCCAACCACTGAAATTTTTTCTGAACTGGTAGAGCAGGCACTGGACACGCTGGAACGCCGGACGCGGGTCAGTGTGCTGGACGGGCGGGCATGAGATGACACCACCGGCAGCCCCGCCCACGCCGCCTTTTCTAACCCCTTCTCTGGCGATGAGTACAGTTGCGCCGCCGCCGCTCGATACCCGCAAATTGCTGGCCGAACTGCGCGACACTTTGGCCGCACGCGGCACCCCAACCGTTCGCCTTAACAAGGTGGTGCGCAAGATTGCCGAAGCAGCGCAGGCCGATGTCTGCTCGCTTTACCTGAAGCGCGCTGGTGAAGTTCTGGAACTGTTTGCCACTATCGGCCTCAATCCCAAGGCGGTTCACACCACCCGCCTTCATGTGGGCGAAGGCCTCATCGGTACGGTTGCCGATACGGCGATGCCGCTGGCCATCGACGATGCCCCCCTTCATCCCCAATACGTCTACCGCCCGGAAACCGGCGAAGAATCCTTCCATGCTTTCTGTGCCGTCCCGCTGGTGCGTAATGGCAAGGTTCTGGGCGTCCTCGCCATCCAGCATCATGAAATACAAAGCTATGATGCCGACACCATCGAAACCCTGCAAACCGTGGCGATGGTGCTGGCCGAACTGGTCGCCTCCAACGAATTTGTCGCCAGTACCGAAGCCCGTCTGCGCACCGATGAAGCGTTTCTGCCCGGTCGTCTGACCGGAACACCCCTCAACCCCGGCCTCGCCACTGGCCGAGCGGTTCTCTATATCAGCGACTTGAAAGTTGAACGGCTGGTTTCTGACAATCCTTCGCAAGAATCGCGTCGCCTTGCTGAGGCCCTGTCGGCCCTGCATGCCTCGCTTGATGATCTGCTGGTCAAAACCGGAAATACCGAGCGCGACGAAGTTTTGACCGCCTATCGCATGTTTGCCGCTGACCGGGGCTGGATCGGGCGGATGAATGAAGCCATTCGCACCGGCCTCACCGCTGAGGCGGCGGTACTCCACGTTGGCGAACAGATCAAAACCCGGTTGGGCGGTAGCAATGACGCCTATCTGCTCGATCGACTGAGCGACTTTGACGACCTCTCGCGCCGCCTGCTCACCCATCTCATCGGCAAGGAGCCCCTGCAGGATCTGCCTGATGACGCTGTGCTGGTAGCCCGGCATCTGGGCCCGGCTGAACTTCTGGACATTCCTGCCAACAAGCTGCGGGCGGTTATTCTGGAAGAGGGCAGCACCACCAGCCATGTGACGATTGTCGCCCGCGCCCTCGGACTGCCGGTCATCGGCCAGTGCAGCGGCGCCCTGACCCGCATTGAGGACGGCGACGAACTGCTGGTAGATGCCGATAACGGGCAAGTGCTGTTGCGCCCGATGGAAGAAATCCGCAGTTCTTTTGAAGCGGCGATGACGCTGCGGGCCCAGCAGAGCCTGCAAAGTGCCGAGGTGCGCGAACTGCCCACCGTCACCGCTGACGGCATCGGTATTTCGCTCAACCTCAATTGCGGGCTGCTGATTGATCTGCCGCAACTGACCGCCACCCGCGCTGACGGCATCGGACTTTACCGTACTGAAATGGCCTTCATGGCCCGCAGCTCTTTCCCCGACGTGAAAACCCAAACCGGGATCTACAAGCGCGTGCTTGATCTGGCAGAGGGACGACCCGTTACCTTCCGCACCCTTGACATCGGGGGCGACAAATTTCTGCCCTACATGAATCATCCGGTCGAAACCAATCCGGCTCTGGGCTGGCGGGCCATCCGCATCGGTCTTGACCGGCCCCAGCTGCTGCGCCAGCAGCTCCGCGCCCTCCTCCTCGCTGGTGCCGGAAAGCGCTTGCGGATCATGTTCCCGATGCTGACCAATGTGGCGGAGTTCCATGCCAGCAAAGCCCTGCTTGAGATGGAAAAAGCCCGCCTGATAGCCAAGGGCAGCGCTCTCCCGGAGTCGGTTGAAGTCGGTGCCATGCTGGAAGTGCCCGCCCTGCTCTTTCAACTCCCTGCCCTGCTGCAAGCCGTTGATTTCCTTTCAGTTGGCTCGAATGACCTGCTGCAATTCGCTCTGGCCGCCGACCGCAGCAACCGTGAGTTAACCGAGCGCTACGACGTTTTATCGCCCCCGGTTCTGACCATGCTGGGTGAGGTAGCCGCCCGCTGCAAGGAAGCCGGTAAACCCCTGACCCTGTGCGGAGAAATTGCCGGAAAACCGCTGGAGGCCATGGTGCTTCTGGGGCTGGGTTACCGCTCGCTTTCCCTGTCTGCTCCCTCGATAGACGAAGTAAAGTTGATGATCCGTTCTCTTACTCTTGGCCAACTCAAGCTTTTCATGAAGAGCCTGATCGGCTCGAGCGACCGAACCCTGCGCCCGCTCATTCTGGCCTTTGCCCGCGACCACGGAGTCTTTATCGGGCATTTTCGGCATTAATCATTGCGGAAGGGTGGGGTGGTCTGCTATGTGCATAGGCACGCCGTCCGTTTTGGACGGGTCCCTTTCCTAACGACAGGTTTGCCTGATGGGCGATATCGGGAAGATTAGGGCGCACTGGTCTGGTAGCGCCCCTGTGCGCGGCAATTTTGCCGATCGCAGCCCCGAATCTGTCGCCGAGGTTCTACGTCACGCCCGCCTGCTGCAAGGCTATAGCCTGCCTGAAATCGCCGAAGCCCTGCATATCCGTGAAGGCCATCTGGAAGCCATTGAAGAAGGCCGTTTCGAAGACCTGCCGCCGCTGGTTTATGCGCAGGGCTTTGTCGCCGCCTATGCCGGTTTCCTGCAGATCGACAAGAGCGAAATGGTTGCCCGCTTCAAGGATGAAGCTGGCAGCGCTGCTCCGGTGCAGACTACCCTGCCCCGTCTGGTTCTGCCCACCCTGTCCGAAGACGACACGCCCGAACGCCGGATGACTCCTTCGGGGTTGATGATGGCGGGAGCCTTCGTTGTCCTGCTCGTCGCTTATGGCAGCTGGCACATGATGAGCCCGAGCCCCCGCGCTGTGGCGCTTGAAGTTCCCCCTCTGCCTGAACGTTTTCTGGAAGCGCCGCCAGCTCTTCCAACATCGGCGCTCCCTGCTACACCGCCCGCCCCGGCGGCAGATACCAGCAAGGTTTCTTCGATTACCGGAGCCGCTATCCCTCAGGAAATCTATGTGGTGCCCGCCACTCCGGCCCGGACAGGTTCCGACCATATCATCACCCTCCGCGCCAAACGCGAAAGCTGGGTGCAGTTGCACAATGCCGCCGGTCAGCGGGTTGCCAGCTTTGTTCTGAAAGCCGGAGAGGGCTATACCCTGCCTGCCGGAGCCAGCCAGTACAAACTGTCGACCGGCAATCTGGCCACTTTGGCCTTTTCCATTGATGGCCAAACCTTAACTCTCCCCGGACTTTCGGGACGCGAAATGGTGCTGAACGCCGAAACATTACTGGCCCGCGCCCGCTGAGTTTTCAGAGATTACTGCGACCTTTTAGACGACAAGTATGAATTGTACTTGATTTTGACCAGTGGGATTCGTTAGTGTCCCGCTACATTTAAAAAGCGAGGAAAAAACCATGACAAAAGCCAGCATTGCCCCTGATTCAAATCTTTATTTTTATGACCGCTTTTATGATGGGGGACGAGGCAGAGTAGGCACCTATGACCCCTGCGGTCCCAGCGAAAATATGCCCAAGGCGCCCCACTTTGTGATGACCGTCGCAGATCCGCAAGAGTCACTCACTCAGGCTTTTGGGCGACTCAGCGGCTTTCTGAAGACAATCGATGGGGCAACGGGTGCGCTCCTGCTCTGCAAAACTTTTGCAAGAAACACCGAACTTGAGACGGAACTTCTAAAACAGAACCCCTTGGTAAAAGCAGTATACACTAGTCCGGACGACAGTTTAAGTTCCGGGGCACATAACTGCCTCTTTCAAAAAAGCGGCATAAAGAATCAACAAGACTATCTGACGAGCATCCGTGCCAGATTTGAGGATGATTTCCGCCCACTCACTGTTTAATTCGTCAGACCACCAAAACGACTAGGCGCAGCCTCGCGGCGGCGGGATCCGTCTGCGGCAACCTCCCGCACTTCCAGCCCGTGTTCCACCAAACCGGTCGGCTTGAGACGGAAGGTGCCGGTCGCGCCAGCGAAGCCGTTGCTGTCGGTTAAACGGGTTAGTTCGTACCCCCCCTGCTCCTGACGGGACAGCACCGCCGCCATGGCCACCGCATCATAAGCCAACGCCGCAATCGGAGCGGGGGCAGCGCTGTAAGTACGAGCATAACGCTCGGCAAAAACGCGCCGCGAGTCAGCCGAGGGTGCCGCATACCATGCACCCGCCAGTTGCGGAATGCGCTGCAGGTTAGCCTCGTCCCAAAGCGCAGTCCCCAACAGACGGGTGCGGCTGAAATCAATTCCGGACTGGGACAATGATTGCAACAGTGCGGGCAGACCGGGGCTGGAGTCGGTCATCAACACGGCGTCAGCTCCCCCGGCCTGTCCCAGAGCCGGAGCAAAAGAAGCGGTTGTTGCTGCCGGATCAGCTGCGGGCTGATAACGCTGAGCCAGCGTGACGGTCAGGCCCAGTTGAGGTGCGGTTGACTGCAGGGCCTGCTCTACCTGATCGCCATAGGGCGTGGAAGGAATCAGCGCGGCAATACGATTGATGCCTTGGGTATGGGCGTAAGCCAGAATGCGCGTTACCTGCTCGGCTGGGGTAAAGCCCAGCACAAAGGTCTGACCGTCGGCCAGTGCGCTGTTGTTGGAGAGTGCCAGAACCGGCACCCGCGCCGGAGCCGCGACGACCTTAACCGCTTCAACCTCGCCACTGAAAACCGGGCCGACCAGAATACCGGCACCATCCTGCAAAGCCTGACGGGCTGCCGCCGCCGCTCCCGCTGGTGTACCCAGCGTATCAAACGGAATCAGGGAAAAGTCTGCCCCGCCTAAATCAAAAGTAGCTAATTGTGCGGCATCCAGCAGATTCTGGCCAAGGGCGGCCTGTGGGCCACTCAGCGGCAACAAAACCCCGACCCGATGCGTAGTTTCGGCAGCAGGGCGGGTTGGCGCGGGCTCGGGAGCCGGAGTGGGTTGTGCAGGCGATGACGCCACGGGGCCAGATTGCTGGTTGACGAGCGGAGCGCAGCCCCCCAAGCTGAGCGCCAGAACTGCCAGAACCGAGAAACCCCTGATCAGGCCGGATTGTGACCACTGCATCGCGCTCTCCTTCGTCAAAAAATGCGCCCCAAGGTAGCGATCTTGGGCCGCGCTGTAAACTTGCTGCCGGACTTTATCTGGTCGGCACCCCGATTGGCAATCTGGGAGACATCAGCCCCCGCGCCCTCAGCGTACTCGAAAATGCCGACCTCGTATTGTGCGAAGATACCAGAGTCGGACAAAAACTTCTCTCCGCGCATGGCCTCCATGCCAGAACCGAGAGTTACCACGAGCATAACGCCAAAGGGATGCAGCCCCGTATCCTTGATTTTCTCCAGAAAAAGCTGGCGATTGCCCTTATCAGTGATGCCGGAATGCCGACAATCTCCGATCCCGGCGAGGGGCTGGTCAAGCTGGCCCGCGAGGCTGGTCACGCGGTCACAGTCATTCCAGGCCCCAGTGCGGTACTAACCGCTCTGGCCTTGTCCGGTCTGCCGTCCGCCCGTTTCCTTTTTATCGGTTTTTTGCCCAACCGGAGCGCCGCCCGGCGGCAGGCGATTGCCGAATTTGCAGCGGTTCCGGCGACGCTCATCCTGTTTGAGAGCGCGCCGCGCCTGCCCGACTGTCTGGCGGATCTGGCTGAAATGCTGGGGCCGCGTGACGCCTCGGTTCTGCGCGAACTGACCAAACTGCACGAAGAAGCCCGCCCCGGCTCCCTGCCCGAACTGGCCGCCCATTACGGCAAAACCGGCGCCCCCAAAGGCGAAATTGTCATAGTCATCGGCCCGCCCCCGTCGGTTGAACTGGCCGGGGATGAAGAAGTAATCGCCCGACTCAAGCTTGAACTGACCAAAAACACCCTGCGGGATGCGTCCGCAGTAGTCGCTGCCCAGACCGGTCGGGCCAAGCGCGATGTCTACGCGCTCGCCGTTGCGCTGAGTCGGGAAAGTGACGTCGATGACCAGAACGACTAACTATCAGGCCGGGTATCTGGCAGAACAGCTGGCAGCAGCCCTGCTCCGCCTCAAAGGCTATCGCATTCTTGCCCAAAGACTGCGCACGCCGGTTGGCGAAATTGATCTGCTGGTCAGGCGCGGCAACACCGTCGCTATCATTGAGGTCAAACACCGCCCCGATCTGGACAGTGCCGCCGGAGCCATCAGCCCCCGCCAGCGCAAAAGACTTTGCGATGCCGCCCGCTTTGTACTGGCGGGAAAGCCCGAATTGCGCGACCATAGCCTGAGGTTTGATGCCCTGCTGGTCAGCCGCTTCGGCTGGTCGCGCCATATCGTCAACGCCTGGTCTGAACAGTAAACATGAGTCTCATCCCCAGCCGCCCTCGCGCCAAGCCCTATACCCGCTATGATGTGGGTAGCTGGCATGACCTGAAGATTATCATTCCCAGTCTCCTGATCGGCATTTGTCTGGGCGCGGGCGGTTTTTACCTGACCCACAGCCTGCCGCAGATCAGGCAGGTGGACACACTGACCGGTGCCCTGACAACCGAAAAGGCGGCCCGCGAAAGCTGCAGCCGTGACCATATCCAGCTTACGCACGATCTTGAAACAACCCGGCACCAGTTGACCGCCTGTCAGGCCGACCTGCAAAACAACCAGCGCCCTGCCGCAGCCCTGCCGCCGCCGGTTCTGCCGCCACCAGTCCTGCCAGTTGAACCCGCTCCGCCCGCACCTTCACCGGCAGCGGCACCGTTTGTCTGGCCACAGGACTGGCCGCCCCAACCGGCAGTCAGACCGGCACCGCCAGTTACCACAGCCCCCCGCCCTCCAGCGCCCAGCGCCCGCGCCCAATCACCCCTCAGCCGTGGATCAACCCGCCTGACCGTCGGGCAGGAAGTCACCTTGGGTGGCTCTCTTCAGGTGCGTCTGGTTGCCGTCAGCCAGCGCAGCAACGGAAGTTTCTGCATCATCGGGGGAGATGGATTCGATTCGGTGCGCATTGCGTCGGGCACCAGCAGGAGCGTGACTCGCGCCGGACGCCCTCTCACCCTTACGGCCCGCGTTGAGGATAGCGATACATGTCAGGTCAGCGTCAAACCCAACTGATCCTGCTGGTCGGAATCGGCCTGCTGCTGGCTGGCTGCACGCCCCGTGATCTGCTGCTGGGCACCGGGGCCGCCGTTGGTACCGCTGCCCTGCAGGAACGAGGCTTAAGCGGCGCCGCCAGCGATACCGGCCTGCGGCTGGCCATCAATGATGCCTGGTTCAAGGCCTCGCTTGATCTTTATGGCCGCTGCGGACTGATGATCTCTGAAGGGCGGGTGGTTATCACCGGTCGTGTCCCCGACGAAGCGATGAAGCAGCGGGCCGAGGCGCTGGCCCGGCAGGCGGGAGCCCGTGACATCATCAACGAAGTAACGGTAGGCGGAGACATTCCCTTCACCACCGCCATGCAGGACAAACTGATTGCCAGCCAGCTGCGCGGCAGCCTGACCATCGACCGCGACGTTTCGGGCATCAATTACGCTATTGCCGTAAGCGACGGTACGGTCTATCTGAGCGGTGTTGCTAAAAGTGAAGCTGAATTGCGGCGGGTAACTTTTCTGGCCAGCAACCTTAACGGGGTGCGGCTGGTAAAAAGTTTCGCGCAAGTTCCAGAATCATCTTATGCTGAAAGCCATATTGGAGGATTTCAATGACCGCATTGGTCAGTCTACCCATCCGTTGTCAGGCGCAGGAAGAATTGCGGGCCTGGTCGGCAGTACCCGATGACCTGATCGATATTGGCGCCGCC
>CAYSDE010000014.1:0-22705 GCA_964429685.1 uncultured Pseudobdellovibrionaceae bacterium
CGCTTCAAGCTGAAACGCCATGGTTCACGATCATTCCGATTGCCGAGAGCCGCAGCTCCTATAACGGCCTGATCTTTTTCATCTTCATCGCAGTATCGGCCTCGCTCACGGCGCTGCTGGCCCGCCGCTTTACCTCGGCAGCCACCCGCCGCGCCCCGGCATGGGATTGCGGCACCCCCGGCAGTGATCCGGCCACCCAATACACGGCGGGCAGCTTCTCGCAGCCGATCCGCCGGGTTTTCGGAACCCATATTTTCCGCGCCCGCGATCATGTCGACATGCCAAATCCGGGCGATTTGCGCGCGGCCCGTTTCACTGTTGAAATGCATGATCTGGCTTGGGAAGGGATTTACCTGCCGCTGGCTGCGGGCATCCGCCGACTGGCCCGCTGGCTCAACCCCGCCCAGTTCCAGACCATCCGTCATTATCTCGGGCTTGCTTTCCTGTTCCTCATCTCCCTCCTGCTGGCGCTGACATTATGGTTCTAATCACCGACATCCTCCTCCAAGGTTTGCAGATGGCCGCCGTGCTGCTGCTGGCTCCGTTGCTGACGGGCGTTATCCGCAAGTTCAAGGCGCATCTGCTCAGGCGGCAGGGCCCTTCGATCTGGCAGCCCTATCGTGACCTCCTCCGTTTACTGAACAAGGAAACCGTGCTGGCCGAGAATGCCTCGTGGTTCTTCCGGACCGCGCCCTATCTGATGATGGCGATGACCTGGGTTGCGGCCTCACTGGTGCCGACTTTTGCCAGCGGCCTGATGTTCCACTGGACAGCAGACCTGATTGCAATCATCGCCCTGCTGGGAACTGCCCGTTTCATTCTCGCACTGGCGGGCATGGACATTGGCACCAGCTTCGGCGGCCTCGGCTCGAGCCGTGAAGTGATGATTGCCACACTGGCTGAACCTGCCATGCTCATGGTGGGGTTTGCGCTGGCGCTGGTCGCCGGATCAACCCAGCTCTCCACCATCGCCGAATTCATGGGATCGGCGGATGTCGGTCTGCGTGTCTCGCTGGCCCTCGCTCTGGTCGCCCTGATGATTGTTGCTGTGGCCGAAAACGCCCGCATCCCGGTTGATAATCCCGCCACCCATCTTGAGCTGACCATGGTTCATGAAGCGATGGTGCTGGAATATTCCGGCCGTCATCTCGCCATGATCGAGTTGACCTCCTTCGTCAAGCTTCTGCTCTATGTCTCGCTGATTACCTGTGTCTTTATGCCGTGGGGACTGGCCGTTAACGGTCAGGGATGGCTGGCTTATGCTTTTGGCGGACTGGTCTATCTCGGCAAGTTGCTAGGGGCGGGCCTTCTGCTGGCGACCTTTGAAACCGCCATTGCCAAAATGCGTATTTTCCGTCTGCCGGATTTTCTCAGTGTCGCCCTGATGCTCGGGTTGCTGGGCGTTTTACTGCTGTTTGCTTCGCGGAGTTTCTGACATGCACACTCTGGCCTTCGACGTCGCCCATCTGCTGGCGGGCGGACTGGTTCTGATAAGTCTGATGATGCTGTATCAGAACCGCCTCTTTGCGCTGATTAATGTTTTTGCCGTTCACGCGCTGATCCTTTCGCTCTCGGTGGCGTGGCAGGCCTATATTCAGGATGCCCCGCATCTTTACATCACCGCGCTGATCGCCCTGACCTTCAAGGCGATTATCATCCCGATGGCCCTGCATCGCATCATCGTAAGCCTCGGCATTCACCGCGAGGTCGAAAAAGTGATCGGCACCGGCCTGACCATGCTGGCCGGCATGGCGCTGATTGCCCTGTCACTGGCCGTCATGCTGAAAGTCACCACTGGTGCCGACCAGTTGGCCCGTGAAGATCTCGCCTTCTCGCTGGCGGTCATCCTGATCGGCCTGCTGATGATGGTGTCGCGCAGCAATGCCGTCAGTCAGGTTATCGGCTTCATGTCGCTGGAAAACGGTCTGGTGCTGGCCGCCACCGGCGCCAAAGGCATGCCGCTGGTGGTTGAAATCAGCGTAGCCTTCTCGATCCTGATTGCCTTTATCGTTATCGGCATTTTCCTGTTCCGCATCCGTGAGCGTTTTGAATCGGTCAACCTTCAGGCTCTCGACAAGTTGCGGAATGACCGCCGTCTTAAGGGGGATCGCCGCCACGCCGCCGACATCGCAAAACTGGAAAGCCTCAATGCGCTCAACCGCAGCCGGGGTGAGGAGATACAGTCATGATTACATTCAACGCCGTCAGTCTGGTCCTTCTGATTCCGGTGATTTCTGCTGCGGTTCTGGCCTTGATTCCCGGCTACCGGCTGGCCTCCCGCGTCAACATTCTTGCCACTCTGCTGACCTTTTTGTCCTCGCTGGTTTTCCTGATAAACCGCCCGGCTGAAAATCTCTATTTTCTGGTCGATGATCTCAATATCGTTTTCATCGTGCTGAATACCTTTGTCGGCCTTACCACCAGCATCTTCAGCGCCAGCTACATTTCGCACGAGGTTGAAACCGGGCATCTGACTCCGGCCTTGCTGCGTTTCTATCATGCCCTGTTCCAGATCATGATGTTCGGCATGAATCTGGCGCTGGTGGCCAACAATGTCGGCCTGATGTGGGTAGCTATTGAACTCGCAACCCTGACCACCGTGCTGATGGTCGGTATTTACCGCACGCCGGAAGCCATCGAAGCGGCATGGAAATATTTCATCCTTGGTAGCGTCGGCATCGCGCTGGCCCTGTTCGGTACCATCCTGATTTATACCGCTGCCCAGCCGCTGATCGGTGAAGGTATGGCCGCAATGGCATGGACAACCCTGATGGGCAGTGTCGCCAAATTCAACCCGGCCATTCTCAATCTGGCCTTTATCTTCCTGCTGCTCGGCTATGGCACCAAGGCCGGTCTGGTGCCGCTGCACGCCTGGTTGCCGGACGCCCATGCCGAAGGCCCGACGCCGATTTCCGCCGTGCTGTCCGGCTTGCTGCTGAATGTTGCCCTCTACGCCATTCTCCGCTTCAAGATGATGATGTCCGCCAACCCGGAAGCGCTGGATCCCGGCCCGATCATGGCCGCCATCGGCCTGCTTTCGGTGCTGTTCTCGGCCTTCATGCTCTATCCGCGCAGCGACATCAAACGCATGTTTGCCTATTCATCGATTGAGCATATGGGCATCATCACTTTTGCCTTCGGCATGGGCGGCCCGCTCGCCAACTTTGCCGGATTGCTGCACATGACCATGCACAGCCTGACCAAGTCGGCGATATTTTTTACCGTCGGCCATATTGCCCAGATCAAAGGGACGCAGCGCATGGCTGAAATCCGTGGTCTGACCGAAAGCCACCCCGTCCTCGGCTGGTCGCTGGTTGTGGGGGTTATTGCGATTGTCGGGCTGCCGCCGCTGGGTATCTTCATGAGCGAGTTTCTGATCATCACCTCGACCTTTGCCCGCAACCCGCTGCTGGCCGTTGTGCTGGTCTTCGGGCTGCTGGTGGCTTTCGGCGCGTTGATGCTGCGGGTTCATGAAATGGCCTTTGGCAAGCCGCAGGGCAGCACCGCGCCCTCCCATGCCTCATATGTACCACTGTTCATTCATCTGGCCATTGTCCTGATCGCCGGGATTTATATCCCCCGCGTGATCGTTGAGTGGTTCCAGCATGTTGCACAGTTGCTGGGTTAGGAGAGTTTTCCATGCAGGAACATGATAATTTGTCGGAGCCCGATCTCGGCGAACTGCTTGAGCAAGGTCGTCTGGGCGGCATCGTCCCGGATGCCCTCTGGAATGGCGTTTGCAAACAGCTCGCTGCCGGACAGCTGGATCTGCTCGGCCTCTGGGGCGATACTGACCTTGTGCATATGGCGGTGTGGGCTCCGCAGCTGAAGACGGTCAGCGTTATCAGCTATGCCTGTACCGAAGGCACGTTCCCCTCGGTTGCCCGCCTTCACACTCCCGCCGACCGGCTGGAGCGAACCATTACCGACCTGTTCGGCCTCAAGCCTGTCAATCCGCATGATACGCGGCTCTGGCTGAATCATGGCAAATGGGGAGTCAATAACCCGCTCGGGCTGCCCCTGCCCTCGTCCGGCGTTGCGCCTTATACCTTCCTGCCGGTTGAGGGGGAAAGCCTGCATCATATTCCGGTGGGGCCGGTTCATGCCGGTATCATCGAACCCGGCTTTTTCCGCTTCACCGCCAATGGTGAAACCGTAGTGCGGCTGGAAGAGCGGCTGGGCTATGTCCACAAAGGTGTGGAATCGCTGCTGAACGGCGCCACGCCGGAGCATGGCGTCAAGCTGGCCGGACGTGTCTCCGGTGACAGCACAGTGGCCTATTCCATCGCTTATTCCCGCGCTGTCGAAGCCGCGCTGTCGGTCAAAGTGCCGCCGCGAGCCCTGTGGCTGCGGGCCCTGATGGCTGAAATGGAGCGCATTGCCAACCATCTCGGCGATATTGGCGCAGTCTGCAATGACGCCGCCTTTGCCCTGATGCTGGCCCATTGCGGCATTCTGCGCGAACAGGTCATGCGAACCGCACAACTCTGCTTCGGTCACCGCTTCATGAAGGACATTATTGTCCCCGGCGGTATCACCGTTGATGTTGGCGCACAGGAACTGCCAGCCCTGCAGGCCTTGGTTGAAGCCATTGAAGCACGTTTTCCGGCCCTGATTGATCTGTATGACAACACGGCCTCCCTGCAGGATCGCACCGTCAGCACCGGCATCCTCAAACCTGAACTGGCGGCACGGTTTGCAGCGGGTGGACATGTCGGGCGTGCCTCCGGACGCGATTTTGACTGCCGCCGAAGCCCCGGCTATGCGCCCTATGACAGCCTGACCTTCGAGGTTCCGGTTCGCAGCGAAGGCGACGTCAACGCCCGGGTCTGGATCCGCATTCTTGAAGTGGAACAAAGCCTCTCGCTGATGAAGCAGATTCTCGCCCGTCTGCCGGAGGGCCGTATCAACACACCGCTGCCCGCCATCACTGAAGCCGTCGAGGGTTTTGCGCTGGCTGAAAGTTTCCGGGGCGATGTGCTGGTCTGGCTGCGTCTTGGCGCCAATGGCCGGATTGAGCGCTGCCACCTGCGCGACCCCTCATGGTTCCAGTGGCCGCTGCTGGAAGCCGTGATTGAAAACAACATCGTCGCCGACTTCCCGCTCTGCAACAAGTCGTTCAACTGTTCTTACTCCGGTCATGATCTGTAAAAGGTAGTCGCGCCATGAACAAACTCCTGCTTGAAGGCCTGATCGGCAGGCCCCTGACCGAAAAAGCTCCGGCGGCCAGCGATGCTGCCAAGGCCGAAGTGGCCGCCGCGCTTGATCTCAAGGCCCGCACCTATCTGGGCCGCAGCCTGTCCATCCGTCAGGTTGATGCGGGGTCCTGCAATGGCTGCGAACTCGAAATCCACGCCGTGCAGAATGCCTTTTATGATCTGGAGCGGTTCGGTGTCCACTTCGTTGCTTCGCCGCGCCATGCCGATGTGTTGCTCGTCACCGGCCCCGTGACCAAGAACATGCGGGAAGCGCTGGAGCGCACCTATAACGCCACCCCCAACCCCAAATGGGTCGTTGCGCTGGGCGACTGTGCACTTGATGGCGGCCTGTTTGCCGGAAGCTATGCAATCACGGGCGGAGTGTCCTCCGTGGTTCCGGTTGACCTGCATATCCGGGGCTGTCCGCCAAGCCCGTTGCAGATTCTGGAAGGTCTGCTTGCCCTCCTCGACAAGCCGCCCAAATCGCTGAAAGCCGCTTCAGCCTGAAACGCTCTCGGCTTTCCGCTGCCGGAAAAGTTTTCGGAACTGGGCTACCAACAGGCGGAACTCTTCCGCCCGCGCACTCCCCTTGCGCCAGAGCAACACGATCTCGCGGGCCGCAGCGCCGCCCTGCACCTGCCGCACCACCAGCTTTGTCCCCAGCAGTAATCCGGCCTTGACGGCCATGTGTGGCACCAGCGTGATGCCAAGACCATTATCGACCATTTGCACCAGCGTATGCAGCGAGGTGGCAGCGAAACTGCCTTGCGTCGGGCCGCGCAGACCGCAGGCAGACAGAACCTGATCCTTGAGGCAATGGCCATCCTGCAAGGTCAGCAGGCCCTCGGCGCGCAAGGCCCGGGTGGTGATCTGCTTTTCCCGTGCCAGCGGATGATCCGGGCGCAGCGCCACCACAAAAGGATCATGGGCCAGCACCTCGTAATCGCCCTCACAGTCGCAAGGCAGGGCCAGCAGCAGAACATCCAGTTCGCCCTCTTCCATCTGCTGCAACAGATCAGAGGTCTGTCCCTCGCGCAGCAACAGCTTGAGGCGCGGATAGCGGGCGCGCAGCCCCGGCAGCAGACGTGGCAGCAGAAACGGGCTGATGGTGGGAATGACGCCCAGACGCAAGGTGCCGGTCAGCGGCTCGGCCTGTTCCCGTGCCAGTTGGGTCAGCTCGCGCAATTCCGCCAGCACGGTCTGAGCCCGCTCTACTACCTGTTCCCCCAGCGGAGTCAGATGAAAGAGGCGGCTGCCGCGCTCGGCCACCGGCGCGCCCAGTGCCAGCTCCAGTTCACGGATGCTGGCGCTGAGGGTGGACTGGGTCACACTGACCGCCCGCGCCGCCTTGCTGAAATTACGTTCCCGCGCCAAGGCAACGAGATGCTGGAGCTGCTTGACGGTGGGGTAGGCATCCATGATTGTCACCCAGTGATAAAATCGATTGCTATGACAAATATTACTCATTTGACCGAACGCCTGTCCAGCCATAAATATAGACCTGTTACAACCCCTCACAGGAGACAGAACCCCATGTTGACCGTTGGCGACAAATTCCCCGCCTTTTCCCTCAAAGCCGTGACTTCGAGCGATCTGAAGACCGGCTTCACCACTCTCGACAACACCGCCGACAAGGGCAAGTGGAAGGTTATCTTCTTCTGGCCGAAAGACTTTACCTTTGTCTGCCCGACCGAAATCGTCGGCTTTGGCAAGCTCGGCCCCGACTTCAAGGATCGTGATACTGTGTTGTATGGCGCTTCCACCGACAGCGAGTTTGTGCATCTGGCCTGGCGCCAGCATCATGCCGACCTCAAGCCGCTGACCTTCCCGTGGCTGGCCGACATCAAGCGTGAACTGTCAACCGCACTCGGCATCCTCGACCGCAATGAAGGGGTTTGCCTGCGCGCCACCTTCATCGTTGATCCCGAAGGCGTGATCCGTCATGCCTCGGTCAACGACCTCTCGGTCGGCCGCAACCCGCAGGAAGTGCTGCGCATCCTCGACGCCCTGCAGACCGATGAGCTGTGCCCGTGCAACTGGAAGAAGGGCGAAGACGTCATCACCGTCGCCGCCTAAAGACCTTCCCTCATCCCCTCCCCCGCCGCTTCGCGGGGGAGGGCTAGGGTGGGGGCCCTTCTTCAACAAAGGACAGAAAAATGACCATCGACGCGATCAAAGACCGCCTGCCGGATTATGCCAAGGATCTCAAGCTGAACCTCGGTTCACTGGTCACTGACCCGACCCTGAACGATGTGCAGAAGGCCGGAACTTTTATCGCCTGCGCGATTGCCAGCCGCGAGGCCTCGCTGATGACCGCCGCCCTGGCCCAGTTTGCCGGAGCGTTGACCCCAGAACAGCTGACCGCCGCCAAAGCCGCTGCCGCCATGATGGGCATGAACAACATCTATTACCGTTTTGTCCATCTGGCCAGCAACCGCGAATACAGCACATTGCGGGCCGGGCTGCGCATGAACATCATCGCCAATCCCGGCGCCAACAAGGATGATTTCGAGCTGTGGAGCCTCGCCGTGTCCGCCATCAATGGCTGCGGCATGTGCATCGACAGCCACGAGAAAATCCTCCGCGAACACGGCCTCACCGCCGAACAGGTGCAAACCGCTGTCCGCATCGCCGCCGTTGTCCACGCGGTCGCCGTGACGCTAGAGGCCGAGGCCACCTTGCAGACGGCTTCCGCCTAAATTCCATTTGCGTTAACTATTCCAAGCCTCTAAAAGCCTGATTATGGGAATGGTCAGGCTTCTTCTTGCGCTCTCGGTTGTCATGGCTCATGCCTCGCCTATTTTCGGGCAGGGGTTGGTCGGGGGCCGCGCTGCCGTGCAGTGTTTCTTCGTCATCAGCGGCTTCTACATCACGATGATTCTCAATCAGGATTACCGGAACGCTTCGCTGTTTTATCTCAACCGGGCGCTACGGATATATCCCACCTATTTTGTGGTGATGGCTTTCATGCTGGTGCTAAACTGGCATTCAGGGCCAGACCCGATGGCGTGGGTATCCCCGTTTACACAGGCGGTGCGGTTTCTCATCAATGGCACGCTGTTCTTTCAGGACACCATTATTTTTACCGGGATCGGACAAGGCGGACATCTGCACTGGGCCAAAAGCTTTACCGACTATAGTTCACCCGGCCACGGACTCCTGATAATTCCACCCGCATGGAGCATCAGCATAGAGTTGATGTTCTACCTGATTGCCCCGTTCATCGTACGACGCATCCCTGCCCTGCTGGCCCTCTTTGCGGCATCAATTGCCGTTCGTGTCCTGACCTATACCTATGTTTCAGCCAGTGACCCGTGGACGTACCGCTTTGTCGGAAGCGAGATGGCGTGGTTTGCACTGGGCGGACTCAGCTATCATCTCATGCAGCGTTTCCCCGCCCTCTTTGCCAGAAAATGGCTGGGCTGGATTGTCACCGCCCTCTTCATCTACGCCATGACCCGCTTCAGCCTGTTTGTCCACTGGTGGAGTCTGTCTCCGCTGATGAAGCCGCTGGCTTTTGTGCAGGAGCCGGAACGCGACCTAACCTGCTACACCTTCATTCTGCTGACCGCTCTGGCCCTGCCCTTCCTCTTCAGCACCTTCCGCAACATACGCTCTGACCGTTTTCTCGGTGATCTCAGCTACCCGGTTTATCTCTGTCATATGTTTGTCATCCGCAGCCTCAACGAAACCGGTGCGGCCTACAGTACCCTCGACATCAATATCCGCAGCCTGATTACCGTCCTCTGCGCCTGTTTGATGGCCGCCGGATTATTCCTGCTGGTTGACCGTCCGGTTGAAATCCTGCGCCAGCGGATCAGGCGCAAAGCCCGCCAGCCCGTCGAGGTCACCGCACCGCCAAGCCCGGCCTTGCTAACCACATGACCAGCAGCCGCCTCCCTGCCCTTGACGGTCTGCGCGCTCTGGCGGTTTTGCTGGTGTTCCTGATTCACTCCGGCGGGTTCGGGCTGCGGGAGTTGGGAACGGTTGGCAACAGTCTGGTCGATCATGGCCGCCATGGTGTGACCGTGTTCTTTGTCCTCTCGGCTTACAGCATGTGTCTGTCGGTCAGGGAAGGGTTTGAGGGAGAGCCGGTTTCGTGGTTGCGCTACGGCCTGCGCCGGTTCTTCCGCATTGCCCCGCTTTTTTATCTGCTGATGCTCTGGTTTTTTGTCATGGGGCCGGGCTTGAGTCATTATGACCCCATCAGCGTCACCGCCCATTTCACCTTTGCCATGATGGTTCTGCCCCAATACGCCAATGATATGATTGGAGTTGAGTGGTCGATTGCAGTTGAAATGGCTTTTTACCTGTTATTCCCGCTGCTAGTGATCTGGCGGCACAACCGCCGTTTCCAGATCGGGGTCGCCCTGTTAGCCGTCATCCTGATTTCACAAGGCGACCGCGTGGCGGGATTGCTGGGGGTGACCTTTGCGGAAAACCGGGGGCATAACCTGCTGCTGCATGTTTATCCCTTCCTGCTGGGCTACTGGGCGTTCCGCATTGTCCGCTCGGGCTGGCACAAAAAACTTCCGGCGCTGGCATGGGCCGCGCTGGCTATCGCCCTGCCGCTTTACAGCATCCTGCACGGAGAGAACCGGCTGAGCGGACCGCTGATGGCGCTGACCACTGTCTGTCTGCTCTTTGTCATCCAGTCGGAACGGGGCGCAAAACTCTTCGGTCACCCGGTCTTGTCACATATTGGCAAGGTCAGCTATTCGATTTATCTGCTGCATACCTTGATGATCGGCCCCTTCAGGTATCACGAATGGGGTACGGCAACCGGCATGTTTACGGCGCTGATGGCTACTATCGGCCTTTCAACCCTGACCTTCTATTTTATCGAAGTACCAGGGCAGAAGCTGGGCCGCTGGCTGGGGCAGAAACTGACAACCGATAAAGCCGCTCCACCGCCGCAAACACCATAACCAGCACCGCCGCCGTGGCCATCCACCATGACTGCCAGTTGCTGTAGCCGACACAGAAGACAACCAGCCAAGCTACGAATCCGGCCAGCAGAACCGGCTGCAGAATGAGCGGTGATTTCCCGACCCGCAGCAGAAGCCCACGCAGTCCGGCAGCAAACAGAAGGATACCGACAAGGCCGAACTCCGCCCAGACCTGCAGGATGCCGTTATGGGGATGGCCGCGCACCCGGCCCCAGTTTCCGAACTCACGGGCGGCTTCAATCCCGTGGCCCAACCACGGACGGTCAAGAATTTCAATCACGGTCAGCGACCATATCCGCAACCGCTCCCCCGCCGAAGCCTGATACCAGAGATCCGGTTTCAGGCCGAGAAGGTGGTTGAGCAGCGGCACCAGAAAAGGAGCCAGCAGCAGCAGAACCGTCAGCCCCGGACGCCCCAGCCGCAAACTCCAGCGTGGCTGCCAACTGGCCAGCAGATACACCAGAAGGCCGGCGCACAAGGCAACGGCGGAGGCCTGCGATGACCCTTGCAGCACCACCGCTTCCACCAGCACCACCCCCGGCAGCAGAATCCAGTTCGACACCCCCTTGATCCGGGCAAAGCCGAAGATCGGCCACAGCAGCAGCGCCACCTGAATGATGGTGCGGTCAAGCGCATAGAGTGGCGGCATGACCCCGCCGTCAAAGTGCCGGAGTGCGCGGTTAATCGGCATATCGAACAGCCATTCAATCAGCACCATACCCGCCGTCAGCGCCACACTGAAGCAGACCACGCCAAGCAGGCGCTGCAGAAAAACCCGCTCCATTCTGAGGATGGTGTAGAGTCCGCAGAGAGCCCCCGCCCCTTCGCCCACTATAGCCCGCACCAGAGACGGCACCCGATCCTGCGCCGGAGTCTGCCAGAGCCCGAAGGCCAGCAATGCCAGCACAACACCGCCCCAGAACCATTCTGCCAGTTTGATCCGGCGCCGAAAGGTCAGGGCAAAAAAAGGAAAAGTAAAAGCGCCGAGGATAGGCAGGGCAATACCCAAGGCCCGGGGTGCCAGCGCACTCAGCCCCGGCCCCAGCGCGAAGAAAGCCAGCACCCCGAACATCGCCAGCAGACGGGCCGCGCCACAGATTTTCTGATAGGTCGGTGAAGGAAGAGAAGCGGTTGCCGTTTCCTCCCGCCCTGGATGCGGAAGGGAAAAAGTATCAGACATCCTGCAGAATCCGCGATGGCGGCGGGGGCTCGGCCTTGTCGGTCATTCCGGCTTCATTCTGGCGGTGATGATCCAGCCGCAGCGACGTCACCAGACCGGGCGAGCAGACCCCCTGCGCCATCAGCCAGACCGGCAGCGTACGAAGCGAGATCATGAAGTCGAGCCCCAGCGACCAGTTCTCGACATACCAGACATCCATCTCCAGCCGCTTGTCCCATTCCAGCGCATTGCGGCCATTGACCTGCGCCCAGCCGCTGATACCGGGGCGCATTTCCAGCCGCTTGGACTCACCGCCTTTGAGATAGGGCAGATAATCGGTGATGATGGGGCGCGGGCCGATCAGGCTCATCTCGCCTTTCAGCACATTCCAGAGTTGGGGCAGTTCATCAAGACTGGTCGCCCGCAGCCATTTGGAAAAACGGGTCAGCCGCTTGTCATCGGGCAGCGGCTTGCCGTTCTCGTCGAACAGGTCGCGCATGGAGCGGAATTTGAGCGCGTTGAAAACCTGACCATTCATGCCGATACGGGGATTGTAGAAGATAACCGGGCGGCCAATATCAACATAGACCATCACCGCCACAACAAACATGACCGGCGCAAACAGCACGGCAAAAGCCAGCGTGGCGACAATATCGATCAGCCGCTTGATCCTCAGACCTGCTTCGCGCTTCATGATGTTACGCCTGCTCCATCATCGCCGAGATGATCATCCGGTTGATCCGGCCCACCTCGAATTTCTCTTCCGCCAGCTTGCGGCTGGCCTGCCCCAGAGCAGACACCAGTTCGGGCTGCTCACACAGCTTCGTTAACGTCGCAGCCAGCGCCGCTACGTCCTTGGGGTGTACCAGAAAACCATTCACTCCATCAACTACTGTTGCACGGGCTCCCGGTACATTTGTGGTCACGATTGCCCGCCCGCTTGCCATTGCCTCCAGAATCGAGCGTGGCATTCCCTCACGGTAGAAGGTTGGCAGGACAAATACATGACTTCCGGCCAGAAAAGGCCGGACATCCGGGGTTTCTCCCAGATAAGTCACGCTTTTCCAGCTGGAGACTTCCGCCTTGGTCACCCCCGCCGGACTCGAGTCAAACGGGCCCAGCAGGTTGAAAACAGCGTCGGGAAAGCGGGCTTTGACCAGACGTGCAGCCTCTGCATACTCACGTACGCCTTTATCCGCCAATAACCGGGCCATCATGAGAAAGCTCATTCCCGACTCGGGCAGGGGCTGAACCTGAAAATGATCCAGATCGACCCCGATTCCGGGAATCTCAACCGCCTGATGTTGTTTGGTAATAATCCCCCGCGCCCGGAATTCCGCCCTATCATCTGGATTAAGGAAGAAAACCAGTTGGGCGGCTTTCAGACTCCATTTGTAAAGGGCGGGAAGCAAACCGGCAATCAGCTTGCGCTTGAAACCTTGGATCGGCTCGTCGCTAAAAGCCTGTCCGAGTCCCTCTATCATCGCGCAGCGGCGTTTGACTCCCGCCAGCCACGCTGCGGGCAGCCCGTAAATCACTGCTTTGGCCTGAAAGGCCAGCACTACATCAGGTTTTTCATGTCGGCAGAGGCGGGCCAGCCACCATGTGAGGGCCAAATCGGCCAGCGGATTGATGCCGGTGCGCTGCAAGGGTGCTTCCACATAACGGGCCCCGCACTCCCGCAGACGGGTCAGCCACGGCTCTTTCGGTTCGGGCGCGACCGCGACGACCTCATGACCGGCGGCGACCAGATCACGGATCAGCGGGCCGCGAAAATTGGCCAGCGAGGTCAGTTGCACCCCAATCAGGAGGATTTTCATGGGCCAAACCCCGAATAGTTAACACGGGATCGTCCCCGGTTTGACTTTGATGCAGATAATCTGTTAAACCGCCTGACGTCAAGTTTTCTCCATTCGGCAGGAACACAGCATGTCAAATCGCAAAGTCGCTCTTATCACAGGTGTTACCGGTCAGGACGGGGCCTATCTGGCCGAGTTCCTGCTGAACAAGGGCTATGAGGTGCATGGGATCAAGCGGCGCTCGTCTTCCTTCAACACCGAGCGGCTCGATCATATCTATCAGGATCCCCATGTGCCCGACCGCAATTTCCATCTGCACTATGGCGACATGTCGGATTCCACCAATCTGATCCGCATCGTCCAGCAGGTGCAGCCGGATGAAATCTACAACCTCGCCGCCCAGAGCCATGTGAAGGTCAGCTTTGAAACGCCGGAATATACTGCCAATGCCGACGGTATCGGCGTATTGCGCCTGCTCGAGGCCATCCGCATTCTCGGCCTCGAAAACAAGACCCGTTTCTATCAGGCCTCAACCTCCGAAATGTTCGGCAAGGTACATGAGACTCCGCAGAAGGAAACCACCCCCTTTCACCCGCGCAGCCCCTATGGCGCGGCCAAGCTGTATGGCTACTGGATTACCGTCAATTACCGTGAAGCCTACGGCTTCCATGCCAGCAACGGCATTCTCTTCAACCATGAGAGCCCGCTGCGCGGCGAAACTTTTGTCACCCGCAAGATCACGCAAGCCGTTGCCAAAATCTCGACCGGCCAGCAGGACTGCCTCTATCTCGGCAACCTCGACGCCAAGCGCGACTGGGGCCATGCCCGCGAATATATTGAAGGTATGTGGCTGATGCTGCAGCAGCCGGTTGCTGACGACTACGTGCTGGCCACCGGTCGCACCGAAACCGTCCGCCGCTTTGTCGAACTGGCCTTCGCCGAAGTCGGCACCACACTCATCTGGCAGGGTAAGGACGAAAACGAAATCGGCATCGACAGTAAAACCGGCAAGACGGTGCTGAAAGTTGACCCCAACTATTACCGCCCCGCCGAAGTCGACCTTCTGCTTGGCGATGCCAGCAAAGCCAAGGCCAAACTGGGCTGGGAGCCGAAGATTACGCTGGAAGAGCTGGTAAGGGAGATGATGGAAGCCGATCTGGCAGAGGCCAGAGAAGAGGCTTCGCGACAAAAAACAAAATTAAAAATTGCTATCAATGCGTGAGGACTCTGAGAAACCGACACTGGTCTGGGATATTGGTCGCGTCTTGGTTGACTGGGATCGAACTCTCATCTACCGGAACCACATGTCCCCGGAAAAGCTGGCGTGGTGGACGGAGTACGGGGTCAGTATGCGGCCCTTTATCCACCTGTTTGATGAGGGGACACCATTTCTGGAAGCCGTCGCTGCACAAAAACTCTATCTTGAAACCCATCATGCCGACAAGTTGAAAGAATTCCCAGATTACGAACAACTCCTGCTTGATTACCGACCCGGTTTTCTCACCGCTCTTTGGCGCGAAATCCCCGGCACCCGAAAAATACGCGACCATCTTCGCAGCCAAGGCCATCGCACGCTGGCCCTGACAAATTTTGCGCCTGAGCTATGGGACGACGCACTCACCAAATACCCTTGGCTTGAAGAAGGATGGGACGGTCTGGTCATGTCCGGGCGCGAGAAAATGGCCAAACCCGGGGTGGAGATTTTTAACACTCTCGTGCAGCGTTACGACGTTAGCCCCAATAATGCCATTTTCATTGACGACTCGCCCGCCAATGTCGTAACAGCGAGGCAAGTCGGGTTCGATGCTATCACGTTTTCAAGTGCAGAGCAGCTTTCTGGTGAACTGAACCGTAGAAACATTAGCACGCCCAAACCATAGTAACCGAACTAGAAAAGCATAAGGAGAGACTAAAATGGCTGAAATTGCTTTTGACAAAAACAAACTGGTTCCCGAAGACAGAGATCGTCTGACCCGCTCTGCCGCATTGATTGGCAATCCGCTTGAGCATGATCACCCGCTGAAGGACAATATGTTCACGCTGGGCAGAGTTACGCGCAGAAGGGAGCTGGTTACAGTTGATATTGATGACGACACCCCGACCGCGACCTTTGATGATGCCGTTGTCGATGCCATCCGCACAGTTTATGGCCGCACCATCCCCACAATCTATGATTTTGCAAAAAAACGTCAGCATGATCCTGATCTGACGCTGCTGAATGGTGGTTCGATGATCTGGATCAAACAGGAGGGCATTTCACGGCTTGCCCTACTGCAGCGTCAGATTTACAAGATGGATAAGGAAGAACTTGGTCCTGTTATTGCACCCGGCCAATATATCACCCCCGTTGGCCGCGCCGACAAACCAAACTTACAGGTCTGCATGTCCGAGGGTGCGGAAGAACTGGTTCTTCTGGTTACTCCCGGCACGAATACCGCTGCCTTCAACGCGTTGGCCAAGGGCAGGAATGTTGATGCCGTGCCGCTGCTGATTAGCTTCAATGGCCAAACCGGCGTGACGCCCGATGAAAAGATGGAAATCATCAGCAAACTGCGCCAGAAACTTGTTGAACGCGGTGAAGGTGACGGGTTTCCCAAAACACTAAGCGATGAGCCCGCCATTATCAACGCGCACCTGCGTCCTGAGGACGAGGCCAAGCTCTCGATTGTCCAGACCAGAATCAACGGAAGCCTCATTGAGGAATTCAGTGCCGTTGCGTTCCACGAAAGCGCCGCCTCAAGCATTCAATTTAACATTCCGTGTGAAATTGAGCTTCTGCCCGGACTAAAAGTGCTTGCTTTCAACGGCGAGGCCCCCGGTCGCAAGGTGGCTCTAATGACCCAGCAGGAAATCAAGGAAGAAATCCGCCGCAAAGCTGACAATCCCGAAGCTCCGGGCGGCATCTTTGTCTTCAACCGTGGGTATATCGGCGATGTCCGCAAGGATTATTTCGACAATGACGTGCCGTCGGACCTGCGCAATAAAAACGGACGTTATGAGGGCCCCTTCAAGCCGCTACAGGAAGAATTGATGCGGCGTCATGCGCAGGCAATGGCTCTCAAGTCAGCATAAACCCTCGATAAGGAGACGATCATGAAAGTATTGGTTCTTGGGGCCAATGGAATGGTTGGTCAGGCTGTGCTTCGTCGGGCCAAGGCGCTGAAGCCCGACTGGCAGCTGGAGGCTCCGACGCGGCAGCAGCTTGACCTGCTTGATGGCGCCGCCGTGCGCAGCTGGCTCAAGACCCATAAATACGACCTTATCGTGGTCGCAGCGGCCAAGGTTGGCGGGATCAAGGCCAATATGGAGGATCAGGTCGGCTTCATGACGCAGAACATGATGATCGGCATGAACATCGTGACTGCCGCACATGAAGCCGGGGTAGAGAAGATGATTTATCTCGGCTCCTCCTGCATGTATCCGCGTGATTTCGGCCAGATTCTGAAAGAAGAGCATATCTTCGCCGGGCCGTTTGAGCCGACCAATGAAGGCTATGCGATTGCCAAAACTGCCACCGGCAAGCTGTGCGAGTTCATGAGCAAACAGTATGGCCGCGCCTACCGCACGCTGATTCCCTGCAACCTGTTCGGCCCCGCTGACCGTTATGACGCGCAAAACGGGCATCTGGTTGCCGCCATCATCCAGAAGATTCATAATGCCGCCGCCGCCAATGCGCCGACGGTGGAAATCTGGGGTCACGGCGAGGCCATGCGCGAATTCCTCTATGTCGATGATCTGGCCGATGCCATCATCCATTTTGGTACTGATCCGGCCCGCTATCCGTATTACCTCAATATCGGTTCGGGCGTTGACCACACCATCAACGACTATTACGCGGTTGCGGCCAAAGTCATCGGGTTCAAGGGAACATTTACCCATGACCTGACCAAGCCGGTGGGCATGATGAAGAAGCTGATGGATGTTTCTCTCGCCAAATCTCATGGCTGGGAAGCTAAAACCGGTCTGGAAGACGGGCTAAGGCTTGCTCATGCGTGGTATGCTGCTAATATCCCTGCCGTTGCAGCATAACCCCTCATGAAGAGTTCCCGCCCGGATGATCGTTATTCGCCCCACTGCCACTCGCAGCTTTGCTGACAATCTGGGCGAAATCTGGAGCAGCCGCGAACTCATTCTGGCCTTCGCCAAACGCGAAATCTCGGTGCGCTACAAGCAGGCGGCGATTGGGATCGTCTGGGTGGCGCTGCAACCGCTGGTCACCACCGGCGTTTTCACCTTCATCTTCGGGCATCTGGCCAAAATCTCAACCGGTGACGTGCCTTATCCGGTGTTCGTTCTCTCCGGCTTGCTGCTCTGGCAGTATTTCAACCGCGTGGTGACCGAAGGCTGCGGCAGTCTGGTTGCCAATGTTGGCCTGATTACCAAAGTCTACTTTCCCCGCCTGATTGTCCCCATGATAGTTACTCTGGTAGCGGCAGTTGATGTTGCGGTTATAACCACGGCGCTGCTGGTACTGATGCTGATAAACGGCATGGCGATTCCGCTGACCATCATTTTCCTGCCTGTCTTCGTGATGATGGCCGGATTGATGGGCTATGCCGCCGCGCTGTGGGTCGCGCCGCTTAACGCCATTTACCGCGACATCGGCCTTGCCCTGCCGCTGGTGATGCAGGTGGTCATGTATCTCTCGCCAGTCATCTATCCCACCTCGCTGGTGCCGGGCTGGATGCAGTGGCTTTACGAAATCAATCCGGTTGCCACCTTGCTGCGCGGTGCCCGCTGGTCGCTGCTGGGCGAAGCGCCACCGAGCCTCACCGGTCTGCTGGTTTATGGTGCTGTCACGCTTTTTCTGCTGGCAGTCGGCTTCCGCATTTTCCGCGCCACCGAAGGCACGCTGGTGGACAGAATATGACCCTCATGATCGAAGCTCACGACATCAGCAAACGCTATATGCGCAACATGAGCGCGCAGCCCCGCTACAAGACCCTGCGGGACGGCCTGACCAACGCCGCCAAGCGACTGGTTGGAGGCGGGAAGCCGCGCACAGAGCCTGATCTGCGAGAATTCTGGGCGCTCAAGGATGTCTCCTTCAGCATCAGCCAAGGTGAAGTGGTTGGCATCATCGGCCGCAACGGGGCCGGCAAAAGCACGCTGCTGAAAGTCCTCTCCCGCATCACCGCGCCCACCAGTGGCGAAGCCCGCCTGCATGGCCGGGTCGGCTCCCTGCTGGAAGTCGGCACCGGCTTTCATCCCGAACTGACCGGGCGGGAAAACATTTTCATGAACGGGGTTATCCTCGGCATGGGCCGCAAGGAAATCCTCCGCAAGTTTGATGAAATCGTCGCCTTCTCCGGCGTTGCGGACTTCATTGATACGCCAGTCAAATGGTATTCCAGTGGCATGTATATGCGCCTCGCTTTTTCGGTTGCCGCCCATCTGGAACCGGAAATCCTGATTGTGGATGAAGTGCTGGCGGTCGGTGATGCCGACTTCCAGAAAAAATGCCTCGGCAAGATGAAGAATGTCTCTCAGGAAGGGCGCACCGTTATTTTTGTCTCGCACAACACCAATGCGATTCAGCAATTATGCAGCCGGGTTCTCTGGATGGACAAAGGGCATATTGTTCAGGACACCACCGATGTTCATGGTGTGGCTGGCAATTACCTCTTCGGCAATGAGGATACGCCCCATCGCAGCAGTTGGCTCAAGGGACGCGATGGCAGCTTCAGTAATGACCATTTTGAACTCAATGTTTTCCGCCTGTATGATGAAGACGGTCATGATCTGCCTGCCGCCATTCCCAATTTCAGGTCGGCCCGGCTGGAAATTGACATCACCCTGACCGCTGTTGATCCTCTGCTACGCTTCGGCTATGCGGTTTACGACGAGAATGGCACCTGTGTTTACTGGAGTACCATCACCGATACTCCTGAGAAAAGCTGGCCCCAGTTGACCGTGGGCCGGAACCGGCTGGTCACGGCCATTCCAGCCCGCTTCCTCAATGAAGGGCGCTACCGGATCGATTTCTTTGCCTGTCTGCACAACGTAAAAACCCTATCAGAACCGGAACGCACTCCGGTCAGCGTCACTTTGCAGATTCAGGGCGGGCTCAGTGACTCACCCTACTGGATTGATTACCGTCATGGCACCGTGGCCCCGGTTCTGGAATGGAGCAAGGCAGACTCATGATTCATGTTGGCCTCTTCAGCGCGGGTAACTGGCCGTGGCTCCGGCAAACACCGGGCCAAAGCGGCGTGTGGGGCAACTGCCGCTTTACCGTTAATGGCAAAGGCCCGTTTGATTATGTGGTGGTTTATGAAGGGGCCGGATGTGACCTGACTGTTGATGTTCCGCCCGCCCGCACGTTGTTTCTCAGCGGCGAGCCGATGAATGTGAAGCATTACCCGGAGGGTTTTGTCCGCCAGTTCGGCACCATCATCACGTCCGATCCGGCGATCAAACATCCTCACGCGCTGGTGTCGCAAACCGCCCTGCCTTGGCATTACGGCATCAAAACCGCACAGCCGGACAGCTATGGCGAGGCACTCGACTATGACACGCTCTCCGCCTATCACCCCGAGAAAACCAAAAAGATTTCGGTGATCTGTTCCAACAAAACCATGACGCCGGAGCATCGCCGCCGTTTGGCCTTCGTAACAGCACTCAAGGCGGCGCTGGGCGATGAGCTGGATGTATTCGGGCGGGGCTTCCGCGAGATTGACGACAAGGCCGAAGTGCTGGCCCCTTACCAGTATCATGTGGCACTCGAAAACAGTGACTATGCCGATTACTGGACGGAGAAGATTGCCGATCCGCTGCTGGGCCGCGCTTTTCCGTTCTACTGGGGCTGCACCAATCTTGAAACCTATCTGCCTGCCGAAAGCTTTGTCCGCGTTGACATCAATGACGGAGAAAAATCCGCCGCCATCATCCGCAAAGCCATAGCCGACAACGTAGCCGAAAGAAATCAGGCGGCCAGTGAACAGGCCCGCCAGCTGATCCTGAACACCTATAACGTCTTTGCCGTTATCGCCAAACAGATTGAGCAGCTGGAAGCAGCGGGCGCGGGCAAGGCACGCGGTCACAGCACCTTGTTGCAGGAATGGCATTTCAGAAGCGCCCCGGTGGCGCTGCGCCAGCGGATACGCGAGAAGCTGCAAAAATGGCCACGTCTTTTCTCGCTGGTCTATCGCATCTATAAATTTGTTGATGCCATCCACACCGACAGCAAGGACGCCTGCCAGCGTTACAAGCCGGTTATTATCGGCTGGCGCGACCACTGGCGGCGCATGGTGACCGACCCCTTTTATCGCAGTCACCAATGCTGGCTGAGGCAGAACCCCGACGAGGCCATTCGCTACAATTATCTGCTCGACAAAAACAGCGTGGTCTTTGACGTTGGCGGCTTTGAGGGCGACTGGGCCGAGAAGATCAATCAGCAGAGCGGCTGCACCGTGCATCTGTTCGAGCCGGTGCCAGATTTTATCGGCGCCCTCCACCAGCGTTTTGCCGGAAACGGGAAAGTTGCTGTCCATGCCTTCGGCCTCGGGCGCAGCAATTCGAGCCTCAGCATCACACTCGACGGCAACTCCTCCAGCACCTTTCTGGAAGGCGCCAAGCAGCAGACGGCGCAACTGCGCGATGTGGCCGAGATCATCAAGGAACTGGGAACACCTCCTATCGCCCTGATGAAAATCAATATCGAAGGCGGCGAATATGACCTGCTGGAGCGGCTGATTGAAAGCGGACTGATCGGCATGGTGCAGGACATTCAGGTGCAGTTTCATCTGTTTGTTCCCGAAGCCAAAGCCCGTTATGCCAAGCTGGCGGCACAGCTCCGCAAAACCCATCGCCTGACCTGGCGCTATCCATTCGTCTGGGAAAACTGGCAGAGGATCGCTCCGCCATGACCAGCGTTGATGTGGTAATGCCAGTCCGCAATGGCGCGGCGTTTATTGCCGAAAGCCTCGACAGCATTCTGGCCCAGACCCTGCCTCCTGCCCGCATCATCGTCAGCGATGACGGCTCGACTGATGCCACGGCGGAGATTGTGAAAAGCTACGCCGCCCGCGATCCCCGCATTGAATTTCTACCCTCGGCGGGCCACGGTGTCTCCTCCGCCCGCAATCGCGGCATTATCCGCAGCACCGCTGAATTCATTGCCTTCTGTGATGCCGATGATCTCTGGACGCCGGACAAGCTGGAAAAACAGATGGCGGTCTTTGCCGCTGGCAGCCCGCAAATCGGCGCCGTGCATTGCAACTATACGCACATCAACGATGACGGCAGCCCGCGCCCGCAGGATATTCCGGTGCCCCCAAAGAAACGCGGTGACATCTGCCTTGATATGCTGTTTCACCAGTATGTTCTGTCCGGCTCCGCCTCGGCAGCGGTGGTGCGGCGCAGTGCGCTGGATGAAGCCGGGCATTTTGACGAGCGGCTGTTTCTCGGCGAAGATGCCGATGTCTGGATCCGTATTGCCGAAAAATACGAGTGGGACTTTTCGCCCGATACGCTGGTGGCCATTCGCGTTCACAACGCCTCGGCCCAGCGCCGGGTTGACCGTCAGCGCGACTGGAAATACCTGTTCCAGCGCCTGATCCTGCTTGATAAATGGTATGGGAAAGTCGATTTCCCTGCTCCCATTCTGCCTGAACTCCGGCAGGATGTGGCCCGTATCTGCCTGCGCCGTTTCTTTGCACCAACCGTCGTTGTCCGTCTCTACCGCCAGCTCAAATCCAGTGACCTCAAACTGGCCCGTGATCTCTTTCCTGATTTCCGGGCCTATAGCCTGACCCTCCTGCCGCTGGCACTTTCTGCAGTTGTCGGCAAAATCAAACATCTCATCTTCAAGGTACTGCTCAGCCATGATCATCAGCGAACTTTCCGGCGGCCTCGGTAATCAATTGTTCGAATATGCAGCGGCGCACAGCCTCGCCCGCAGACACGGCACGACCGTTGCCATGAACCTGTTTGCCTATACGCAGGACAAGTTGCGCCAGTATCTGCTCGACGCTTACGCCCTGCCGCAAAAAATTGCCAGCGAGGCCGAGATCAATGCCCTGCGAGGTAATCGCCTTTTCGCCAGTGGTCGTCTGCGCCGCCTGTTGCCGCTCCCCGCCAATCCGCATCTTTATATCGAGCCGCATTTTCATTATGATGCCGCCTTTGAGCAGTTGGGAGATGAGGTTTATCTCCGCGGCTACTTCCAGAGCGAGCGTTATTTTGCGGATTATGCCGATGAAGTGCGGAAACTTTTCACCCTGCCGCAGCCTACCCCTACCGCCGCCGCCGAGAAAATCCGGCAAGCAGAAATGCCGGTTTCGCTGCATGTGCGGCGGGGCGATTATGTAGCGATTCAGGCGGTGCTGGCTCAGCATGGCACGGCGTCTACTGATTATTATGAACGCGCTATTGCCATTATCCGCGCCCTTTATCCGAAGGCCAGCTTCTTTGTTTTCTCGGATGATATTCCGTGGGTGCGTGATCATATGGGCTTCATCCCCGCTCCGGTTTTTGTGGAGGGGGATACGCAGCGCCCGCAGACTGATCTTCACCTGATGTCCCTCTGCCAGCATCACATCACCGCCAACAGCACTTTCAGCTGGTGGGGCGCGTGGCTGAACGGAAAACCCGTCAAGC
>CAYSDE010000015.1:0-22264 GCA_964429685.1 uncultured Pseudobdellovibrionaceae bacterium
AGCCGACACCACCGATGAAGGCAACATTTGCCGCATTCTCTCCAATGCTCGCTGCCTGTCCGAAGGGGTGGACGTGCCCGCGCTGGATGCCGTCATCTTCCTGAATCCCCGTAATTCCGTGGTGGACGTGGTGCAATCGGTTGGGCGCGTCATGCGTAAAGCACCGGGCAAGAAATACGGCTATATCATCCTGCCCATTGGCATTCCGGCGGATATGTCGCCAGAGGAAGCCCTTAAGGATAATGCAAAATACAAAGTTGTCTGGCAGGTGCTGCAAGCCCTTCGCGCCCATGATGACCGTTTTAACGCCACCGTAAACCAGATTGACCTTAACCACGCCCGCCCGGATCAAATTCAGGTTATTGGCGTAGGTGGTGGGGCAGAGGGTGATAAAGAAGGCAAAAATAAGGACGGCAAGCCAATCCAGATTCCCTTGCCCTTCCCCAATCTGGAACAATGGCGCGATGCCATCTATGCCCGCATTGTCATCAAGTGTGGCGACCGCCGCTATTGGGAAGACTGGGCCAAGGACGTAGCGCAGATTGCCGAACGCCACATCACCCGCATCAAAGCCCTGCTGAAAACCAGCGCCCACCGCGCCACCTTTGAAGAGTTTCTGCAAGGGCTGCAAAGCAACCTTAACCCCGGCATCACCGAATCCGACGCTGTGGAAATGCTGGCGCAGCACCTCATCACCCGCCCGGTATTCGACGCCCTGTTTGAAGGTTATGCCTTCACCAAAGCCAACCCCGTCTCCCAAGCCATGCAGAAAATGCTGGACGTGCTGGAAGGGCAGGCACTGGAAAAAGAAACCGAAACGCTGGAAAAGTTTTATGCCAGCGTAAAAGAGCGGGCTAGCGGCATCGACAATGCGGCAGGCAAACAAACCATCATCAAAGAGCTATACGACAAGTTCTTTAACACCGCCTTCCCCAAGCTGGCCGAGCGTATGGGAATTGTTTACACGCCTGTTGAAGTGGTGGACTTCATCATCCACAGCGCCCACCACGCCTTGCAGCAAGAGTTTGGCGCAGGGCTGGGCGATAAAGACGTGCATATCCTCGACCCCTTCACCGGCACCGGCACTTTCATGGTGCGTTTGCTGCAAAGCGGCCTGATAGCCCCCAACGACCTGCCCCGCAAATATACCCATGAGTTACACGCTAACGAAATCGTCTTGCTGGCCTATTACATTGCCGCCATCAACATTGAAGAAACCTATCACGGCCTGATCGGGGGCGAGTATCAGCCCTTTGAAGGCATCGTGCTAACCGACACTTTCCAAATGGCCGAGAGTGACGGTGCATTTGGCGAAAGAATGTTCCCCGAAAATAACCAGCGCGTTGCTCGCCAGAAGAAAAAAGACATTCGCGTCATCATTGGAAACCCCCCGTATTCGGCAAAACAAAGCAGTGCCAATGACGGCAACCAGAATCTGAAATACCCCCAACTGGATGAAAAAATCCGCACCACTTATGCAGCCAACTCCACAGCTACCAACGTAAACAATCTTTATGACAGCTATATCCGCTCTTTCCGCTGGGCCTCCGACCGCATCAAGGACAAGGGCATTATTTGCTATGTCAGCAATGGCTCTTTCATAGACGGCAACGCGGCGGACGGCTTGCGGAAATCTCTCACAGACGAGTTTTCCGCCATTTATGTTTTCAACCTTCGAGGCAACCAGCGCACCTCTGGCGAAACATCACGCATGGAAGGCGGCAAGATTTTTGGTTCCGGTAGCCGCGCTAGTATTGCCATCACGCTACTAATCAAGAACCCCGCCAAGAAAGGCAAGTGCCAGCTTTTCTATCACGATATTGGCGACTATCTGTCCCGTGAGGAAAAGCTGAAAATCATTGCCGACTTTGCCAGCGTCCAGACTATCCCGTGGGGCAAACTCATCCCCAACGCAAGCCATGACTGGATCAACCAGCGCGACCCTGCGTTTGATAAGTTTATCCCGTTGGGCGATAAGGAAAACGATTCGGCAAAAGTCTTGTTTGGAAATTATTCAAGAGGCATTGCAACAAGTCGTGACACATGGTGCTATAATTTCTCCAAACCTGCACTTGCCGAAAATATGGAACGCATGATTGCGTTTTATGGTCAGCAGGCGAAAGCGTTTAAGGCACATCGTAAAGGGCAAGGCTTCAGGTCGCCGGATGAACGCAAAGCCGCTGTTGAAAAGTTTGTTGATAATGACCCCAAGAAAATCAGTTGGTCACGCGGACTGAAGGATGATTTGGGGCATTTTGTGGAACATGCCTTCCAATCAGAATCAATCGTGCAGGGTGTTTATCGTCCCTTCTGTAAACAGTGGGCTTACTTTAACAAACACTTCAATGATATGCTTTACCAAATGCCTCGCATTTTTCCTAAGCCGGGCATGGAAAATCTGGTGATTTGCATTAATGGGGCAGGCGACAAAACAGCATCAGCTCTCGTTTCCCAATACCTTCCAGATTTAAATATCCAGCATTCTGGCGGCCAGTGTTTCCCCCTCTATACCTACGAAAAACCTACCCCGGCAGGTGGACTGTTGGAAGCGGTGGAGACGGGCGAGTATGTCCGGCGCGAGAATATCCCCGACAGCATTCTTGCCGAGTTCCGCAAGGTTTATGCGGATGCCAAAATCAGCAAGGAAGACGTGTTCTATTACGTCTATGGCATCCTGCATTCCTCCGAATACAAAACCCGCTTTGCCGCCGACCTTAAAAAGATGCTGCCCCGCATTCCCTATGCGGCGGATTTCTGGGCTTTCAGCAAGGCCGGGCGCGAGCTGGCACAGTGGCACCTGAATTACGAAACCGTGGAACCCTTCCCGCTACAGGTTGCAGAAGGCAAACTTGCCCTCGACCCCGCCAACCTTTACCGCGTCCAGAAAATGACCTTCGGCAAGCGGGACAGGCAGGTGGACAAAACCACCATCCACTACAACAGCCACATCACCCTGTCCGGCATCCCGCTGGAAGCCTATGACTACATCGTAAACGGCAAATCCGCCCTCGACTGGATCATGGAACGCTACGCCGTGACCGTGGACAAAGAAAGCGGCATCAAAAACGACCCCAACGACTGGTCAGACAACCCCCGCTATATCCTCGACCTCCTCCCCCGCATCGTGCGCGTAAGTGTGGAGACGGTAAGGATTGTAGGGGGATTGCCTGCGCTGGATGAGAGATAGAGAGGCTTATAATGATTGAAACCGCCTTCGAGGATATGGCTCAAGCCCTTAGGATATTATTAGAGGCCTATTTGAAAAAGGGTGAGCTTATTCTGGTGGACAGAGCGGAAGCAATCGGCAATTTGGAGGCTGGACTATCTTCTGTGTTAAATTGCTTTCATAGCCTCCATGACTCAATTCAGAAAAAATTGCCCACGCACCCAGTGAATTGGTATCAAAGCCCTGAGTTGCTACTGGTTCTCGCCATTCGTAACGCAAGGCATCATAACTGTGCAAACAAAATTCGTAGTCTATATAGCTATCATTTGCAGCAGACACAAAATCCACATGACAAAGAATCATATGTTTTAATTGACTTCCCATCTAGTGAAGAGGGGGGCGCTTTTATGGATCACTACTTATCATGGGCAGACTTAAATACATTCTTGACCGCGCCACGATCTGAAAATAGGCTTAACGATAAGGCAGCGACAATTATTAATAATTATCTTCACGCTGACCGTTTTGCAGATTATGCATCGTCTAATGGTTTGGAGATAGGCAAAGTGTTTTTCAACGTAATCCCGCTTATCGCTAATGCTGCCATTAAGATTATTCCCAGCTTAGCTGGGCAACTATCTGGATTATCAACTGAAAGCAAAACTTTTATTTGGCACTTCAGCACAATGCCCGCAATAGACACATCAAAGCATGTGATTAGTGTCCGTGATTTTAATCTGCCATAAACTGAACGACTTAATCGTGCTGTAAATGTGGCTGATTATGTGTTTGCGGGAAATTATGCTAGCCTTTCTATTATGATAAGGCTACACTGGCTCTACCGAAATGGTTAAGAAGTCCTGCCGGGCATCGGAGCCAGTAAGGTATTGGTGGAGGCGACGGGAGTCAAACCCGTATGGGCGCAGGTAGGAATCCGGCCTAAGTTTCACACTCACCCCCACCGTAACGCCACGGCTCACCCCGTGGCGTTTAGCTTTTATCCTTTTACGACATTGGATCAATCAGTTTGACGCGATAACGCCCGTCATCATAGCTTAGACTACCTTCGCGCTTTAATCGACTAAGCAGGGATGATACCGAATTACGATCGAGCGACTGCCCACTTTTCTCTGCTTTTTCAACAATTTCTGAAGCAACAGTGCCCCGACTACCTGAATCCTCAACCATCTTGAGAACAACATCTTTTATGCCACCACGTTGCCGTTTTCTATAAACAGGGTTTGGGTTGGAGTCAGCGTCATTGCCTTTAAGCATGTTTATGGCACGTTCAATTCCGCGCAACTCCCCTTCAAGGCTGGCGATTTGAGCCTTTAGGCGTTCGCGTTCAAGGTGAAGTTTTTCCATATTTTCTTTTCTTGCCATATGGTTAGTTCCTCCGAAACAGTGGTGCTCCCGATGGGATTCGAACCCACAAGCCTGCCGGGCATCGGTTTTAAAGACCGCCGCGTCTACCATTCCGCCACGGGAGCTTGCATCAATCTTACCACGGCGCGCACGTGTAACGCAAACACTAATTTTCATTAATCTTTGCGTTAATCCTCCACCTCTCCCACCGCCGGATCACCGCCTGCCGTGCCCGTTCCTTGCCCTCAGGGGTGCGCGGGCCGGTGGACAGGCCGCCGTGCCATTTGCAGCGGTTTTTGCCGGGGATGACTTTGCAGCGGCAGGGTTTGCCGCCGTTGTGTTTGGTCTTGGCTCCGCAGCACGGGCGGTATTTGAGTAGAAACCGAGTGGCCATCTTCAGAAACGCCCGGTCAGACGGCAGGGGCCGTTCCCACACCCAATATGTCCTGCCGTCCGGGTCAGTTTCCAGCCATGCGTTTTTCGGAATGCGCTTCACCATGTGTCAGACCTCCGAAGGTCGCGGCTTTTTGCCGAAGGGAGTCATCACAAAATTGGTGTCATCTTCGCAACCTTCGCAATCTTCGGAGACGCTTTCGGCAGGCTTGCGGTTATTGCGGATAAACTCATCAAGTGGGAGTTTCCATTCCCAGCCCCCATCCATGCCCAACTTCTTCCGCACCACCCCCAGCGCGGTGGCAGCCCGCTGCACTGCGGCTTTATTATATCCAGCCCCGTTTTCGGCTTCCTCGAAAATATCACTGGCCAACCGGGGGCCGTCTTTCAGCGCCTCCTGCAGAAACGCCTTTGCCCCGTTGGTCTGTGTCGGCTTTGGCAGTTCGTCCGGGTTCAGAATATCCTTGGCCTTCACCATATCCGGCAGCCATGCCACCCGCGAGGTTTCAATGGCTTCAAACCCGCACGGGATTTGCTCCCCCTCAATCTGGAAGGCAAAGCCGTTTTCATCATCCCCGATATTGTTTTTGATCGGCACGAAATAGCGGACTTTCGGGTTTTTCTGGTCTTTCACCACCGCATAACCCGCCCGCGCCGCCGCAATCAGGCCGATGCTGCCAATCACCCGCGCAATCGGTTCCTGATCCTTTGATTTGTTCAAATGCGTGACCAGAACCACCGCCACCCCATGCTTGGCTGCCATTGCGGCCAAGGGAGCCAGCACCCCGCGCATGTCGGCATTGTTGTGGCTGTCCGTCTCGCCCAGATAAGCGGAAATTGGATCAATAATCACCAGCAGCACATCCCCGCGCCGGATGATTTCCCGCTCCAGCCGCGCCACATCTTCCCGCAGGTTGAAGCTGCGCTGTGCAGAGTCACCGTTCTGGTCTTTTATCCGCACCGCTTCCAGAACATAGCAGCGCCTCACATTCGCCCCGGCAGCAATCAGACGCGGCTTAATGGTGTCCGCTGCGTCATCCTCTGCCGATAGAATAATGACCGAACCTTTTGCCGGGGGCAGTGCTGCATCCGGCCAGTTTACGATATTCTCAATCATGATTATTTCCCTTTCCTCCCGTGCTAACCATTGCTGCAAGAAACGCGGTAATCTGGCTTTTGCCCAAGCCGGGATTTCCCGCAATCACGGTCAACTTGCCCAGCGCAATGCGCCGATACCACAACCAGCGCACAGGCTTCATTTCAACATCACTCATGCAACGCACCTCCATTTCCGGTTCGGGTTCAAAATCGTGGGCTGCATCAAAGGCAGCTTTGAAGTCATCTTTAGTCATGGCTGCCCCCTTTCAGCAGATCATTGAAATCAGCCCCGGCTTGCGGTGGCACAGCAAGGCGCACCTGTTTGCCGAGACGGGCCAGACGGTCAGCAGCAGAATGGGCAGCTTTTAATCCGGGCGCGTCATTGTCGGCGCAAATCAGCACCTTATGCACACAGTCCGGCAGCATCACATTCTGCAAACCGGCGGTGGACAGACAAGCCCACATTGGAATGCCGGTTTCCTGTTGAACGGAAAGAGCGGTTTCAATGCCTTCGGCAATGCCCATCCGCTCGGCAGCAGGGGCAAGCTGCACCGCGCCACCTGTTGCGTCACCCAGCATCATCCGGGCTTGCGGGTGGTCTATCTTGCCGCTGCCGTCCGGTTTCAGGTAAGTGCGGTGGACGGCCACCACATCACCCGCAGGCCACCGCGTCACTGCTGCAATCATGGTCGGGTGACAGGTTGCGGTGGGTGTATGCTGGCACGCGGGCAAAAACCGCAGCGCCGCAGGATAGGGGCCGACCAGCCCGCGCCCGTGCAGATAAGCAGCCGCCACAGTGCCCATTATCGGCAGAGAATCCGCCCATAGCTTGCGAGCATAAGCCAGCTTGCCGTGGTCAGATGCTTTCTGGGCCTTCTGTATAGGCTGGGGGCGTCGCACAGAGGCGAAAGCCCCGCACCTGCCGCCGAGTAGCCCTTGCGCCTTCAGACTCTGCAAGACGGCTTCAGAGTCACCGCAGGCATGACAGTGCCAGAGTGCCTTGCCGTCTTTGACGGTCACGCCGAACGCGCCGGGATAACCACAAGCAGGGCAAGTTCCCTGCCAGTGACCGTTGCCGCACGGGCGCAAAGCCAGTTCAGAAACGATTGCATGATATGAAGAGGCGGTGGTATATTGGCTGTGCAGATTGTTACCAATACCCACCGCCTTGCCTCTTGTGTCACCAAGAGGCGGGCGGTTTGTGCTTTGAGGCATGATTCACCGCGCCCCCGCTTGCTGGGCTTCCGTGGTGGATGAAAACACCCGTGCCTCTGCCCAATTCAGAAGGTCAGCCTGCCGATAAGCAACACGCCGCCCCAGCTTGCAAAACTTCGGGCCATCCCCGCGCCAGCGCAGCCGCTCCAGTGTCCGCTCAGACAACTTGAGAAACAAGGCCGCCTGACTTTGATCAAGAAACACAACTTCCATTTATTTCCTCCCGCCGCCAAGGGTTGTTGCTGGCGACTGAAGGCAATGTAATGCGGCGAAAAGTGACACGCCGAACGTGGTGTCACTTTTTCTTTGGCTTGGGCACCCAATGGCCAGATGAGTGGTCTTGCAGATAGCGCCGGATGGAGCGCTGACTCAAAGAGAGTTCATTGTTTTCTTTAAGGCGCTTCGAAATGAGAGCGACAATATTTCTCGGACTTTTCTTTTGCTGAATTAATTGATTGGCAACCACCCAAATCCGTTGCCTATTTCTTCCTTTCTCGATCTTTTGCAACTCCGATTTTGCTTCATTATACTGGATTAAGGCACGATTTTGCTTTAATTTTGATCTGGCAAGTTTTGAGTTTTTGTCTGCTTGAAGTCCTTTCATAGCCAGTTCGCTACGGGCCACAAACAGTGAAGCTGAAATAACGGACTCCCGCCATTCTGGCCTGAAAAGCTCGAATGATAGAAGGATAAGGCGCACCATAATGAGCGGAAGAATTATTCCTGTCCGTTGAGAATTTTTTTCATGGGGCCGCCACATGTGAAGGAAAAGGTCTATCGGGCTTGGAATATCCTTGAAGGGGGCGGAAACAAGCCCCTCAAGAGCATCGCGGTCTGTATTCCCCTGTGCATCAAGTTTTTTCCATATCTGATTTTTTATTTTAACTGAAAATACACTGAATTTCTTTCCCAACACAGGATCGAACATCCAGTCTTCAAAAGTGTGGTGTATCAGTTTTGCAATTACATTTTTGAGGTCAGACGGCATTTCCTGCCACAAGCCTTCTGCAAGGTCTTGGCTAAGTTCCAGATCAATGGCATTCGAGAGAGCCAAATCCGAAAGGGAAATATGTCCCCTGTCCTTTAGGTGTTCTCTCACAGGTTCTTCCTCATCACCTCTGCCATGCAACCAGTTTATGCCCGGATTGCCTCCTGCACGGCACCGGGATTGCGCTCTATCACATTCAGCAACACCAATGCTGCGCCGTGCGGGGTGCGTTCGCCCTGCTCCCAGTTTTGCACGGTCTTGACGCTTACACCAAAAGTGGCTGCAAACTCGGACTGGCTGAGGCGCAGCGCTGTCCGCGCCTTTTTAACATCCACCTGCCGCACCTTGACCTTGTGCGCCTTCGCGCCTGTGCGGCGGCCCTTGCTATAAGCAAGCGCCTCCTGCAATCCGGCCATAAGTTCATCATGCACACGTTTGGTCATGGTCATTCTCCATATTCATCCGCCAGCAGGGCAACGGCCTTTGCCAGACTGTTAACCTCGGCGCGGGTGAGGTTGGTTTTCTCGCCCTTGCCGTAAATGCTCAACAGGAAAAGCGGAATGGCCGGACTGTGAAAGTAGTAAATCACCCGCACCCCACCGCTCTTGCCCTTTCCCTTCGCCGCAAACCGCACCTTGCGGATGCCGCTGCCTCCGGGAATGAGATCGCCCCGTTCCGGGTTTTGCGCCAGTTCCGTTACGACGCTCCGGCGCTCTTCCGCACCCAGTAGCCGCTCGGCCTTGCGCAGATAGACCGCCAGTTCAACAACGGTTTGCCACTCTTCGATCATGTTTAATATACCTCACTGGGGGATAGATTGCAAGAAAAGACTGTCCGGCAGGGTTCAGGCAGGTTCACTGGCGTTTTTTCCCGGCCAGTTCCACCACGTTGCCACCGCCGCCCGGAGAGGATGCCATCAGGGCGCTAATCCGGCTTCCCACCGCTTCCGTCGCCTTGCGCAGCGGATCATCAGCAAGATGGGCATAGCGGTGGGTGGTGGCCGCTTGTGTCTGCCCCAGCAACTTGCCAGTGATATGCAGGGAATATCCAGCCGCCACCGCTGTGCTGGCGTAGCTGTGCCGCAAGTCATGCAGGCGCAAGTCATCAAGTCCGGCAGCCGCCCGGATACGTTCCCAGATTTTTTGCAGGCCAATCAGGTGCTGCCCTTCCTTATCGCCAAAAATCACATACGGGTTGCCTTGCATCCGGGGCAGGGATTGTAGCAGCGCAAGGGCGGGGCCATTCAGCAGAATGGTTTTGGCTCCGGTCTTGGAATCCGGCAGCCGCAGGGCCGTCCGTGCAAAATCCACATCCTCCCACCGCAGGGTCAGGATTTCATTCAGCCGCGCCCCGGTAAACAGCAGCAGCCGGATTGCCGCCACTGCCATAGGGGAGGCTTGCAGGGCAGGGCGTTCCGCCAGGGCCAGCCGCTTGCCAGCCTTGCGGGCAGCCTCTTGTCGCGTCTCCAAATCTTCCGCCCCCCGTTCCGCCTGCTTCAGGGCTTCTGCTAACCGTGTCAGCTCGGTATCACTCAAGAAACGGGTGCGGGCGGTTTCCTTGTATTTATCAATCATGCGGCACGGGTTGGCATTCTCTGGGCGATACCCCCGCCTTTCTGCCCAATTGCACAGCGCAGACAGAACAGCCAAAACGCGATTGGCTTGCACAGGCGTGTCTTTCATCCCGTCATGCAGCCGCGCCACATCTTTGCGGGTAAGGGATTGCATCTTGTGCATTCCCAGTTTGGTTATCACCGTTTTCTGCAGAATGTCCTGATACAGCTTTCGGGTTTTTACCTTCAGCCGCACATTCACATGGTTAGCTAAAAACAGTTCGGCACACTCCCGCACGGTCAGGGCTTTGCGGTTTGTTTCTTTGGTGGCTGCCGGGTCTTTCCCGCTGGCTGCCATGCCCAGAATGGTTTTGGCTTCCTGCCGGGCCTGCTCTACCGTCAACACACCATACCGCCCCAGCGAATACCACCGCTGGCGACCGTTAACGCGATACGTCACCATGAAAGTCACAGCCTGATTGCGTGACCGCACCAGAAACCCCGGCACGTCGCTATCCCATGCCATTGTATTTTCCGGCAACCCGTCCACCAGTGATTTGGTCAGCCGCCGCTTGATCTTGCCCGCCATAACTCCCTCTCCCACCAAAACTGTTTGCCAGAATGGTCTGGCAAACAACTGGCAAACACTTTAGCGCAAATCTGAGAGGGTTCAAGCGTAATAGTGTCGCCATAACATATTGATATTGCGTAGTTACGGCGGGCACTAAGTGGCCAATAAATTAACTACTTATAGTTTCGTAATCAGTAGGTCCGGGGTTCAATTCCCCGCTTCAGCACCATCATTTCAATGGGTTAGGTTTTTGGCAGACGAGAACAAACCGCTCCAGCAATCACCCAGCAATCACGGGGCAGCCATTTGGGGATATATTGCCGCACATGCCCAATTCCTCACCCCGCCCCTCAAATGAAGCCTTTAGCCGGATAAAAATCGACTCGCAGCTGCGGGATGTGGCATGGAACCTGACCGATGGGCGCAGCGCCCGCTACGAGGTGCCGCTGCCCGATGGCACCAAGGCGGACTATGTACTGGCCGACCGTAATGGCCGCTCGCTGGCCGTGATTGAGGCTAAGCGGGCCTCTGTTAACCCCGTTGCCGCCGAAAGTCAGGCCAAGGCTTATGCCGCGCAGCTACAGGTGCCGTTCATCTTCCTGTCCAATGGCGAAGAAATCTGGTTTTGGGAATGGCAGCGCGAAGCCCACCCGCGCCCCATCAAGACCTTCTATACGCAGGAAGACCTTGAACGAAAATTTGCGTCCTATCAGGTGCGCCGCGATGTGATGGCGGTGGCGATTGATAACAAAATTGTTGAGCGTGATTACCAGCATGAGTGTATCAACGAGCTTTGTAAGGAAATCAAACAGGGCCGTCGCAAGCTTCTGGTCGAGATGGCCACAGGCACGGGCAAGACCCGCACGGCTGCTGCGCTCATCAAGCGCCTGTTCGAGGCCAATCTGGTTACGCGGGTGCTGTTCTTGGTCGACCGCATTACTCTGGCCAAACAGACCGAGGATGCCTTTGCCGAATATCTGCCGGAATATCCGGCCTATGTGCTGCGCTCAGGCCGCCCGTTTGACGATGCCAAACGCATCACCATCACCACCCTGCAGAGCATGGTCAACACCTATGCCGACTACTCGGCAGGCTATTTTGACCTTGTCATCAGCGACGAGTGCCACCGCAGCATTTACGGCAAATGGTCAGGCATCCTGAAGCATTTTGATGGCGTGCAAGTGGGCCTGACCGCCACCCCCTGCATTGTTGACCCCGCTACGCTCGATAATCTGCCGGACGCGGAAGACAAGCTGTTCGTGCGCGATACGCTCAAGTTCTTTGAGGTCGACAAGCCCACCTTCAGCTACGGCCTCAAGCAGGCGATTGCCGAGGGCCATCTGGTGCCCTACCAGATTTATAAAGCCAAGACGGTCAAGACTGCCTCCGAGGATGGCTTCCCGGTCAAACGGGACGAGCTGGACTGGTCAGCTATGGACGTCGACACCAAAGCCGCCTTTGAAGAGGCCTTTGGCGATAAGCCCGAGATTATCGTCGACCCCAACGCACTGGAGCGCAAGTTTACCATCCCCGAGCGCAACCGCGCCATGGTGCGTGAGTTCCGCAAGGTGATTGAAGAAGGCTATGTCGGCAAGGATGGGGTGAAGCGCCTGCCGGATGATGGTAAAACCATCGTCTTTGCGGTCACCATGCGCCATGCCGAAACGCTGGCCCGCATGTTTGACGAAGCCTTTGCCGATAAAAAGCCCTCGCCCGAAGTGCGCTATGCTGATTTTGTGGTCTCCGAGCAGGGTGCGGCTGATACCGCCGATGCCGAAACGCGCATTAAGCGCTTCAAAAAAGAAGCGTTTCCCAAGGTACTGGTGTCGGTCAACATGCTCGATACGGGGTTTGACTGCCCCGAAGTCGTCAACCTTATCATGGCCCGCTTCACCAAGTCAGCCATCCTGTATCAGCAGATGCGCGGACGCGGCACCCGTAAGGCCGACCATATCCGTAAAAACCGTTTTACGATGTTCGACTTCACAGGCGTGACCGACTTCCATGGCGACAACGAAGACGCGCCCACGGGTGGCTTTGTTATTCCCACCAAACCCAAAACTGGCCCCAGCCAGCCCCGCCGCTTGCTGGTACTCGACATTCATGACCATATCGACCCCGCCACCCGCGCATGGGTGACGCTGGATGAGAACGGCAACGAGATAGCCGCTGAGGCGATTGAAGCCCTGAAGGGCGAACGCGGTGCAGCGTTTGAGGACTGGTTCCTAAGCCACAGCGAAAGCCTGAACGCTGAGCAAACCCGCCTGCTCCGCATGGTAGGTGAGCAAATCCGCGCAAACGCCGATACCCTTAACAGCTTCGACCTTGCCCGTTTTGTCCAGCCGCCTTTCAGCACCACAGGCGGCATTGGCCACGCCATTCAGGTCTTCGGCAGTGAGGCCGCGCTGGAACAGCGTCTGACTGAAATCAATAGTGTTGTATTTGGAATTAAGCCGAATTAGCAAAAGGGTATCATGCTTATCACCCCACTAGAATGCATTGTTAGGCAAACAATCGCTGCAATTGAAGTTTTCAAGAATGATGGGGACCCGCTTGTGGCAATGACACTATTATCCATCAATTGTCATGCCATTCCCAAACTGGCCAAGCGTCTCGGAATTGCGCATACATCTGATGATTTTTTCTATGGCTGGTCTATCAAGCACTCAGATGGCCCAAAGAGCTTCACCGGAAAGGTTCTTAGCCACTTTAGAGCATCGTTAACCCATCCGGAGAGCCCGTTATGGAAGAGCGGCATGGAATTTTCATTCGACGAGTACGATGCTATTCTGTACGCCGTAGTAAAAGACCTAATGAAAATCCATTTAAAGATGGGAATACCTCCCAATCCAAAAGTAGCTGAGTTTTTTAGCTGGTACGTTAAAAAATATAATGTTGCGCCAGAATTTTCTGACTTAAGTATCAACCCTATGCCACGCGCAGAGCAAGAGCTATTACCATGCCCATGACCCCCGAGATGCGCCAAGGCGTTGACCAAATCCGCAATTACCTGTTCGGCGGCGGCTTTCCCGACCCTGTCAGCAATGCCGAGCAAATGGCGTTTCTGTTTTTCTTCTACCTTGTCGAGGGCATGGATAAGGATAACCAGCTCACCGCCAAGGCCACCAAGCAGAAATATGAGAGCATCTTTGCTGGTGAGTGGGAACTCAAGAACCCGCTCAACGCTCCGCAAAAAGGGGTGCAGGCCATTCCCGCCAATCAACTGCGCTGGAGTGTGTGGGCGCGAGGCCTGAGCGGCGAGGCACTGGTGCGCTTTGTGCGTGATGAAGTGTTTGCCTTCTATGCCGATGTCGCCAACCGCTCGGCCACCAATTTCATGGATGGTGCCCGTCTGGTGATTGATGAACCGACCGTGCTCACCCAAGTGGTCACGCTGGTGGATGGCCTGCACCTCGACCAAGCCGATGGCGATACCAAGGGCGACCTGTTCGAGCATGTGCTGCGCCAGATAAAAACAGCGGGTGAGTTGGGCCAGTTCCGCACCCCGCGCCACATCATCCGCGCCATTGTCGAGCTGATAGACCCCAAAATTGGCGAAACGGTGTATGACCCTGCCGCAGGCACGGCTGGCTTTTTGGTTGCCGCCTACAACCATATCCGCCTTGCCAACACCTCGCCCAAAACGGTGCAAGAGGTCGAGGTGGACGGCAAGAAGCAACGGCGCGGCACGGGCGACAAACTCAGCCAGCCGCAATTCAGCAAGCTGCAAAATGCCACCTTCTACGGCAACGATGTTGACCCCAAGATGGTGCACCTCGCCACCATGAACCTCACCCTGCGTGGCCTTGCCAATGTCCGCATCCGCAAGCGCAACGCCCTCACCACCACGCTTGATAATCAGCAAAAGACCGAGCTGGGCCTGCCCATCGAAGGGTTTGATGTGGTGCTGGCCAACCCACCCTTTAGCGGCAGCGTGGATAAAGACCGCATCGTGGACGAGGTAAAGGTCGGCGGCACTACCTCCACCGAAATTCTGTTTCTCAAATATATGCTCGAAAGTCTCAAGCCGAATGGCCGCTGTGGCGTCATTGTGCCCGAGGGTGTGCTGTTCGGCTCGACCGGAGCGCATAAGGAAATGCGCCGCCAGTTGATTGAAAACAACACGGTCGAAGCCGTGCTCTCGCTTCCCGGCGGCATCTTCCAGCCCTATTCAGGCGTAAAAACCTCAGTACTACTCTTCCGCAAGGGTGGCAGCACCAAGCAGGTGATGTTCCTGCATGTCGATGCCGATGGCTACAAGATGGACGCCAACCACGATGTGCCCGTCGAGGCCGACGACCTGCCCGCGCTGCAAGCCGCCTATGCCGACCGCACCAAATGCGCCAAGCAATGGCAGAAGCGCGATGCTGGGGCCGAGTGGACAGAGAAATGGTGGTTTGCCGATGCCGCCCAGCTCCGCGCCAACGATTTTAATCTGTCTGCCGGGCGCTACCGCCCCCTCAGCCAGCAACAGGTGCAACACCGCAACCCGCGTGATTTGCTCGATGAGCTAGCCGCCATCGAGGCCGAAATCACCGAAGAGCTGACCTCCCTCCGCACTGCGCTGGGTGAAGCGGCATGAAAAAGCTTGCAGATGTTGTTCATATCGTTATGGGGCAGTCACCGCCCGGTAGCTCATACAATACTGAGGGCAATGGCCTGCCGTTCTTTCAGGGAAAAGCTGAATTCGGTGATAGGCATCCCATACCAGTAAAATGGTGCACTGAGCCTTCACGAATTGCCGAGGCAGGCAATATTCTAATGTCTGTCCGTGCACCTGTTGGGCCGACCAACATAGCTACCGAAACCTGCTGCATTGGACGTGGTCTAGCTGCCTTACGCGCTAACTCGCCTACTCTGTTGCAAAGCTATCTGCACTTTTTTCTCAGACACAGTGAGCCATTTTTAGTTTCAAAAGGGCAAGGCTCAACATTCGCAGCCATTAATCGCAATGACCTAGCCAGCCTAGATTTACCCATTCCTGCTTTATCTGAACAGCAGCGTATCGTGGACATCCTGTCTCGGGCGGAGGGGATTGTGCGGTTGCGGCGTGAGGCCCAGCAGAAAGCCGCCGAGATTATCCCCGCCCTCTTCCTCGACACATTCGGCGACCCCGCCACCAACCCCAAAGGCTGGCCCCTGCGCCAGTTTTCTGAATTAGGCAGCCTTGATAGAGGCCGTTCACGCCACCGCCCTAGAGATGCCGAAGAGCTATATGGTGGGCCATATCCATTTATCCAAACTGGTGATGTAGCCAACTCTGGCGGCCTGATTACTCGGTACACCTCAACATACTCAGAAGCTGGTCTTGCTCAAAGCAGGCTTTGGAATAAAGGCACTTTATGTATTACTATTGCTGCCAACATCGCACAAACAGGGGTATTGGGCTTTGATGCCTGCTTCCCAGATAGTGTAGTAGGTTTCATACGTGGCGATGAAGTCACAACAGAATATATTCAGGTGTGGTTGTCATTCCTCCAACCAGCACTTGAGGCGTATGCCCCCCAAGTAGCGCAGAAGAACATCAATCTTGAAATTCTGCGGAAGCTACCCGTCATGTCACCGCCGTTAGCTCTGCAACAAGAATTTACCGCAAGATATAACCAGCTAATGGGCATCCGCAAACTGCATGATAGTTCAAATGCAGCGGCACAAGCCACCTTCGATGCCCTGCTCGCCCAATCCTTCGCCCCTCCCACCGCCCAGCAGGCTGCGGCATGAGAACGCTCAAGCCGTTACATGAATTTCTCACGACTGATATTTACTATCAGGCTATGGTCATAACTGAAACGGCCACGGGCAAGACAAGGCATCACGTTCCGGCTGACCTGCACACATTGGCAGAGCAGACCTCCCTGCTGTCATCAGTCCCCGAATGCATTAGCACGCACTTTGCCACAGCGCAGAACCTGCTGGTCTATTCTTGGTTTTACCAGCCGTTCCTGACCGCCGCCGAGCTATGCGCCTACACCTCAGTTGAGCGGGCACTGCGCCACAGATTCGGTTTTCCAATCGACGAAGACACAGGAAAGCTAAGCTATGAAGAGCGCAAGCAGCGTAGCTTCAAAACCCTGTATGTCAGAGCGATAAAGGAAGGGCTACTGACCGACGGTGGCTTTCCCAGCTTTACACAGCTACCGCCCATCAAGACCGAAGCCGGAGAACCTATACCGCGCATTGAACGTGCGAAAGAAATGATGCTTGATGCCCGCAATACCCTTGCCCATGGCGGAAATCGGCTCATCCCCTTTGCTCATTTTCACTTTGTCACCGTTGCGGCTGAGTTGATAAACCAGCTTTTTGGTAGTGCTGAGAGCGATAGTAAAAGGGGTGGCTCGTGACGACAGGCCAGTATGTACCGTCTAGGTGAGCCGATACTACGACCTCCACAGCACGGCCCGTGAAGTCAGGGAACCCGAAATACTCGATACGCCCCGATGGCTGCACACTTGTGTAAGCTGGCGCTAGAAGGGCATCCGCTACCGCCTCCAGCGGGACTACATGCCGCCAGAACATCCAGTTTTGTTGGTCGTGGAACGAGGACTTTATGTCTAAACCTTGGCAGGAGGTGTAAAATTCTTTCAAGTATTTGATTTTCATGTGTTTTGAATTTCTTTCATTGTTAGAGTTGCGGCTGAATTCAGCCATACCTCCAGTATACCATGAAAGTGAGTAGAAAGTGGAGGAATGGAAATGTAATCCGTGAGCTGAAAGTGACTTTTGCGAATCATAAGGAAACGGGGGAGATTTTTATCCTCCCCCGCCACCAGTTAAGCGTAGCTAACCAGCACCCAGTAAACCGCCTGCCCATTATGCGGGGGCATGCGATTACCCTTAGCGATGGGGGCTGTGGTCGACGGATAGTCGTCCGAGCGCCAAACACCGCTTTCCGGGCAGACTTCACCAGTCCGCACACGGGTGCCAATTGCTACTTTACGTTCTGAAATCAACGTCATGTTGATTCTCCTTAGCTCAGGCTCTCAGGAAACAACGAGACCCTTGATTCGATTAGGAGAATCCGCTATCTTAGACTTACCACAGTGGTCGATAGGGGTTTCCTTATTCTCCACAAGCCCGTCTCGTTGGAAAACCAACTTGGCGGGCTTATCTTTTTAGCTGGTCGTGTATTCCCCCTTCTTACCAGTGGGCACCAACAGCTTTTTCTGTTTCATGCGGTAAAGGATGGAGGTCATATGCCTACGGGTCTCTACCTTGTTAAACATCTGGAAGTAGCCAACCAGAACCTCCGAAACATTCAGGGTTCCGCCACCCTCAGAAAATATTGATAAAACCTCGCCTTCCACGTCATTTGCCAAGTTAAGTTCTTTCACCAGCTCGGGGGGGAGCTGCTTGGCGTTAATGGTCGGGCTAAATCTTTCTCTAGTCATGATGGCTAACCATATCACCGCCCACCAAGCCAGTCAACATCAGGTCATAACTTTCTCTCAGCACAGCTCATTATTAATATTGCTACCGCGTCTGTCTGCAGTAAAGCAGCATAAGCTTCGCGCTGAACTACGAATGAATCATTTATTCTGCACGATTTGACTGCAGCCTTCTTAAATTTTTGTGTTGTCATATAGTGCAAGTATACTTACGCAATCGCCCTCATTTAGTGCGTTTTCAATGGTCAAAGGGACGTTTCTGGCGCAATCACTCCAGCAAGATAGTTTGCATACAGTGTATAATGCGGCAATAATTGCCGCATATTTACAAATGTATAAACTTTCTATGTGATATGGTTTATGATAGTATATTTATACGGCGATAAGCGCCGCATTTTTGTTATTTTGGGAACCTATCCTAATGGACAGCCTAAAGCCACACGACTTGCTCCCCCACGGTCTGCTCGCCACCCGCAAGTGGCTGCTGGGTAAGGGAGTGTCGCGCCATCAACTGGACAATTGGCTGAAGAGCGGGGCACTAAAGTCTCTGGCTCACGGTGTTGTAACGCTACCAACAACAACCAAGCTGACGTGGCAGGCAGTTGTCGTCTCGCTCCAGCGCATGCCGGAGCATTGCGGCTTCACCCCCGGTGGCATAACCGCACTTGAGGAGCAAGGATATGCTCATTATGTGCCCAGAGCAGTAAAACTCTCCCAAGCTCTCATGGGCAGCCGTCCGATACATATATATGGTGTAGACCAGCCGTCCCCATGGCTCGACAAGCTGGCGACGCAGTATCTGCCGGGTGTGCATTTCGTTTGGCACGGCACCAAGGAGTTTGGCGGACGCTTTCTGCAAAACAATGTCTACGACACCCAAAACGGCGAACACATGATGAACCAGATGGCATGGGGAACAGATGAATGGCCGCTGACCATCTCATCTCCCGAGCGGGCGGTGTTCGAGTTGCTGTCCGACATACCCGACCAGCTTTCCTTTGAACATGCGGACGAGTTGCTGCGCGGGCTACCCTCTCTGTCCCCACGCAAGCTGACTAAACTGCTGGAGCTGTGTGAGAACTATAAAGTGCGCCGTCTCTTCCTGTGGTTTGCCGAGAGGCATCAGCACCCGTGGCTCAAGCATCTCGACTTGACCCCATACACCATGGAGGGTGGAAAACTCGGCAGCGGCAAAAGAGTCATAGCCAAGGAGGGCAGACTCGACCGTAAATACCTCATCACGGTGCCCGAGGATATGCATGGACAGAAATAGCCAATTTTACGCACAGGTGCAGTTGCTGGTAAGGGTGCTGCCCTTCGTTGCCAAAGAGCAATGCTTTGCGCTGAAGGGCGGGACGGCCATCAACCTGTTTGTGCGCGACCTGCCGCGCCTGTCGGTGGACATCGACCTGACCTATCTGCCTGTCGAAAGCCGCGAGGATAGTCTGCGCCATGTGCATGAGGCACTGGGCCGGATTGCGACTGACCTACGGCAGGCGTTGGCGGGATGCATCGTAGTTGAGAGTTATCAGGATGCCGAAGACTCGCTGCGACTCACAGTTCGGCAAGCTGGCGCGACCATCAAGATTGAGCTGTCGCCCGTTCTAAGGGGCAGTGTAGCACCACCAACCCTGCGGACAGTCACAGAAATCGTCGAACGTGACTTTGGTTTTGCTGAAATGCAGGTACTTGACCTGCCTGACCTCTACGGCGGCAAGATATGTGCGGCGCTCGACCGCCAGCATCCACGCGACTTGTTCGATGTGAAGCTGCTGCTGGAAAATGAAGGGCTGACCGAAGCAATACGCAAAACCTTCATCGTCTACCTCATCAGCCACCCTCGCACCATGCACGAGCTGCTGCGCCCGACACGGAAAGACTTGGGGCGACTGTACGAGCAGGAATTTAGCAGCATGACTACCTCTCCCATTTCACTCACCGAGCTGGAGCAGGTGCGTGAGGCCTTGATTTCAGCCATCAGCTCTGGTCTCACGGGCCATGAAAAGCAGTTTCTGTTGACGTTCAAAGCTGGACAGCCTGAGTGGGCGCTGTTGGGACTGCCGGACATTGTGAAGCTACCAGCCGTACGCTGGAAATTGCAAAATCTGGCCAAATTGTCAGACGCGAGGCGTCAGGATTTGGTTGGAAAATTACAGGAAGCTCTTGGCCTCATAGCGGCTCAAAATCGCTAATCGGGCAGCGGAGTGCTTAGAAGCCGGTTTTGAAGCTGATTGCACTGATTGGGAAAAAGGTAGCCATTACTCCCCGCTTTCCACATCCAAAAACTGCAACAATCCCTTGATTGCCCTCCCAAGGCCATGCTATATAACGCCTCGGAGGGGCACGTTGGTTCCAACGCACTTCGTTGATAAATGCCTCTAGCCACGCAAGAGACTCCGTGCCTAGCTTGAACTAGGCTCACGTCAAAAGTATCCCCCAAGACTCAGAGCCACACTCGAATGTGGTTCACGTCACAAAAAATTCCCAAACCATAACGCCCTATCCGCAAGGCATGGGCTGCTTTCATCAACTACGCAGCTTGGGCACGCCCATGCCTGCAAAACAGGAGACGTGACCATGATTAAGAAGGAACCTCGTTATCTCATCCCCAAACAGGCGGCGGACTATCTTGGCCTATCGCCCAAAACCCTTGAAAAGTGGCGGCATACTGGAGACGGGCCTAAGTTCGTCAAGATGGGCGCAAAAGCCGTTCGGTACGATATGGCCGAACTCGACTTGTGGGTAAAGTCCCGCTCTCGCCACAGCACAAGCGAAGTGTGAGGGACAGGCCATGACACTATTTCCGCTAGTCCAGTCCGCTATTGGTAAGGCGACATACTATCATGCCACCTGTCCATCAGTTGAAGTTGTACGCCAGCACGCAGAGGAATTTGAAAAATTGCTGCGGCAGCTAGAAAGGGCTGCACATTCGGAAGATAGTTCAAAGGCGAAGAAGCTGACGGGCATTGTTCTGAAGTCATATTCGGCCAAGCTGACCTCTCTGGTGCTGTCGCACCATGGTGAACTCTCTATGCTGATAACGGGGTGTGCTGAGCAGCTTTATGCGGAGCCATCTGACCGACGCAATACCTTAATGATGCAGGAGGTTCTTGAGGATGCGTTCCTGCAGTCTTATGGATCACCAGGGCAAGAGATACAGGAAGAAAAGGATTATTTTCCAGCTAATATGAGATCAATTTATAGAGCGCAGGCAGTAGGAAATTCGGGAGAGCAAGCATTCCTGCACAATCTGGGCCTAAAGCTTGCCGAAACCAGTCTTACTCGAGAAACCATATTATCCTCTTTCTCTAAGGAAGCAGGGTGTAGCGAACTCCCAGTTGGAAACAACATTGTTCTCTGTCGTTTTAGAGCCACTGATCTGTGGCTTGAGCCTAGCGGAATTAATTCCGCCCCAATTCGTAAAGTAAATGCGCTTTATGTGGCTAACGCCCTAGTGTTCTTCGAATTTGAATCGCTGTCTCCATCAGCAGGACTGAAACGGTTCACTGCTGAGTATGGCGGAGATATGGAATCGGTTGGCCAAGACTGTGTAGTAAAAGCTTGGCCTATTGAGCAAGCACAGAAATCGGGAGAACAGCAATGATTGACTTGACGACATTATCTGAAAACGACTGGGTTATCTCTCATGTCCGGATTGGCGTAACCGACCTATTATGAAGTTTTTGACACACGACGGCTGGCGGCGTAGCGTGCTGATGGGGTGATATGCAGTTCTTGATCTACAAAGGAGAAGAAGTAATGGCACGGATGAGAGACGGGCTGCTTGTTGGTTTAGTGCGGGGGCGTTTCTTTTTTCTTCTGCCAATTATCCTGATATTTACCGGTTGCACGTCTACTCAGCTTTACGATAATCCGCCGGCCCCGAACGTGGGCTTCCTCTCGCAAGTAAATGGCGATCGAGAGGTGCCGCAAATCTTAAGAGATCGTTTTGTCCGGCATGGCGCACAACCGGATTACGTCCTTAGAGTTCTTGCTGAGATGTATTATAGAGGCGGCAATAGTCTTTCGTTTTCTTCGCTACAGCGGACAATGCAGGGGCAACCCGGCTGGTGCGGGCGTTTAGAAGTATCAGAGACTATAATGTTCTGTCAGTTAGATCAGCAAGGTGCCGTTTATCATAACAGTAAGCCAAGTTACGGGCAGCAGCGGGAGATATACTACCGATATATTTCAGTTGTTGTTCTTTTCCTGAAGTACGATTCTCTGAATTCTGACAGCGAGCCAACATCAATTCAGGGATATGTGTCGTCGTATCCAATACGAACAGAGCAGCGCCAATTTGAGATGGGAATCCCAGTCATGAACGAACAGCCGCCTGCAGCAAGGAGAAACTAAAATGGCTAACTGGATTATTCGCGTTGCAAAAAGCCCGGTTGTTAATCTTCCTCTCGTAGGCAGTCAGGGGCATGCTGTTATACAGTTTTTTCAAGAAGATCAGGCCCCTGCATTTGGTGCTAGGGTCTGTACTCAATAACTTTACGTAGAGAGCGAAGTGTGATTCAAGATTCAC
>CAYSDE010000016.1:0-21628 GCA_964429685.1 uncultured Pseudobdellovibrionaceae bacterium
TTTTGCAGCGGCTTCCGCCGCCGAGTTACGTTCATGGCGGTCTACGAGTCACCAGTTATTGCGGCGTTGACGATGTGCGGGTGGCGCTCACGCCAGTCCTGTTGCGTAGTCCCCATGCCAACATCCTGACGTTAAGGGAACTGGCTATCCCGAAGACGGAGCAGATTGTGGGGTCGACGCTGGGGTATCGGGCTCGCGGGGGAGAATGGCAGGCGTCTTTGGTTTCTACACCAAAATTGACATTTCTTTCTCCCGTGCATGAGGAAGTATTGCCGGATCTGGTTGACTTTATCAGGTGCAGCGCTCCTCCTGAAGCAGAGAGAGCGCTGTCCGTCTGTGCTATGGACTTCATGATCCCACCTCTCATGCAGGCATGGAAACAGCACACCGGGCAAAAGTCGACCTCGGTGATGACGCTTGATTACTATTTACATCACCCCGGCATCATGCCGGATATTCCGGTTCGCCGGGAGAGCGGGCGCTTGGAGTTGCTTGCAAGGGATGGTGAAGATTCTTCTGACAAAGCGGCGGCCTCCCGGTGCTATCTTTGGCGTGACGCACAAAATGTGCCGTCGGCCCGGATGAGTATTGTAACTGTGGGAGAAACGGGAGCATTCATTACAGTCTACGAAGGAAGTCGTGATCCTTTCCAGACTTTCAACCATATTGCAGACATGACGCGGGCTCTTCATTCTGAAGGACGCTGGGTTGGTGTGACAGCTTTTTCGGAAGAGGTGGATAAACGCCGGGTTGTTAATGCACTTGGCTATGAAAGGGTCTGTCAGTATGGCGCTGCGGTTCTTCGCGTATCGCCCACTGCAGCTGCTCCAGCCCCGCGCTGAAACAGACTCTCGAAATTCTTTGCCGTCTGTGCTTTAAAGGGGGCGGTCGGGCCTATAGCTCAATTGGTTAGAGCGTGCCGCTCATAACGGTATGGTTGCAGGTTCAAGTCCTGCTGGGCCCACCATTGCGGCAAAAGGGGGTGGCAGATGAGGCAACAGCCGGTTGATCTGATTGCCGACATTGGCGGCAGTACCCTGCGTTTTGCTTTGGTGGAGCAGGGCTTTGTCACTCGCGCCGCCACGTTTGAGTGGCCTGACCCGCCCTCAATCCTCAATGTTGCCAAAGCTTTTCTGGATGGAACTTCGCCGCGGGCGGTGGCGATGGCGCTGGCGTCACCAGTGACCGGCGATGACCTTCTTGTCATGCCCAACCGCCTCTGGCAGGGGCAACCGTGGTCGTTCTCCCAGAAGCAGTTGCAGCACGATCTGGGTTCCGGGCGGCTGGTGATTCTTAATGATTTTACTGCTGTTGCCCAAGCTGTGCCGCGCCTGACCCCGGCTGATTTTGTGCAGGTGGGTGGGGAGGGCGCACCGTCGTCCCGCTGGCCGGTGGGGGTTATCGGCCCCGGTACCGGGCTAGGCATGTCTGGCGTGGTGTGGGATGGTCAGAGATACCGCGCCCTGACGGCAGAAGGCGGTCACGCTACCATGCCGCCAGCGTCTGACCGCGAAAGCGAGGTTCTGGCCGTGCTGCGCCGGAAATACGATCATGTATCCGCCGAGCGGCTGCTGTCCGGCATGGGTCTGCAGAATCTGCATGAGGCGCTGACGATATTGGCGGGGGATACCCCGCATTTCCTGTCTCCCGCCGACATCACGGCGCGGGCGCTGCAGGGGAACGATAAGATATGTCTTGAAACGCTGGAGATGTTTTGCGCCATGCTTGGCACGGCGGCCGGCAATCTCGCTCTTACCCTCGGAGCGCGGGGCGGAATTTATGTGGCGGGCGGTATCGTGCCAAAGATACTGCCATTCTTCCAGCAGTCCCGTTTCCGGGCGAGGTTTGCGGCAAAGGGCCGCTATCAGGGCTATATGCAGGCGATTCCGACTTATGTCATTATCCATGAAAGCCCGGCTTTCCTCGGGCTGCTGGATGTGTTGGAGGCTTGATGAGCGAATGGTGGCGTGGCGCGGTTATTTATCAGATTTATCCCCGCAGTTTTCAGGATAGCAATGGCGATGGTATTGGCGACTTGCCGGGAATTACAGCGCGGCTGCCTTATGTCGCAGCGCTGGGGGTAGAAGCCATCTGGCTGTCGCCCTTCATGCAGTCGCCGCAAAAAGACTATGGGTATGACATTTCCGATTACTGCGCGGTTGATCCGCAGTTTGGCACGCTGGAAGATTTTGACCGGCTGGTTGAGGAAGCACACCGGCTTGGCCTCAAGGTCATCATCGATCAGGTCTGGAGCCATTCCTCCGATCAGCATCCGTGGTTCAAACAAAGCCGCTCTTCAAAAACCAATGACAAGGCGGACTGGTATGTCTGGGCCGAGGCCAAGCCGGACGGGACGCCGCCGAATAACTGGCTGGCCAATTTCGGCGGGGCGGCGTGGAGTTGGGAAGCGCGGCGCGCCCAGTATTACCTTCATCACTTCCTGCCCGAACAGCCCGCGCTGAACCTGCGTCATCCCGACGTCCTGACAGCGATTGAAGAGATTGCCCGCTTCTGGCTGGATCGCGGGGTGGACGGCTTCCGTCTTGACTCTACACAGGCCTATCTTTGCGATGACGAACTGCGCGATAATCCGGCCCGTATTTTTGATAAGGATCATCCTCCGGCTATCGTCCGGCTTGCTACCCCCGTTTCCCGCCAGATTCTCAGCTACAGCAATGGCCGTCCCGAAACTCCGGCGCTGCTGGCGCGGTTGCGCCGTTTTATCGACCAGTGGCCGGAGCGCATGTTGCTGGGCGAGGTCGGTGGTGATGACAGTCTGCGCCGCGCTGCCAGCTATGTGCAACCGGGGTTGATGCATCAGGCCTACAGCTTTCGGCTGATGCGTATCCCGTTCAGCGCTGAAGTGTTGGCCGATACCATCAGCTCTGCCGAGGCCTTGCTGGAACAGGGCTGGTTCTGCTGGTCAACCAGCAATCACGATGTGCCCCGGGTGGTCAGCCGCTGGGGGAAGGGACATGAGGCGCATCATACAGAGCTGGCCAAACTCTCTCTGGCGATGGGCCTCAGCTTGCGTGGCAGCTTCTGCCTTTATCAGGGCGAAGAGTTGGGGCTGACCGAAGTTGATGTGCCTTACGAGAAGTTGCACGATCCCTTCGGTATAACCTTCTATCCCGAGTTCAAAGGGCGGGATGGCTGTCGTACACCGATGCCGTGGCAGGCGGACGCGCCACAACTGGGCTTCAGCACCGCCGCCGCAACATGGCTGCCGCTGGGACCCGATCACGCTGCCTTGGCGGTTGACCGGCAACAGGGGAAAACCGGGTCCGTATTGACCTTTGCTCAAACCCTGCTGGCATGGCGGCGGGATCAGCCTGCCTTACGAAGTGGCACGATTGAGCTGAGGCCGGTACCGCCAGCCCAAGCGGAAGCCCTGTTGATGTGGAAGCGCAGCACCGCATCGCAGGAGCTGCTTTGTGTCTTCAATCTCTCGGAAAAACCGCAGGAAATTGAACTGACGGGCTGCCTTAACGTCAAGGTCAGTGCTGCAGCGCATGATGGGAAAACTCTTCGCCTGCCGCCTCTCGGCTATGCTTTTTTAACCAGCTGTTAGCAGTTTTTATGCCTACAATGACTGCCCACCTGTTCGTCGAGGAGTCTGAGAACAATGACAGGGCATTACAGGCCAGCTGCCAAGTGGCGCAAGAGCCTGCTGATCAGTGATATTGATGGCACCGTGGTTGATATGTGGGATGCGTGGGGACAGGCCACGCGCCGCGCTATCTCCCGCCTCGCCTATACCCGCAACATTCCGGTGGAAGCGGTTGAGCAGGCGCTGGCTACGACCAGCAAGGAAAAGAATATCAGCCTGATTGATGATCTGGGCTACGTGATTCTGGAAAGTTCACTGGCTGGTCAGATTGATCGCAGCCGGGCCGAAAAAGTAACCCAAGCCATTGGCCTTGCTCCCGAAGCGGTGGATGACTTCATTCTTTCGCGCTGGTGGCATGACCGCGACCGTTATTCCATTCTCCACAAAGGGGTGGAGCCGACCCTGTGGGCAGCGCGTGAAAGCGGCGCCCGTATCGTGCTGTATTCCGATTCACCGCGCACGCTGGTGTTGCACCGCCTGTGGGTCAGCGGCTTCCATCTTGATCTGGTTGACGCCATTTACTGCCGGAATGATCCGCCGGGCATGAAACTGCGCGGTCTGCCGCGTCCGCACCCCGGCAGCGATGAAGCCAGCTACAAGGAGCTGCTCAATGGCCGCTTCATGGTCTTTACCCATACGGTCAAAAAACCCAGTTTGGAATGTATGCACCGCATTCTGCATGATTTTGAGGCCGATCCGGCTGAAACCATGATGATCGGGGATCATGCGGTAGATGTGGCTTCGGCGCGGCTGGTGCCGGGGATGACCGCTGTTTGGGATATTGACGGAGCGCGGGTATCGCCCGCTACCATCGCCCAGTATAAACGCCTCAATCAGTGGGCGCATTATGGGGTAGGGGAGGAGTCAATCCGTCAGCGCATGCTTGAGTTGGAACTCACCCCTGATCTGATCCTTGATCGACGGTTCGACCAGCTGGCCAGCTTCGTTCACTTCATGCCCCAGCACAAACGGCATATCTGGCCCGCTGCAGCGGCGGTGCCGGAGCTGATGATTGATCCGGCTACTTTTCCGCTTCAGTATGCGGCGGGGGGCTGAATAGAGGCTTCCGGTTTTTTGGCTCGCGGGGTTACAGGGGAGGACGCGCCACAGGTTTTATCGGCCACTGCCGCAAAATGTTCGATCACCTTCATGCCCTTTGAGAATTTGTCAGTTATTCTGGCCTCATCAAATATATGGAGAAGTTCCATCTTCTTCTCAAGCACGAAGGCCATGCCGAGGTCAAAATGGTTTTCATTGCTGGCGTCCCAGAAAACAAACACCCAATCGGCTTCACGCATCGCTTTGGCACGGTTGGCAAGGTTAGGTTCGGGAGAAGCAGTGCGGGGATTATAGAGATCCCACCCGTCAAGGATCAGTTGTTCGATATGCGTATCAATGATGGTCTGTTCATTCGCGCCGAGTGGGCGTGCCGGACAAATGATATAGGCTTTCATGGCTGTCCCCCGTTTTTTTGCTTCGGCGGGAAACTAGCAAGAATGCGGGGGCAACAGCAAGCCCAGAGTGGTGTTTAAAATTCACCGCGTCCCGGCTTGCGCTGGGGTGCGGTACCTTTTATCAGGGGGATAGTAGTTCCCGTCAGGCGGCATCTCTCAGTTTTTGCACTGAGGAATAGTCAACCGGCGTGGCTATCTGTTCCCCACTGGTGGTTAGCAGTTGGTACGTCCGGCGTTTGTCGGGGCCGGCCAGATGCAGAACGGAAATGGGGTGACGTCCCGTATTGGGTTCGCACAGCAGTTTGCTTTCAGGGTTCCAGACTGGCGGTGAAAGTGTGCAGATCCAGTTACAGCGGGCTGGCAGATGTGCCGTTGGCAGACGGTTCAGGACAACAGCGCTGTTGAAGGAATGCTGGTCCATATTAACGCGGAGACGGCGTTCAATCATCTTCTTGTAGTCACTGATCCAGGCGTCCCAGTGTGGGGCGGTGTTGTCGAGGGCGAGAATGCCGATATTGATGACTGGCGACAGGGCTGTGCGCAGACCCTTCAGCAGTCCCAGCGAAGTAATCAGGTGACCATACCACCAGCGGCGATACAGCCTGTTCATGTGATAGCCGGTACCGTCTTCATGGATGACGGCGGCTCCTTTGGCCCGTGCGCCCTCGACCAGTGCGGTGAAAAATTCCGGTGTTTGCGCCCAGGCGTCGGCATCGAACCAGATATAGGTTTCATAACCGGGGAAATAGTCCCGCAGGGCTGTGCGGGCAACAAGGCCGATTTCATGCGGAACCCGCAATTCTAGGGGCACATCAATGGTCCATTCCGGCTTGATGATCTTGCAACCTCGCGCTGACAGTTTTTCCAGTTGCGCCTCTGAAAGTCCCAAATCAAGAATGCCAAAATCGGTCTGATTCTCCAGACCCAGCGCAGTCAGGGAGCGTAGACACTCTTCCATGAACGGATAAAATTTGGCGTCGCAACCGTTAACGATGATAACAGATTTTGTCATGAATACACCTTGAGTTTCAATTTCTCGCTCAAGAGTAGAGTGTTGGGTATACCAACATCAAGAACTTTATACGGATTTATTTACTTTGCAGAGCAGAAACAGCCGTAAAGGTTAACTGGGTATTCATTATTTTCCCGTCCGGCTGGATCAGGGCATAATTCCGTTCCTTGTCAGGCCCGGCCAGATGCAGCACTGAAAGCGGCTTGCCGCCGCGCTGGGGCTCGGTGACCATGCGGGCAACCGGATCCCAGCCGGGGGTGCTGAGGGTGGTAATCCAGTTGCAGCGGGCCGGGACTTCAGTGTAGGGCAGGTGGTCAAGCTCAATCGCGGCGTTAAAGGAATGCTGGTTGTTAACCCGCTCGCGCTTGGCGATAAACTGCTTGTAGTAGTTAATCCAGGACTCCCAATGCGGGGCGGTGTCGGACAGGCAGAGGATGCCGATATTAATCGCGGGCTTGAGGGCGATGCGGAAACCGGGGATGAGGCCATAAGCGGCCATCATGTTGCCAAACCACCATTTGCTGTAGGCGAAGTCGCGCTTGTAGTTGGCGCCGTTCTCACGGATGACGCCCGCGCCGGTCGCATTGGCCGCTGCCACCAGCGAGTCAAAGAACTCCGGCGTCTGGGCCCACGCATCGGCATCAAACCACAGATAGGTTTTGTAGCCGGGGAAAAACTCACGCAGCGCTGTCCGCGCAACGAGGCCGATCTGGTGCTTGCCCCGGAATTTCTCCGGCACTTCCAGCGTCCAGTAGGGCTGCTTGACGGTGAAACCCATGCCCTGCAATTCGCTGACCTGCTCGGGGGTCAGGCCGAGGTCAAGAATGGCGATGTCGGCCCGCTCGTCCAGATGAAGCGCCAGCAGCGACTGGAGTGACTGCATCATGAAAGGATAGAACTTGGCGTCACAGCCATTGACGATGACAACAGACTTGCTCATGACGGTCTCCTCGCAGGAATGAAGCGGAACAGGAAAAACATGCGCCATATACACACAAAGATGGCGGTTAGTACAGCACTGTAGCCAATTCCGATAAAACCGAAAATTGGTACTAGCAGAGCGCTGCTGCCTAATGCAACCACTAACTGTAGAATGTTGCCAATCCAGATCGGGCGATCCTGATGGCGGGCATACATGACGTAATAGATACTCTCGCTTACCGAGCGTAGCCAGATGCCGAGCAGGATCAGCCAGAGGGTCGGGGCGTTTGTGGTGAACTCCGGCCTGCCGAATTGCTGACCCAGCCACGGCACCAGCAGACCTATTAACAGTGCCATAAAACTGGCGGCAATGGTTGCCTGTCCGGTCATCTTCCAGGTTTCGCGGGTGAAGGCGGCCTGCTTGCCTTCACGGTGCAGCGCGACCAGATGCGGAAAGCCGAAGGCAAATACTCCGCTATAAATCAACGATGAAATGGCCACGACGAAGGAGCCGTAGAAGCTGGCAATTCCGACAAAATCGCGACCGAGAAAGTGATCAACGACAAAACGGTCAACATTGCCGGCGGCGGCGGCACCCACTGCGCCCAGCCAGATAAAGAAGCTGATGCGGACATGCCGTTTGACCCATGCGTAGTTGATCGGCCGCTCCATGACCTTGCCCCAGGGCAGATTTCGCCAGACAAAGGCTGTAACCAACAGGCTCGACAGCACGCCAAAAATCCAGAAATTGAAGACAAATTCGGCTGTACGCAGCGACGGCCAGAAAAAGCCGAGGCCGATCACCGGCACTGCCCACGCCGCCGAGCGGATGAAAAACAGGATATTGGCCAGCACAGGCCGCCGCAGCGAGACAAGATTGCCCGAAGTCATGGTGGCCAGACTTTCGAGAATGGCCAGAACCAGCGCATAAGCTGCAATCTGCGGATCAAGCCCTTTGTAGTGCAGGCTGAGCCCCAGCAGAACGAGAACTGCCAACCCGGCATAGTTGGACAGGTAGAACAGCGCCTGTTCGCGCATTTTGCAGGCCAGCAGCATGGGCTTGTTGCCAACGATTTCGCGGCTGATGGAATAGTCTATCCGCATTCCGAGCAGCGGAATGGCGATGGCGACATAGGCAGCGACCAGACCATAGGTGCCCATTTCGTCAAGGCCGAGATAGCGGCCCATATACAGGGTCAGCAGCAGCTTGGTTCCCAGCGACCCCATCCGCAACCCGGCATTGAATAAGCGCTGAATCATTGTGAACTTTCGGGCCGTTTTCGAATTGGTTAAATCAAGCTTTCCCCTTTTAAAGAAATAAACCTGCCATTCCAAGGAAAAAACCAATTTACTTGAATTTTCCATTCAGAAAGTCTAAGACCCTCACCATCATGAAAATAGCCCTGATCGACCCCGCTCTTTTTACTTGGCCTTATGACAGCGCTCTGGCGGCTGGTCTGGTCGGCAATGGGCATGAGGTGACACTTTATACCAAGCGGCTGGCGGCCGGAGAGCAGGGCAAGGGCTCGCCGCTGGTGCGGGAAATTTTTTATCCGGGCTTTCAGTGCGCTTTCATGCGCCGTTTGCCGCGCAGCCTGTTTCTGGCCCTCAAGGGGCTGGCGCACCCGCTGTCCCTGCTGCGGCTCTATTTCATCCTGGCCCGTCAGCGCCCGGATGTCATCCACTTCCAGTGGGCGCCGCTGCCGGTGATTGACCGCCTGTTTATCCCGCTGTTCCGCCGTCTGGCGCCGGTGGTGCTGACCGTGCATGACTCCTCGCCTTTCAACAACAATCCCAGCGGACGGCTGCAGCGGGTGGGGTGCTTCACGGTGATGCAGGAGTTTGACCGCCTGATTGTCCATACCGAGAAAGCCAAAGAGAAAATCGCCAGCCACGGCATAGAGGCCAGCCGCATTGCCATTATCGCGCATGGTGTGCTGGGCGAGGCTCAGCCGCAGACGGTAACCCGGCCTGTCGCCAAGAGTGCCGATCAACCGGTCACCGTGTTGCTGTTTGGCAAGCTCAAACCCTATAAAGGGGCGGATATTCTGATCCGGGCGCTGGCCGTTCTGCCCGAGGCTGTGCGGGCCAACATCCGTCTGCACATCGTCGGCAAGTCCGAGATGGACACCGCGCCGCTGTTCGAACTGGCCGATAGTCTGAAAGTCAGTGCGTTGATAAAGTGGGATCTGCGTTTTGTCGATGATGCCGAAATGGCCGGAATTTTTGCCAATGCCGACATCATGGCGCTGCCCTACCGCGATATTGACGCCTCCGGGGTGCTGATGGTGGCGCTGAGCGTCGGGCGGCCCATCGTGGCGTCACGCATCGGGCTGTTTGCTGAAATCCTCAAGGACGGCGTCCACGGCTATCTGATCCCGCAGGAAGACCCCGCCGCGCTGGCCGAAGCCCTGACCAAACTGGCCACCAACCCCGACCTCCGCCAGAAAATGAGCGCCGAAGTCCACAACCTCGGCAACGCCACCCCCAGTTGGACAGACATTGGCGCGACAACAACCGCGCTTTATCAACAGGTGAAGGGTGGGGGGAATTCGTAAGGTTTAGGGCGTTTAAGTTTGAGTGTACCCACTGTGATAAAGTACCTCATCCCGGCGCACGCCGGGATCCATCTGAAAGGCAGCGCTTGCTTGACCGTGGATCCCGGCTTTCGCCGGGATGAGGTGAATCTTAAGCCGCTTTGAAGCGCCTTGTCTTCAGCCACTTCGCCAATATGCGATAATGCCGTTCAAACAGCCACCAGAAGGCCATAGCGACGACATGGGCAACGCTGGTGGCAATCCAGAAAAAAGCCACGTCTGAATCATGATAGGGAAAGCTGACATACAGACAGACAATAATTGGGGTATGAATCAGGTAAAGCGAGTAGCTGTAGCCGGAAAAGAAAGTTGCGATTTTTTCCAGCCAGACGGGGACTTTGTTAACAGTTCCCAAAGCCATCAAAGGTGCAAACAATGCAATGGCCATAAACAGCCCGAACTGCAGTTCCCGGAAACTCATGGTGCCATAGTCGAATTCACGGGAGAAAAGGCGACCAATCATCGCAACTACAGCAAAGCCTATGGTAAACGCAGAATAGAGCCAAACCCGCGAGGGGGTAATGCCTTCCGTGAAGCGGCCAAACCATTTTCCGAAGTTGACGAAGGATAGGCTGGCGCCAAGGCCAGTTAGCCAGAGAAGAGTCAGGCAATCAACTGGGCCGCCAATCAGGTAATAGAAAGGGACAACGGAGAGGAAGCCCAGCAGGAGTAACTGGGCAAAACGAGGGAAACGGCGGGCGCGGCCAAGACAGAGGACAACATAGCCAAACAGCATGTAGAGCCACCACTCAATTGCTACGGTCCAAAGGGGGGTATCCGACCCGAAAGGGGTAGTGAATAGGCTGCTGTCAGTATGGAGGGCCCGGCGTAGTACCTGAAAGACCGGGTAGTTTTGCAGCATGAAAACATTACCGACCCACGTGGTAAGATCGAAATGTTTATACATGTTCTGGAACTGGGTCAGTACAGCGGCGCGGTCAGGCAAGACGTTAATAGGGAGAGTTCGGGTGTATGAATCAATCAGCCAGACGAGGATAAGGGCCGGAATATAGGCAATGTAGATACGGCTGAAGCGATCAATAAAGAAATTTCTGAACCCGTAGTCAGGGGAAGAAAGCTTCTGGAACACGGTGTAGCTGATGAGAAATCCTGATAACAAAAAGAAAACCATAACGCCGCCTGACTCAATCTCCGTTCTCTCAGTCAAACCTCCGGCAAGAAAATACTTGGAGGCATGGCCATAAAGCACGGCAAAAGCAGCAATAGCTCGCGCAAAATCGAGGTAAGTACTTTGAGCTTCATTCAGAGTATTCTTTTGCATGGCTGCAGCTTATGCCCTTTACCGTGGTATAAATCCAGATCAAAGAAATTTTGTATCTGAAGTTGTTGACTTTCTAAGACTATTTCTTCAGAAAGCAAGCGGAGTTAATTGAGAAATAAGAAATTAGATGGAGTAGTTATGCCACCTTTATTCTCCCGCCTGTTTGGTGGCCCCTCGCTGGGGGAACGCTTGAGCTATACCGACAACCGGCCCAGCGGGTTTGATTATATGCGCATTATCTTGGCGCTGGCGGTGATTATCTGGCATTCCGCATGGTTGCTAGTTCATGGTGAGGCGGAGACTTATGGAAGGGTATATGATCTCCTGTTGCCCTTCGCCATGCTGATTGTGCCGATGTTCTTTTCGCTCAGCGGGTTTCTGGTGGCGGGCAGTTTCGAGCGTAACCGCTCGCTGGTGACTTTTCTCGGTTTGCGTGTATTCCGCATTGCGCCCGCCCTCTCGGTTGAAGTGCTGCTGTCGGCCCTGATCCTCGGCCCGTTGCTGACCACGCTGCCGCTGGCGGAGTATTTTGCCGATCCGCGCTTCCATCTCTACTTCCTCAACATGATTGGCGAGATTCATTATTATCTGCCCGGCGTTTTCGAACAGAACCCCTTCACCCGCGTTAACGGCCAGCTCTGGACAGTCCCTTACGAGTTGATCTGCTACATCGTGCTGGCGGCGCTGGCGGTGCTGGGGGTTTACAAGCGGCGGCAATGGTTGGGCTATGCCATGCCATGCTGCTTTGCTATGGCCTGCAGATTCTCAATACGGTCTTCCGCGCCCGCGATACGGTGGCCAGCGCTACCGGGTCTACCGTGGTGATGTCCTTCATCGCCGGGCTGCTGATCTATCGCTACCGCGATAAAATCAAATGGTCGCTGGGGCAGTTTCTGGTGTGGGGCGCGGTGTCGCTGGCGCTGGTGGCGGTGCCGAACGGGATGCGGTTCGCCATGCTGCCGATTGCCTATATCACGGTCTATCTCGGCCTGATGAATCCGCCGCGCAACAAGCTTGTCCTCAGCGGGGATTATTCCTACGGCCTCTATCTCTATGGCTTTCCGATTCAGCAGGCTTTTGTGGCCATCAGTCCGGTCTTCATGGTCTGGTACTGGAATCTGGCCGCCAGCATTCCCGCCGCCATCCTGATTGCGGTCTTCTCATGGTGGGTGATCGAAAAGCCGGTGATGTCCCGCCGCGACGTCCTGAAGCGTCTGGAAACATGGTACATGACTCATCCGCTGGTGCAGCGTTACTGGATACTACGGTACCTTGCAGCCATCCCGGCGATGAACGGGACGAAGTATTAGGGGGCGTGGTTGATTCCCTCTCCCGCGCTTGCGGGGGAGGGTTAGGGTGGGGGAGGAATGCTGGGAAAAACCCAGAATTTCCTGATTAAACTCGCCCCGCTCCCCCCATCCCGACCTTCCCCCGCAAGCGGGGGAAGGGGAAACGTCCTACTCCTGCGCCCGCACACTCACCGACTTCACAATCATCTCGGCGGGATAGTCGGCTTCGATGAGGTCGGCGCCACGGGCTAGCCGTTCGGGGGCTTTGCTGTCGATCGGGCGGATGCCCAGCTCGTTATAGGCCCACTTGCCGCCTACAGCCAGATTGATGAGCAGATACATCGGTTGGTGCATGGAGGCGGGGGTGGGCCGGGTGACCATGATCCGGCCGTCAAACAGCAGGGTGATGGTTTCGGGCGTCCAGATCAGACCGTATTCGTGGAAATCCTTGCTGGGGTCAACGCCGAGATCAATCCAGTCCTTGTAGCCGCCGGGTTCGCCTTTGGGCGTCAGCAGGCCGAAATGAATCTGCTCGGCATGAGGGCCCCAGGCCATCCCTTCAAACACATCAATCTCCGGCGGCCAGATCCGCGCCTGCGGCAACAGCCAGAAGGCGGGCCATGAGCCACGGGCGGAAGGCAGTTTGGCAACCATGCGGATATTGCCATAGGTGAAGGTAAGCTTGGAGCGCAACAGGCCGGAGCCAAAGCGGCGATGCCCGCCGACCTGATAGGCGGTCTGCTGGGCGGGAGTGAGCGGGGCCGCCTTGATATGCAGCCCGTCCGCTTCAATCGAAAACGGATTATAACGCAGGGCCGGAGGAATGGTCTGGCCCTTGATACGGGTGATGAAGGGCGACAGATAGGTCTGGCTCTCGCCATTGCCTTCCAGCCAGTTGGTGCCGTCGCCGTAACTGTCCGGCCACGCACTGCCGGGCCAGAAGGTAAAAGCCCATGTCTCGCGGTCGGGGTAGGGCAGGCGCTGGCCGTCGGGCAGGGTCGTCATCACGCCGGAAAAATTGTCCTCGAGGAGGACGCGACTCTCTCCGGCAGCGGCTTCCCGTGACAACAGCCCTAACAGAAAAACGACAACAAGGCAGCGGAGAAAGGTCACGCTCAGTACGCGCCGCGCTTCTGCAGCACGACACCCACGGTCTTGAACATGATGCCAACATCTTTCAGCAGCGACCAGTTGTGAACATAGTAGCTGTCGAGCGCGACCCGCTCGGCATAGCTGACGTCGTTACGGCCACTGACCTGCCACAGACCGGTCATGCCGGGGCGTGCAGCGTAATAGTCCTTCACCTGCTCGCCGTAATATTTCAGCTCCGGCTCGGTGACGGGACGAGGGCCGACCAGACTCATCTCGCCCACCAGCACGTTCCACAGCTGCGGCAGCTCATCAAGGCTGGTCTTGCGCAGGAAAGCACCAATGCGGGTGATGCGGGGGTCGTCCTTGAGCTTGAAATCCCGTTCCCACTCATCGCGGGCCTCGGCACTGTTTTCCAGCAGGTTGCTCAGCACTTCTGCCGAGTTGGTGACCATGCTGCGGAACTTCCAGCACTTGAAAGGGCGACCGTTCTGGCCGATGCGGCGCTGGCTGTAGAAGGCCGGGCCGCCATCGCGCTTGACAATCATTGCCAGAGCCAGAAATACCGGCGACAGCAGTGTGAGCGCACAAAGGGCCCCTACGCGATCCATCACGATCTTGAAAATTGAACTGACGCCGCTGGAGACATGGGAACCGCTCCGGCGGTTGTCATTGGCTTTGTCCAGACGGGCAGGAACCGGCGAGATGAAGGAGCGCAGGAAATCGCTACGCAGGGGGGTCGCTCTAATTTTGCTCAGCATGCTTTGGCCTCCTGTTTATCATTATCTGACGCAAAGGCGCCAATTTTACCCAAACGATTCTGTTTTTGCTCCCAGGCCCAGGCGGTACCCAGAATGGTACTTAAGTCGGAATGGTGTGGCGTCCAGCCCAGTACGCTGCGGGCGGCGTTGGCATCCGCTACCAGCATCGGCGGATCACCGGCGCGGCGGGGATGGATGGCGGCGGGAACGGGTTTGCCGGTGGCGAGGCGGGCGGCGGCCAGCATCTCTTTCACCGTGCTGCCCTTGCTGGTGCCAAGATTGAGAGTCACGCTGCCCTTGCCGTTCATGATGTGGCGAAGCGCCAGCACATGCGCGGCGGCCAGATCGCTGATATGCAGGAAGTCGCGGATGGCGCTGCCATCTCTGGTCGGATAGTCATCGCCAAAAACTTTCATCTCGGCGAGTTCGCCTCCGGCCACCTGCATCAGCAGCGGCACAAGATGGGTGGTGGTTTTGTAGGCGGTGCCAAGTTCCCCCTCGGGGTCAGCTCCAGCGGCATTGAAATAGCGCAGAATGGCATACTGCAGGGGATAGGCCGCCGCGTAGTCCCGGATCATGTTTTCCATGGTCAGCTTGGTGTTGCCATAGGGGTTGATCGGGTTTGTGGGGTGGCTCTCGGTAATCAGGTCGGTCTGCGGGATACCATAAACGGCAGCGGTGCTGGACAGCACGATGTTCTGCACATTGTGCGTGCGGGCGGTGTCGAGCAGGGTGAAAGAGCCCACCACATTATTGTCGTAATAGGCCGCCGGATTCTGGACGGATTCGCCAACCTGAATCAGGGCGGCAAAATGCATGACGGCGGCGGGTTTATATTGGCTCATGACCGCATCAAGACGCGCACGGTCCCGTATGTCGCCCTTTTCAAACGGCCCCCACTTGACGGCTTCAAAATTCCCGGAAGAAAGATTGTCAACCACCACCGGCAAAAAGCCGTTTTGGCTCAGAGCCTTACACGTGTGCGAGCCGATATATCCGGCCCCACCGGTTACAAGAACGGTCTGGGTGGCCATTGAGAAATCCCTTTTAAGTCCGTGTCGGTCTTGTATATCAGCCGTGAAGCCTAAATTTCAATAACAATAGGTGAAGCTGCGACAATTTTTAAATGAAGCGTTAACCATTAATGAAAAAACTGTTTAAAATCAAAGTGATTATTTCCAGCCAATATTTTAATATTTGTTAACGTGACCGGTTACTTTTTCCCGCCGAAGAGAGAAGCGATCTCGTTCGTAACCCGGGTGTAATGGGCTACGCTGGCTTCGGCGATGGGGCAGGTCAGCGGTTCGGTTTCGCGGCCATTGGCGTCCACATAGCGGGAGATGTCGGCTTCGCGGCAGATTCCTTCCTGCAATTCGCTGACAACGCAGGGAGCAGCGGTCAGGTTGGCCATGCAATGAATGGCCTGACGGGGAATGTCCACGCTTTCCCCCGGCTGGAGGGTCAACCGTTTGTCATTGAGGATAACGGTCAGCGTGCCGCTTTTGACAACCCAGTGTTCGCGGCGGAATTCATGTGATTGCAGGGAAAGGATGTGGCCGGGGGTCACGGTAATGTCCTTGGTGCAGAATTCCTCACCGGTTGCCGTGGTGCCAACCCCGGTCACGACATAGCTCCCCCACGGGCGCTGATCGGTATCTCCGACCTTATAGGTGGCAGCGGTGGCGGCATTGATCGTCGTCATACTCTGGTTATCCTTGCAAATCCGGTAAGAAAAAACTCTCCCACCGGCGCATACTGCCCCAGCAGGACAAGGATTTTCAACATAATGTTGCTTCCATAGCAAAAACACTTTGATTATCCAAGAGAGAATGGGATATTCGGGGTTCTTAATTTTTAGGGGGTAGTGGAGGCTTATGGTGACAGATCTTGTAGTGCCGGTCATTCTGTGTGGTGGGTCGGGAACCCGGTTGTGGCCCGCCAGCCGGGAAAAACTGCCCAAGCAATTCCTTAACCTGATGGGCGAAAACTCGTTGCTGCAGGAAACTGCCTTGCGCGCTGTGCGTACCACCGGGGCCAAGGCCGGGGACATCATCACGGTTACGCTCGGTGATTTGGCCGGTCAGGTGTCGGAGCAACTGGCGGCAGTGGATGCAGCCTCTGCTGGGCATGTCCTGTCTGAACCCAGCGCCCGCAATACGGCGGCGGCGGTAGCCTATGCGGCCAGCTATATCAACGCCCAGCACGGGCCAGAGGCCCTGATGCTGGTATTGCCGTCCGATCATTATATCGGCGATGAGGCAGCGCTGGCGGCTGCGTTCAAAAAAGGCATCACCGCCGCTAAAGACGGTTATCTGGTGACGTTGGGCATTCAGCCGACGCGGCCGGATACCGGCTATGGCTACATCCGGCTTGGCCCGCAGCTGGGGTACAAGGCGGTGCATCAGGCCTCCGCTTTCGTCGAGAAGCCGAAACTGGATATGGCCGTGACCTATCTGGAATCCGGTGACTATCTGTGGAACAGCGGCATGTTCCTTTTCAAGGCGGGGGAAGTCCTCAACCAGTTCAAGACCCATGCCCCTCATGTTCTGAGTGCGGTGAACGAAGCGATGCAGGCCGGCAAGCCCGGCGCTCCTGACAATGCCTTGTATGCCCGCATTCCCAGTGAGCCGTTTGACAAGGCGATCATGGAAAAGGCCCATAATGTGGCGGTGGTGCCGTGCAATCCGGTCTGGTCGGATATTGGCTCGTGGGAAAGCCTGTGGGACATCCGCGACAAGGACGATGCGGCCAACGTCATAGAAGGCAGTGCCGTCACCATCGACAACAAAGGCTGCCTGATTATCGCACGGTCAGACCGGCTGGTCGCCTGTGCCGGGCTCAAGAATATCGTGGTGATTGATACCGGCGATGCCATTCTGGTTGCCGACCGCAGCAATTCCGAGGCCATCAAGACCTTGGTTGCCGCGCTCAAACAGGCCGGTCATCCGCAGGTTTCTGAAATAGCGGGCTAGCGGAGGGTTGCTTGAAAAAATCTGTCTCACGGGGCGCTGGCCGGTTGCAACAGCAGCAGGATGATCTCGGGAGTGTGATTGATGCGCTGTTGCAGATGAAAACGCGGGATGAGTGTCGGCGGTTTCTGCTCGATCTCTGCACCCCCGCCGAGTTGACCGCTTTTGCCGAGCGCTGGCGGGTCTGTCAGCTGCTGGAGGCAGGCGAACTTTCCTACCGTGAAATCCACGCTCAGACCGGGGTCAGTGTCACTACCATCGGGCGGGTGGCGCGTTTTCTGCTGCAGGAACCCCATCAAGGCTATGCGCTGGCCCTCGGTCGCCTCCGGCAGAAATCCTCCGTCAAGTGACGCCGTAGCGGGCGCGGTACGCTTCAACTCTGGGCAGGTGCTGGGCGTATTCAGGCTTATCGCCCAGATACTGCACAAGGTTTTCAAGCGTGGCGATGGCGAGGACGGGGATGCCGTAGGCCTGCTGTACTTCCTGTACGGCGGACAGGTCACCACTGCCACGTTCCTGCCGGTCGAGGGCGACGATGACACCGACGGGCTTGGCTCCCGCCGCTGTAATCAGGTTAAAGGACTCCCGCACCGAGGTTCCCGCTGAAATCACATCATCGATAATCAGCACTTTTTGTCCGGCCAGCGGCGGGCCGACCAGATCGCCACCTTCGCCGTGATCTTTGGGTTCCTTACGGTTGTAGATAAAGGGCAGATCAAGCCCGCCCAGTTCGAACAGCTTGGCGGCGACACCGGCGGCGAGCGGAATACCCTTGTAAGCCGGACCATAGAGAGCCGTCTGCCCAAGGTTTGACGCCAGAATGGTGGTGGCGTAAAGGCGGCAGAGCTGGCTGGTCGCAGCTCCCGTGCTGAAGTTTCCGGCGTTGAAAAAGTAAGGGGAGTCTCGCCCGGCTTTGGTGGTGTATGTGCCAAAGAGCAACGCCCCCGCTTTGACAGCGAGGGCGAAGAATTCCGTCTGCAGGGTGGTTTGCAGATGCGCGTTCATGGGCGGGCTTATTTCTTCTTGCCCGAATCCATCTTCTCTTCCTTGTATTCCACATGCTTGCGCACGCGGGGATCATACTTCATGGTGCGCAGCTTCTCGGTAGTCTTGCGCGGATTCTTCTCATGCACATAAATGTGGCCGGTGCCAGCGGTGCTGACGAGTTTGATGCGTACGCGGGTGGCTTTTGCCATGATCGTTTTCCTTGCTTGAATTCAGGAGGCGGAAACTAGCGAATTTTGCGCGCAAGTCAAGCAATTTAACCTTTTTAAGGCTTAATCAGGAGCCGGACCGTTGCCAGCGCCAGATTTTCCACATCTTCACTGCGCGGGCAGAGGGCCAAAAGCCGGGATTCTGCAGCAGAATCATGCATGGCCTGTTTCTGCAGCTCCATCAGGGGAACGCGCTCGCTGCCAGAAGTTAACGCCGTCGCCGCGCTCGCGGGAGTGGTGCCGGGGCGACTCAAACACAGATCCGGGTGGACGCCTTGGTGGTGGTAGCTGTAGCCGGAGGGGCCAAACAGCCGGGCCCAGGTGACGGCAAGCTCACCCCCATGGGGCAGGGGGCCGACATTCTGCACACTGCCTTTGCCAAAACTGGTTGAGCCGATGATGCTAGCGCGATTGCGATCCTGCAGGGCGACCGCCAGCACTTCCGCTGCCGAGGCGGTGTGTCCATCGACCAGTACGTAAAGCGGCAGACCATTAAAGACATCGCCGCCATAAGCGGTAAAGTCTTCGGTCGCATCGGGGTGGCGGCCTTCCATGCGGCTCACCTGTCCGCGAGGCACCATCATGGCGGCGATGTCGGTCGCGCTTTCCAGAATGCCGCCGGGGTTATGCTGCAGATCAAGGACAATGGCTGCGGGCTGGCTCCACATGATCTGCTGCGCGGCCCGGCGGAACTCGCTCAGGGTGGCTGGCATGAAACGGCTGATGCGGATGATCCCGAGTTTGCCATCCCGCCGCGCCGCCACTGTGGTCGGCTGCACATGAGCGCGGGTGACGGGAACCTGACGCGGGGCATTCCGCTGGCTGACAATGGTCAGGGTGACGACCGATCCGGTCGCGCCGCGCACATGGTTGCTGAAGTCCTTTCCGCTCATGCCGGTCAGGGGCTTGCCATCAATTGCCACCACCCGATCCCCAGCCCGCAAGCCGGCCTTGGCAGCGGGACTGTCAATAAACACATCCATCACCACAAAGGCATCATCCTTGCGCTCGAAGGTAACGCCGATACCGCCATAGCCTTCATCCCATTCGCGGTCAGTCTTGACGTCTTCCGGCGGATTGTAATGCGAGAAGCCGTCGAGCTGCGAGGTAATGGCAGGCAGGACGGTGCTGTAAACGGTTTCAGGCGGCGCGGCGGCGAGAACGGGGGAAACAGTGGCTGCGGCCCGAATCCCCTGCAGGGTCAGCTCCCCCCAGTTCTTCCATTCAGCGGCGGCAGGGGCGGGCAGGGTGCTGACCGGCTGGCCGTTTCTCAGAATGCGGATTTGCCGGGCGGATGTTTCATCAGCACTGAGGGTGGGGTCTATGTCCTTGAGGGCGCCCAGCCCGGCTACGGTCAAACGGTCAAACGCCACCGGTTCCAGATAAAAAACGCTGATGCGGCGGTAACTCTCCTGAAACACCTCGGCATGTAGTGTGCTGTTGTCCACCTGCGGCAGAAACAGCCCGTAAGTCGGCAGGCCACTACAGGCCGGGAGCAGGAGGAGGGAGACTAAGGCCAGAAAATGCTTCATGCCGCAAAGTATAACGGCAAATGACGGCGGCACAGATTTTTTCTTGGGGGTCAGGGAATCTTTGCAGATCAGGTGGCCGGACTGCGGTTGGGCAGTCCGGCACGATCCTGTTTTATGTTAGTTAGCAGAATGCAGTTCAAGTGCCTTCTGCTTGTGAGCAGGCATCTGGTGCAGATTATATCTGTAGCTCTGCGGCTGTCCCTCATCCGGGGTACGGTCACTTGCAGTCCGCTCAATCAGCCCCGCACCGGTTAGGGCGTTGAAGGTTTCCCGCGAGCAGGCGACCTTGTCGGCGCCGGGAGCATGGGGGTGAACGATAATCAGGCCTTGAGTATAATAGTGGCGCACGTTTCCACCCCTCTCGAGAATATGTACGATACGATCCATCTCCTGAGCGGGGCTCAACTTTACATCAGGCATCTTTTTCTTTCTCCATAAAGTTAAAAAACCCACGAGCATGCCCAACATGCGTCCGCCGGTTTTGATTTGGGGCGGGCACCATAATCCCGCTCTCGCGGAAGAGGCAATATCAAAACGCACACGAGGAGAGAGCTGCGACAAAGAGGAAATTGTTAACGGCCTTTGCAATGCACCTTCTTATGATCTTAACAAATTTCTGGCGGGTCTGGTTGGCAGGCGGCCAGTTGGCTTCGAACTCTCCAATTTTAGTGAAAAGCCGTCCGTAGTGACCTTACCTTATAATAGCACATCGCGTGTCTTGCGCCGTCAAATGGCAAGAAACGTTTTTCATCAGAGGAATGGGAGAGTTTTTCTTGTTCGTTAACCACTCCTCGTGTATCGATGGAGAGGGACGGGGTGTGGCGCAGTCCGGCTAGCGCGCCAGTTTTGGGTACTGGAGGTCCCGGGTTCGAATCCCGGCACCCCGACCAGTTGAAAGGAAGAGCTGAAGCATGCATGTTCGGATTTATCGTCCCGGCAAGAGTGCCATGCAGTCGGGCCGTGCTGCAACGAAACAGTGGCGGATTGAGCCCGAGCTTGAAAGTCCGCGTATTCCCGAGCCATTGATGGGCTGGGTGTCGTCGGAGGATACCCTGACCCAGATCAGATTGAAATTTTCCACGGCAGAGGAAGCGATTCGCTACGCCGAGCGGATGGGGTGGGTCTATACCTGTGACGCCGCGCAGGAACGCGTCATTGCACCCCGGAGCTATGTTGATAACTTTAAGCAACGGGAATCAGTAAGTTAACTGTTTTTGGACTGGCACCCTTAGCTCAGCTGGACAGAGCAGCCGCCTTCTAAGCGGCAGGTCGCAGGTTCGAGTCCTGCAGGGTGCGCCATTAACTTTAACCCTTATTTAATCTTCTCGACTTCGGGGTTAATTTTGTTCATAATTAGAACGTTTTAAACATCGTGATGGTCGGCCTGAAGACGGACTTCAGTGTCGGACACATTATAAGCGGCAACATCAAGAGAAGCGGAGACGTTGAAAATGGTCGAACAAGCGCCGGTCAACCCCGAAGTTTGCGTCACCCCGAATGCTACCCCGGTTGAAGGGGATACGCAGGCAACAGTTCCGCCGATCCTTTCGGTCGCTGCTTCGGAAGACGAACTGCCGATGTCACCCGCTCCGGGGAGTGAAACGGAGGTTGCCCAGCGGTTGAATGCAATTGCGCCAGCTGCGGGTGCTGTTCCACCGGCCGCCGCTCCGGTTGGTGAAGAGCCAGCCAGTAACAAGCCTGATGTCTGCGAAGTTCCTGCTGCCTTGAGGGGCGAGCCGGTTGACGCGTCGGTGGCCAGTGCCGCCGTCCAGATTGTCAAGCCAGCGGCAGGAGAAACCCAGCATTATCAGGTTGCCGATAACCAGAACTACAATCTTGATTTCGACATCAAACAGGCCGTGGTTCATGATGGAGCGATGCAGATCAGGTTTTGGGGG
>CAYSDE010000017.1:0-16130 GCA_964429685.1 uncultured Pseudobdellovibrionaceae bacterium
GAATACACACCCTAGGGGAAAAGCCGGGGCGCATGTATGGCCAGACTGCCTCAAAAAGACTTAATTAAGCTTAATTATCTGAAAAAACCTGAATTTTCAGACGCCCTTACGTAAGGTGGTGGGGTCAATGTAATACTGCCCGAAAGGCGTAGCCAGAAACTGGGCAAGACTGGCCTCTTCCTGTTTGATAAAGCCAGCTTGGGGCAGTTGCCCCTGCACAAACATATCGACAACACCGCAAATTCCGGCGGCTGTGGTAATCTGAATGGCACTGCGTGGCTCACCGGCCACTTCACACCCGTATATCTTGCGGACAAAATTCTCCTGTACCAGTCGTCCGGCCTTCCAGCCCCCGACGCTGACAAAAACCAGAACTTCGTCCTGCAGGGTGATCGGTATGGAGTCTTCAAGGATTTTCTTGAGGACGTCCCGTTTGTTGCCCATGCCCAGCTCATTGATAAGCAGCTTGGCCAGCTCACAATGACCGGTATAGCGAATGGTCTTGTAAGAAAGGTTATCGACTTTACCAATCAACGTTTCGCACATGGTGCCGATGCCGCCCGAGGTGTTGAAACATTCATATTCCACGCCGTCGAGGGAGAAAACTTCGTACCCTTCCAGCGGCAGCACCTCACGCGGAATGCCGTTATGAATGGATTCGCAGGGCATACAGTACTCGTTAATCAGGCCGTCGGTACTCCAGGTTAGATTGTATTTCAGTTTGTTGGTCGGGTAGATGGGCAGGGCGCCGACCCGCATCCTGACTTCCTTGACCCGGTCAAAATGGCGAATCAAATCATAGGCAGCAATCGAGATAAAACCCGGAGCCAGCCCGCATTGCGGCATCAGGACGGTCTGGGCATGTTGGGCGAGGGTTTTGATATGGCGGGTCGTCACCACATCCTCGGTTAGGTCAAAGTAGTGGACGTTCTGCTCGGCAGCGGCAACAGCAACCGGCGCAACAAACTGGTGGGGCAGGGCGTTGATGACAATATCCCTTCCCTGCAAAGCCGCAGCCAGCGCGCCGCTATCGGCAACGTCAAGGGCAACGGCCTTGAGCCCTCGGTTGGTCGCCTCCCGAACCGTCTCCGGGCTGGCTTCACCGATTATAACGTCATAGCGACCGGTCGAGAGCAGCATGTCGTGAATGGTGCGGCCAATCTTGCCGTAACCCAGCAATAGAACGTGCTTCACTGCTTTGCTGTTGTTGTCACGCATGACGACCTCCCGGCCTGACTGCAGAGTACCTCTTGACGTATCATCTTAATCGTTTCAGCTTAATAATGTGCATATATAATGACGCTGCACCGCACAAGCTAACCTTAGGAGAGGTATGGAATGCGTTTTCCCCTTGTTATAACCGGCTTTCTGGTCGCGGCTCTGCTGGTCAGCCCGTCTGCTTGGGCGACATCCCAGGGAGACAGCGTCGCGCCTACCCCGTTAGGTGCTGTGACTGCGCAGCCAACGCAGGGGGCCGCCGTTGCCGCTCAAACGGCAACGCCGCCGCAGCCACAGGGGACGCTTCTGCGTGTTGATGAGTTGCAGCATTGGAGCGGAAATACTTACCGCCTCAAGAACTTCGCCACCCGGGTTATTCGGGAGAAGCGGGAGTGGGAAGACTTCTGGTATCAGGCCCAACAGACCCCACCCAGCGATTTGCCCCGCGGAAAAATGGCCGCCGTTGTCGTTCTGGGGCTGAGGCCAAGTTCCGATTATAACGTCCGCGTGGTCGAAATCCGCCGGACTGGTGATGACTTCATGGTCAGCTACATAGAAAACAAAAGCTCCCGCCCCAACGATCCCAGAAACAGAAGCACCGTGGACATCATCCCCTGGGTCATAAAACTCCTCCCCCTCACCGACGGCCGCGTCCGCTTCAAGCAGATCGGTGTGGGGAATTGAGGGGGGGCAGACTTAGGGGGACAACGGGCTCCGGCTCTGCTCTGCTTTTCTTCGTGTCGCAGCCCTTGTGGCAGCTGCCCATTCTGGGTGTTGTGCATCCATCATTGCTCGGGCCATCTCAGTACCATGCATTTCTTCTAGATGCTTTAGCTGGTCAGAGTTTCTTCCTGCAAGCTGATCCTTCGCCATTTCCTCAGCCCTCCTGAAGGCGTCCTTTGCTCCCCCGATTTTCCTGCCAAGAGCTGCTCCAGCAAATGCCAAAAGAAGGGTGCCAACCGTAGCAACCGCTACTTTCGACGTTGGCTCTATCCCAGCAGTAGGGGGACGGAGGGGATCCGCTACCTTTTCTGGTGGGGGAGGCGCTACCCTTTCTGGTATACCTTTGGCTTTCTGCTCTTCTACAAATTTATCATACGCTGCCTTTGCTGCTGCTGCCCCTTGAGCAGAAACTGGAGCAGGGGCGGGAACATCAACTTTCTCCGCCCGTTTGGCCTCCGTCTTCCCAGAGACAACGGAGTGTGCGTTCAGCCCTCCTAGCAGACCTAGAACAGCGCCAACGACAAGGCCACGCAACCCATAAGTTTTTCCATAAGATACCGTTCCATAAGATACCGGAGGTTTATCGCTCATTTTCTTCCATCTCCCTTCAATATTCCACATACCTAGATGAATTCTACACGCTACTTCTTTAGACTCTGTTAACCATTGTTGCCATGGCTCTCCTGAGCGACTCTTCTCATGGCTTCTTCGGTTTGATATTGTTGCCGAATTTTCTGGGCCGCCGCTATGCGGCCACTTCCAGCATTCTGGAGCGGTACTGCAATATAACTATGCGCATTGCTTCCCAGCGATCTGTAGATAGACTCATCCTGGGTGATCTCACGCGCCGCTTGCTGGTTAATCCAGGTCAAGGCGCGGTTGGGGATTTCTTCTATCAGCTTGAAGCACATATTGCAGAGGCCATAGGCAGCTATGCAATAGATGATGGTATACATGATTGTCGAGAGGCCGCCATTGGCTTCCCCACCAGCACCGCTCCGGAAACCAATGACCGCGCTCTTGTAAAGATCATTCAGGATACCAATGGACAGGCTGAACATCATGAGAGCAGTTATCATACCCACGATCAGCAGAGCGGGCCGCAGAAAGATGGAGAAGATCATGAAATAGCCCGACCTTGACATGTCTCCGCTTATCCCTTCACCCTTAGTCGTCAGGTGAGCAACAGCCATCAGCGGAATTGCAATGACGGCTTCAAGAACGTTCAGTAACCATCCGGCGATGGCAACAAGAAAACGAATGAAAGGCAAAAGGGGGAGCATGTAAAAGAGGGTGACACCCACACCGAACCCCATAGCACCGATAATGAAAAGGAATGTGGACATCCCGAGAGAGATGTCGCCAACTTTGCTGGCAGGGAGAAGCGACGCAACCATAGGGCCGCCAAATGCAACGGTCATGAGCAACAATGACTTGTTGATAATCCAGTCGCCGATAGCTGCCAGTTCAGCCAATGGGTTGATCTGACTTAGCGCAGTATTGACGCCACTGCCGATGTATCCAAACGGACCGCCAAAAGAAGTAGAAAATACCCAATCCAGAATCACACCAAAAGCCGCTGAGGCGCTTCCCATGTATCCCGCAATTTTGCCAGGAGGAGCAAATCCAGCAGTTACACTCGATGTCTGTACCCCGCCAATAGTATTGACCCCCTGATTTGAGGAGTAGCCAGCCGCAGACATGCTCGCGACGAAACTGGCAAGATAACGATCCAGCACATCAACGCCACTTTTAACGTTCTCGATCAGGAAATTCGTTTCAGATGTTCCCGCACTGCTGGGAACGGAATAGTCGGGAGGAGAACTGGACGGAACTGCGCGAGAGGCCGCCATAACTTCCGCGTTCATACGAGCGATGGTGTTGAACCACATTGGCGCACCCGCCCATCCGGCTTTTTCAACATCAGCACTCAGTGCGTTGACAGCAGCTGTATTGGCGGAAGTGTTCGCCGCACTAATTGCCGTAGCAACAGCATTCTGGTAATTCTCGATTATCGCCCGGAAGCGGGAGGTAAGAATTGCCGCAATCGCTGCTTCGTTTCCTGTCCCAGGAATATCCATATACAGGTGAATATAACTATCATTGTTCAGGTCTTGGGCCAAAGCCCTTACCTGCGCCTTCATCGGAATAAAAGCATCGTTTATGTCCTTCAATATTGCATTACCAATCAAAGAAAATGTACCAGTAGCGGTAAGAGTTGCCAAAATGCCCGGATCGGCTGCGCGTTCATACGTAGTTGCACCGCAGTAGCGGGAGGTATCACCCTCGTCGGCCGCATAATAGAAGGTTTTGCTCCGAGTATCATCCATCTGAATTGGTTCTTTCATCAGGGGGATGGTGCTGCCACTCGCGTTAAGTCCGGAGACAATCGCATTATAACGGGCACGACAAAACTCATTAATAAGAAGCCCACGCACCGAGGGGCCCGCGGGGGTGGCACTCGGCACTGCTAGAACCCGTTTGGTACCGTCCGCCAGCGATGTCGCAAACGGCACCCACAAATTTGTCGCGAGGCCGGAGCCGAATTCGGCCATTTTCATGACGATGTACTGGCCGGAGTTGTAGCCGTTGAAGCCTGCTGCCATCGGCATTGGCACCAGCAGACCGATTGCTACAACCAGACGGATCGGGGTCCAGATCTGGTTGAAGCTGCTGCCGCCGAAGCGGCCCTCATGGGCGGTAGCCGCGATGGCGGAAGTAATGATGTAAAAGAGGATAAAACCAGCGACCAGCAGCATGGCGGTTGAATAGAGGGCCATCATTTTCTGGAAACCTTCAACCACGCCATCAACGGCGGCGACGGGCACGCCGGTAATGGGCACACCAAAGCCGTTGCTTATATACTTCAGAGCAAGATCGGTTGCCGGGCTAGTAGGGGTAAACATGCTGGCGGCATAGGCATCTCCGGCGCCAATGATGGCCGCCAGAGTCATGCTGGTCGCGGCAAAGCCACCAAGGCCGACCAGCAGGGTAATCGCACCGACCAGAACGGCCTGCGGCTGCCACGGCTTGTTCCACTGCACCCGGGCGCAGGCATAAGCCAATACTTCAAGCGGGCGAGGGGATGCGCCGCAGCGTACCCACGGGTGGGAACGATCAATCAGCTTGAGCGCCACAAAGACGTTAGTCAGGATGCGCCCGAAATTGAAGTAGAAATCAGCAAAGGGCTGCAGGGACTTGGCAATATCCAGACGCAGGGAATAACCAAGGAAGCGGCGGATAAGAGATGTCATCTGTTTTCTCATAAATGCTTCCCCATCCCGATTGCTTCAAATAAACAGGTTAATTCTTCTTAATCCTATTATTACTTATACCACAGTGCACATAAAGTTGGGAGGGGGTAACGTGGTAAATTTGCCATAAGAAAAGCGAAAATTTTATCTAGTTTTTCGGCATTCAGCCTACCTCGCGCCCGCTTATTTCATCGAGAAAAAGGCAATGAAGACAGCATAAACCATCGATGCGCCGCAAAGCAGAATGCAAAACACTACGGCCAGAAACATCGCGCATTGCGCAAAGTTTTCTTGCCGCCACTCTACCCGCTGGTAAGCGAGAGAAATGATGTCGAACAGACCAAACTTTTCTTTGGACTTACCAAGAACTGCGGGGTGACGTTTGTCGATCAGGTTGGCCTGCGCAAAAATCAGGGCAATCAGGTGGATAAACATACGCCCAGTCTCGCGCAGCGCGTTGAAACTGGCCCCGAAGCTAGGATTGAAAAGGAATCCCGTTGCCGAAAAACGGCGAGGGGGCTCCGGCTGGTTGCTGAAGCGACGATTACGGGGTGCATTGCGATTGTTATAAGCCATACCCCAACTCCTATACCATATTTATTAACAAAGTCCTGATTTTTCTAAAACAAAGAAGGGGCGGACCACTAAGCCCGCCCCTTGTCTGGACATTTCAGACACGGGAGGCAATGGCTTGCGCCGAACCCCTGTTGATTGTACTAACTGCGTGTGAACCAACCGATGCAGTCTGAGAGACAGCGCCCATAACCTGCTGGGTTCCATCAACACCCGAAACCTGGTTGCCACCGATCCAGCGCAGCACCTGCTCGGGTACCTGGTCGATTGCCTTGAACGAGGCGTTGGCGAAGGCATAAGCCAAGGCACCATACATCACAGTGTAAACAACACCGGCTACGGCACTCATGCTGCCGCCGCCCTCGGCACTGCGTACCGCCATCGAGTAGAACTCGTTAAGGGCGACGATCATCAGGTTGAAAATCAACAAGGCAATAATCAGACCGAAGACCATCAGGGTCGGCCTGACAAACAGCTGCAGTAACAGCAGGTACGCGCCGCGAGCCATCGGCCCGGAGAGTCCTTCACCATCCATGCTGATATGGGCCAGCGCGACCACCGGGATGGCAATGACTGACTCAAACAGGGTCAATATCCAGCTCAGGATACCGAACATGAAGCGGATGAAGGGGATCATCGGCAGCACATAGGCCAAGGTCACACCTGCCGAGATGACGGAGCCGCCAATGATCGCCATCAACGTGTTACCCATTGATCCCATATTGCCATTCACATTTTTGCAACTGGCATCATTGCTTTTGATGTTAGCCGCCGCGTTAGCAGCTTGTTTCTTTCCGCAATCAAGGGTTTTTACGGTCTGGAAAGCCAGGATGATGATGCGGTTGCCCATCGCCGACAGTTCTGCCAGCGGGTTAGCGGTATTCAACTTCAGGCTGGAAGTTGGGACGGTCGTTGTCGCAACAAGCTTCCCACTGAGTTCATCTCTGCTGACAGCAGTTGTCCCCAGAACCTTGGCGAAGTTGGCCGCCATGACCTTGAGCTGGCTTTCAAAAGCCGAGTCACCGCCGCTTGAGCCGCCGATGGCCTGCAGATAATCCGGCTCTTCCAGAGCGACACCTGCACCAGGTGACCAAGCCACCATGGTGGCCAGACTCTCATCAACGCTCTGTAAAGCCGTTTTTATGGTGTCAAGAGTTCCGTTCTTCGCCCTATCCTCAAATTTCGGGGTAGCGACCGGTACTTCCTGTGCATAATCCACCAACATGCCGTTAACACGGGCAATGGTATTGAACCAGACCGCGGCTGAAACCCAGCCGCGCCGCGTGGCATCCTCCACCATTGCTGCCGGGGTCATGCCCGTTTCGTTAATGGCGTCAACAATACCTGCCCCCAGATCGGTGCGGTATTCTAGGACTGACGTATTGAACGTCAACATTTCGTCCAGAGTCAGGCCGTCATCAGTGTTGGCGCCATTGGCCGAGTCAAAGATCTCTTCGGCAAGCTTATACAACGTTCCGCCAGACGTCATCTGGTTACCTAAAGCGTCTGCATGTGCCGACAGCAACGCTTCCCGGATTGCTGGAGCAGAAGCAATCGACAACATGCTGCCCAGATATTCCGTACCATCGCCTGACGGAGAGTAGCTCGGGTTTGGCATGTGAATGGTTCCGCAAACGTTTGCGTCACCATCAGTGCCGACACCGGATTTATAATTGAACGTATTGACATAATCGGTGCTGCCCGGGACGGCCACCCAACCTGACGGTTCGACGCTGAAGGTCCCCCCGGACTCTGCGGCTATCTTGTTATAGCCGATCTGGCACACAAGAATCTTGAGGGCGTCATGCAACAACGGTGTGACTTGTGGTAAAGGCGGTGCGACCAGCATGGCACCGGTGCCAGCAGAGAAGCCGTCGGCAAAAGCCATCCACACATTACTGCCTAGCGCCGACCCCCATTTGGCAACCTGAGTTACGACAACCTGACCGGAATTCAGACCATTCAGGCCGACTGGAACCAACATGCCAATTGCCATGATAAGGCGCAGTGGTGCCCAAATAGTGTGCATGAGGTTGCCGCCTACTTTACCGCTATGTGCAGTCCCAGCTACAATGCCGAGCAGGTGATACATGACGAGGAAACCAGCTACGATCAGCATGGCATAACTATAGGTTTCAAACATGTTCTCAAGACCAGCACGCATGCCGATAGATGCAATCTGACCCTGGAACCAGTTGGTCTGTCCAAGCAGGAGCATGTCTATCCACTGTTGGGCCATATCGGTCGGACAGGCCACACTAAAGAAGCTGGATGGGCCACCAAGTCCGCAAGCAGCGGCGCTAAAAACAATGGTCAGGGAAAATGCAGCATGCGCCGAGCCCACCAGTATTCCCATGATGGTGCCGAAGAGAACGATACTAAGCAGCACCATCAGGCTGATAACTGCGCCAAAAACTGCAACCTGATCTACGCGTACGCCGGGACGACGCACATTAACATAGGCCAGAGCCAAAACTTCCCCCAGCCGGGCGTCAGCCGGAGTCATGGGGTGGAGAGCACGATGCGTTACGGGAACCAGGCGAGCTGTGGCCAGAAACATGGCAATGGTCTGGACGAAGTTGGCCAGAAGCCCTCGCACAGGCCTGAAACCGACGGAGAGCTGCGGGGCAAAAAAGAGCTTCAAACCACCGGAGGTCAGGCGCTGCGTACGGTCAATCCAGTTTGCCATTACTGTCTCCATCTGAAAACCCATAACCAGCGCGTAAAATATCCACGCGTTACTCTACAGATTAGTCTGCTCTAGCTAATGAAGGCTTAATTAGCGGGGATTCATGGCACCAAAGCGATAAAAAAAATCAATAATTACTGAGGATTTTAGACGATCTTTGCAAGAGTTCGCCCGGAAAGAAGGCTATGCGTCTCCCCGTGGTCATTCCCGCTTGCGCAGGAATGACCAAGTTCTGCGGCTTTGTCTGTCCGAACAGACTATTAGTGTATCCGGGCCCCCAGAGACGTGCCATCCCGCACGAGGCCGGCCGCTTCTTTTCTCTCGGATCTTGCGACTTGACCTATAACATTGCTTGTATGGGCGACACTGGATGTAACGGCCTGGGTCTCGTCCACACCATTGCCTACTGCCCCACCGATCCAGTTGAGAACGCGGCTGGGGATAAGGTCAATCGCCTTGAAAGAGGAATTTGCCAGTGCATAAGCCAGAGAGACATACATGACAGTGTAGACAATGCCAGCCACCGCACTCAACTCACCGGCGCCGCCTTCGACGCTGCGTATTGCGTTACTATAGAACTCATTCAGCGCAACAATCATGACGTTGAAGAGTAGCAGGGCGACAATCAGGCCGAAGACCATCAGCGTTGGCCGCAGGAAGAGCTGCAGGGTCAGGAGATATGCCGTTTTCGCCATTGGTCCGGCGATACCATCACCATCCAGCTTGATGTGGGCCAGAGCAATGATCGGGATGGCAATCACCGTTTCAAACAGTGACAACAGCCAAGTCAGGATGCCGAACATGAAGCGGATGAAAGGCATCATTGGCAACACAAAGGCCAGCGTAACGCCCGCCGAGAACATGGCACCGACAATCATGCTCATGAAGATGCTACTCATAGAGTCATTCTTGCCAAAAGTGGATGAGCCACAGCCGTTATCCACCTCCACAGCGTTGTAGATGGTTTTTGTATCTTTATCGGCATTTTCCAGAGCCCGAGCCTGTTCCTGCGCCTTTGAGGCACACTCTTCCACCGTACCCATAACCTCAAAGGTCATCTGGATGATACGGTGACCAATAGCTGAAAGCTCGGCCAGCGGGTTGGCAGTGTTAAGCCTCAGGTTGGCGGCAACACCAGCCAGCGCTCCGGGGAGTGCTTCCGTTATTTCGTCAGAGCTGTCAGCGCCAGCTCCGAGAATCTTGCTGAAATTGTCGCCCATCATTTTGAGAAAGTCTTCGAAGGCGCTACCGGTCGAACCGCTGCCATCAATGGCCATCATATATCCGCTCTCACCCCAGTCGTCGCCATGCTCGGCCGCCATTGCCGGAAGTCCGGAGATGCTAGCGTCAACATTATCCAGAGCGCTGTAAACCAGGTCGGCATAATCGTCACTGATTGCCCGCAAAGGCAACTCGGGCGGTGTTGCAACCGGAATTTCCAGAGAATAGTCAAGCAGCATACCATTGATGCGTGCGATCGAGTTGAACCAGACCGAGGCCGAAACCCAACCACGTGCCATAGCGTCTGCCTGCATGCTGGCCGTTGTCATACCGATAGCGGCAATAGCTGCCATGATGCCAGAGCCGAGGTTCATGCGATATTCAGTGATTGCATCATTGAAAAGAGTCAGATCATCATAAGTCAATTCGTAACCGGTTACTGACGTATTGGCAGAGTCATAGAAGTGCTGGGCCAGCGTAAGAAGCGGGCCAGCCATGACACCATCCAGCGCATCCTTATGAGCCTCAATCATGGCCTGACGGACGGCTGGCACAGAAGCTATCGAACTCATTGTTCCGAAAAACTCATACCCGGTACCAAGCTGGGGATTGACAGCAACAGGCACCTGTACCGAGCCGCAAACTCTGGCCTCACCATCATTAACCCTGCTATTATTCTGATAATCCCAGGTTTTCTCTTCATAAGGAGAGTCCGTAACTGTAAACCAGCCATTTGCGATAACCGAAGACTTGTCAGTTGCGGACTGTGATCCGTAGTCGTTGTAACCTACCTGACAGACCAGAATCTTCAGGGCGTCGTACAGCATGGCTGAGACCTGAGGCAACGGCGGTGTGATCAGATAAGCCCCGGTCTTGGAGGCAAAGCCGTTGGCAAAGGAAAGCCAGACGTTGCTGGCCAGACCGGAACCCATTTGGGCCACACGGGTTACCATCATCTGTCCCAGATTAAGGCCACCAACCCCAATGGGTACCATCATGCCGATAGCCAGAATAAGACGTATCGGGGCCCAGACCTGATTCATGCTCTTGCCGCCGAACTTACCACCAGAAGCGGTACCAGCTACTGCCGCCAGCAGATTATAGAGGATAAGAAATCCCGCCACCGCCATCATGGCGACACTGTAAGTACTGAACATGCCATTAAGGCCGAGAATCATGCCGAAGGAAGAAAACTGGGGGACAAACCACCCGGTGGTCTCACCGAGTAACAGCATACCAATCCAGTCCTGAGCCATATCACTAGCACAGGGGGCTTCAAAATAGCTGGTACTCATGCCCGTAAAGCCGCACAAAACAGCCGTACCTATTGTTCCCAAAGCCGCATGAGCTGTGCCAAGGACCAGACCAGCAATCGTCTGGACAGCCATAATGGTACAAAGAACAAGAAGAACGCAAATCGCGCCCAACACTATCCGCTGATCAAGACGGACATTAGGTCTGCGGGCATTTTCAAAGGCAAGCGCCAAGACTTCACCCAAACGGGCGTCAGAAGGCGAAGCCGGATTTAGGGCGCGATGGGTGGGGGGAATCAGGTTGGCGGTCAAAAGAAACTGGGCGAGAAGCTGGACAAACCAGACCATCACGGCTTTCACCGGTTTCAGACTCATTCCCACCTGTGGCGCGAAGAGAAATCGCAGACCACTAGAGGTGATGTTGCTGGCTTCTGCAGACCGATTCGCCATCACTTTGTCTCCATAACGCAAAGTCTGTCTGGGGCGCATACTCCCACAGATTACCCTCTAGCTTAGTCTGCATCTGCCTAAGCAAGCCTTAACTTTCCGGGGTTGGAACCATCTCGCGATAAAAAAAACCAATAATTACTGGGGATTTTATGAAAATTGTGAGGGGTGTCAGGGTACCCTGATTGGTTGCAAAGCAGCTGCAGCAAAAATTTTCATTACCAATCAAAGCAGTCACCACTTGTTAACCGTTTGGAACGCTATAGTATGGGCGCTGCGTACGGGTTGGAAACTCAGGGAGGTTCGTTGTGTCGATTGGTGTTCTTACCGAGATGAAAATCATAAAGGATAAGAAGGAGGTCGAGCTTCTTCTGTCCACTGGCAACGGCATGAAGGGTTATTTCTTTCTGGCCAAAGGGCAGCGCCCGCTGGACATGCTGAATGACAGCCGCAAATTCATTCCTTTTGAGGATGTGTCGGGCTCAGTGCGCCTTGTTAACAAGGAAACCATCGTCAGCGTCAAGCCAACCGGCAAGACCAGCGAACTCTAATAAGCTGACAAAACGAAAAAGAGCAGGCAAGCGAGTTTTCTCTCTTGCCTGTTGGTTTTTTGCGCAATTTCTTTCCAGCGCGACAAAAGGTTCCAATCCTGTCCGGCGTGGTCTATTTGTTTGCTTTGGCATATTTAAAGCCCTAAAGTCCCCCACCAATTGAAACTTTCTCATGGACAGACATGACCAAACTCCGCCCTATTCGTTACGCCGTTTTCCCGGTTGCCGGCCTCGGTACGCGCTTTCTCCCCGCCACCAAGGCGATTCCGAAAGAAATGCTCACGCTGGTCGACAAACCTTTGATCGAGCATGCGGTTGATGAGGCCCGCGCTGCAGGAATCACTGAATTCGTTTTTGTGTCTTCTGCCGGTAAAACCGTCATGGAAGACCATTTTGACCGTAATCACGAATTGAAATCCACGTTGGAGCGACGGGGCAAGCTGGAGGGGTTGAATGCCATTCTGTCTGCCGAAATTCCGACCAGCCATCTGGCGGTGGTGCGCCAGCATACACCGCTCGGTCTTGGTCACGCCGTCTGGTGCGCCCGCCGCATAGTGGGAGACGAGCCGTTTGCCGTTCTGCTGCCGGACGATGTCGTCCTGTCCGAAAAACCATGTCTCAAACAGATGGTCGCGGCTTATAACGAAACCGGCGGCAACTATATCGCTGTCCAGAAAGTTCCACATGCCCATACCAACCGTTACGGCATTATCAAGCCCGGCAAGGTACATGGTCGTCGCATTGAGATTGAGGGCATGATAGAAAAGCCGAAACCCTCCGAGGCTCCTTCCAATCTGGCGATTATTGGACGCTATATCCTGCAGCCGGAAATCTGGAGTATTCTGGAAGGCATCGGCGAAGGATCGGGCGGAGAAATCCAGCTCACCGATGGTATGGACAGTCTGATGCAGAGCCAGCCTTTCCACGGCTTCTGCTTTGAAGGCCGCCGCTATGACTGCGGCGACAAACTGGGCTGGCTGGAGGCCAATCTGGCCTTTGCGCTGGCCCGTCCGGAAATGTCCGAGCAGGTTAAAGAAATGATCCAATCATATGTGGAGAACCAAGCATGACCTATACCTTTGATCCCAGCATTCTGCGCGAATACGACATCCGGGGCATCGTCGGCCAGTCCCTGAAGACCAGCGACGCCAAAGCAGTTGGCCAGGCTTTCGGAACCATGATCCGAAGGGCAGGGGGCAGCAAGGTCTGTGTTGGATATGATGGCCGTGTCAGCTCGCCGGACCTCTCGGCCGCGATGGTGGATGGGCTGACCTCGGTTGGCGTGAATGTAGTTCGGATCGGCCTCGGCCCGACACCGATGCTTTATTTTTCAGTCAAACACACCAAGGCAGATGCCGGTGTCATGATTACCGGCTCGCATAACCCGCCTGAATATAACGGCATCAAGATGCTGCATAAAGGCCCGGTGTACGGGGCCGCCATTCTGGAAATCGGCAGGCTGTCAGCGGCGGGCGATCTGGAAACCGGCGCGGGTACTGCCAGCGACCTTGATGTGCGTGAGCCCTATGTGGACATGCTGCTCAAGGCCTATACCGGCAAGAAAGACCTCAAGGTTGTCTGGGATTGCGGCAATGGCGCAGCGGGTGAAGTTTTGCAGCGTCTGCTGCAGAAGCTGCCCGGCACCCATACGGTTCTCTTCGGAGACATTGACGGTAATTTCCCCAACCATCACCCGGATCCGACCGTTGAAAAGAACCTCGTCGATCTCAAGAAGGCCGTGGCCGAAAAGGGTGCTGATCTCGGTATCGGTTTCGATGGCGATGGCGACCGCATTGGCGCGATTGACAGCAAGGGGCAGGTGGTGTGGGGCGATCAGCTGCTGGCGGTTTATGCCAGTGAAGTGCTGAAACAGCATCCCGGTGCCACCATCATTGCTGATGTCAAAGCCAGCCAGACCCTGTTTGACGAAATCACCCGCCTTGGCGGCAAACCGCTGATGTGGAAAACCGGCCATTCGCTGCTGAAAGCCAAAATGGCTGAAATCGGCTCCCCGCTGGCCGGGGAAATGTCCGGTCATATCTTCTTCGGCGACAATCATGGCTTTGATGATGCGTTGTATTGTGGTGTTCGCCTGCTGAATATCGTCAGCAATGGCGGCAAGGCGCTGTCTGAACTGCGGGACGCCCTGCCCAAGGTGGTCAACACCCCGGAAGTCCGTTTTCAGGTCGATGAAGTACGCAAGTTCAAGGTGGTTGAAGAAATCCGCGCCCGTCTCAAGAATGTACCGGGGATCGAAGTCAATGATCTGGACGGCGTGCGCGTCAACACCAAAGACGGCTGGTGGCTGCTGCGTGCCTCCAACACACAGGACGTTCTGGTCGCCCGCGCCGAAGCCGCCAACAACGATGCTCTGGGCCGCCTCAAGGACGCCATCAGCGACCAGCTGACCCAGTCAGGTGTTGAGACGAAGCAGGTTTTTGGCTAAGCAGCGCTTACTCAGCCGCAGGCGCACGCGGTAGGGGCGGCGCAGTCCGTGCGGGCTCTTGAGGTGTCGGGGCCGCTGGTACGAGCGGGCCTATGTCGATCTGCGTATAATCACGGTTATCCGCAACACCCACAACGGATGGAGTCCTCAGCAGGTCAGCGACGACGGGTGTTTCGTCGCGCTTATTATCCCGCCGATGGCTGGCCTTTTTGAACTTCTCGCGGGGTCGCTCCTCATCGTTCCGGGCGACCTGCACGGGTTCGTCCCTGCGGCCTTTTTTATTGCTGACTTCCGCAAAAGCCTTGGCGGGGGAAACGGTTGCCAACATGGTCTTTTCTGAGGGCTTTTCGAATCTGGCGGCGTAGTGCGGGTTCCCGCCCTGTTTGAGTTTGGCATAGCTGTCTTTCAGATTCCGCGTGTTGGCGGCGTAACGGGTATCGGGGTTGCGAGCGCCCATGACGACGGAAACCAGTCGAACGCCGTCTTTGTTCTCACTGGTAGTCAGCAGGCCGATACCGCCACTACTGGCTTTATTGCCGTTCTCGTCAGTAAATTGAGAGACAGATTCGTTTGTGCCGGTTTTCTGGGGACCAACCGCAACCAACCCGAGCGACTTGGCCTGAGAGGGAAAGCGATTGGTGGTCGGGCCGCTGCCTTTGACCTTCTCCCCGCTGGGCAGCAGAACATTGGCGCTGGCTGCCGTGGCGCTGACAAACTTTTCGTATTCAGGGAAATCCTTCATCATGCGCTGGGCCAGAATAGCCATGTCGCGCACGGTAGAAAGATTTGATTTCTGGTCAGTGCCACCGTTATTAAGCCCGGATGCGTTGATGAAACTGCTGTTGGTCATGCCCAGTTCAAGGGCCGTACGGGTCATCTCCCGGGCAAAATCACGCTCGCTACCCGCAACTTCAAAAGTTTTCTTGCCTTTATGAACAATTCTGGTCGGCGCAAAAGCCTCGCCCAGTGCCTTGGCGACACCATTGGCCGAACAGGTCATCATGGCGGTCAAGGCTTCGCGCACGGTCAGCTTGCTGCCCTCAGGCAGGAAAGCTGAAGGCTCGGTAGTGCCATCAGGATTTGTAACCGGAATTCTGAACAGGTTGTTGTGGATCCGCGACGCGCCAGCACTGATCCTGATTGGCTGGTCAAGGGTGTCTTTCTTCTCATATTTCTTCTCATATCTCTTCTTATCTTCTGAATTACTCTGGCTATTTTTGATGGCTTTCATAACCACATAAGCGGTCATCAGCTTGGTCAAAGATGCCGGATCACGTTGTATGTCGGCATTTTTGGCGTGGATAACCTCGCCGTTCTCGGCATTCATCACCAACTCGGCGGCAGCATCCGGCGGCGCTTCGCGTTTGACCACAGCGGGTTTTGACGAAGTTTTATAATCAGCTTTTCTAACGCTCATGGCGGCACACTCCCCATCCTCACGGGGATCATGGCAAAAATTGGTTAGTATTCCCTTGACGGATCGTAAAACCCTTAAGTTGCCAATAGTTAACGGTGCTTTTTTCAAAAAGTAACCATTTTTTAATTGACTTTACCCACCCCAAATCGCTATCAAAGACCCATCCAACCACGGAAAGGGTTTTCAAACATGACACCGACCAATAAAGCCATTCTCTTCGCTACTGCAGCACTTGCTGCCAGCGCTTCCGCTTCCGCTTTCAATGATTGCGCCCCCGGCCAGTGCGGAACGACCCCGGGTGGCGCCACCACCACCACGGTAACTGTTGCTCCGAACAC
>CAYSDE010000017.1:16230-20879 GCA_964429685.1 uncultured Pseudobdellovibrionaceae bacterium
GTTGCTCCGAACACGACCGTTGCTCCGCACACGACCGTTGCTCCGGTCACGGATGTAAACGCAGCTGCTCAGGCTGCTGCTCTTGCTGCTGCTAAGGCTAAGGCTGAGGCTGCTGCTCTGGCCTATCAGAACCTGCAGGCGCAGCTGAATGTTAACGGAAAAGTAGATCAGACTGTTGCCGGAAAAGTAGATCAGACAGTGGGTAACGTCACTGCAGAGAGCAAGGCCGTTGGTGGTAATCTTGGTATTCTCATTGAAGCAGAGAAGGCTGTGAAGCCTGCTGTCAATTCGGCCTATGCCTATGCCCCACCAGCGGGTATTTGTAGCGATACAGGGGCTTTTGGTGTAACAACGCGTGATTTTTCGTTTAGCATCGGCGGTGCTTTCAACAAAGATTTCTGCATCGGTGCGGCCTATACAATTGTTCCGTTCTTCGAGCGGAATAACTTCAAAGAGGCCGCTGTTGCCTACATTCTGGAAGGAAATGAGGGCGCGAAGAAAGCCTTTGTGCGGGCGGCTGAAATGGAAAAGAATAAGGTTACTGCTGAAACTCATGGCAAGTATGGCCAGCATCTCGCAGCTCCGGTTGGCGAGGTTGCGGTGGTGAGAGCTATTGCCCCTGTTACCCCGTAGTCCGGGTTCCTAGCTATTGTCAGAGGGCCGTCGGAGCGATCCGGCGGCCCTTGCTTTTGGTGGGGGCTTTTCATAATAGCGCGGGGAGCTTCCTGCGAGCCTGTTCGAAAAGAAAACTACACTTTCCATAGTCATGCCCGTGAAAACAGGCATCCAGCCTTGAGTGCGTCTCGCTCATAAGTACCAATAATACCAACGGCTACAAATATTGACCTTATTATCGTCGTCATGTCAGCGAAAGCTGGCATCTTGAGGCGGCCAGGGTTAAGAGAAAGTGCTGATTCAAGAGGACAGTTGTCGCGTCTGAAACATTCCCGAGATGCCAGCCTTCGCTGGCATGACTGTTTCTCTAAGAGTCGTAACTTGTGACCGTTGGTATAATCAAGCATCACAAAAGAAAGCCCCGGCACTGGGCCGGGGCTGGTTTGGCTAACAAATCTTCTCAGGGATTGAGCGACATGGTGAAGCTTGGCGGGTTGATTTTTACCTCAGTCATCCTGCCATACATCTGGCTCTCCAGCTTCACTTCAGCATGTGGCAGTATCCAGTCACGGATTTCGCTGACAACGCTGCTAAGCGTATTCCAATGCACTGTTGCTCTGGCATCAAACGCGGTGCTGTATTCAGCTGCCCCTTTGAGTGCGACATAATCACCCTTCTGGGCTGTCTCACTATAAATCGTGCAGTCAGCAGTGAAGATATTCGGTAGCGGTTTAGCTGGAGGATAATGACCTTCGTTGAATACATTCAGAACCTCTGACAGCTTGCATTCAGCAACCTTCTGACCCTCATAGGCCTTGGGTTCAACTGTGGCAGGGGCTGCAGAAGCCGGAGCCGGGTCAGCTGCCGGAGCGACTGTCGGGGTATCAGCCGCTGTCGCGGGTAGAATTTCCGCCTGTGACGCCGGAACAACTTGGTTAGCTGCCGCTTCAACAGCCGGAGTGCTCACTGCAGGAACTTCCGGCAGAACTACTCTATCTGGGGCAGTGATGGATTCAGCTGGCGTTCCATCAGCAGCGTTGACCGGGGCGTCAGGCACTACCACTGGCGACGGCGGTGTCACTGTGTCCAGAGCAGCGGCAACTTCATCAGCCGGATCGATATACGGGGCCTCGACTGCCGGTGTCGCGTCCGGTGGTGTTGGCGCTGTGGCAGCCACTGCTTCCGAAGAAACGGCGGCAGGCTCAGGGGTAGCAACAAAGTCCGCCGTCGGCGTTACGGCTGAGGCTGCCAGCGGATCAAGCGCCATGGTAGGAGCGGCTGGTTCGCGGGCAATGATTGAGCGTATAAACTCACCAAGAGTATCTGGTTTAGCGATAGGATTTGGTGCAGGGGCCGGAGCTGTTGGAGCTGGAGACGCCGTCAGAGGGTCAGCCTCCAGGGCATCAGCGGCAACGGCAGTTGATGGTTCAATGGCTGGCGCTACTTCCGTAATCGGCTGTGTTGCCATGGAGTTAAACGCTTGGGCCGGGCCAGCGGAGGGTGCCTGCGGTGCAAAGTCGACAATAAACAGACCACCAATCAGGGTGCCCGCAGCGCTCAGCCCCATTGTCAACAGGTTGCCTTTGGCGAAGAAAGCCTTGCCGTTCTCGCGGCTCCAGTACTTTGGAACCGGATTACCAGCTTTGGCCAACACATTGCGGTCGAGGAGGTTACGCAGCACTCCCGAGGTCAAACCCATGGCCACAGTCACTCCGATCAGGATAGCAGCAACCGGAGCGCCTGCTGCAGTGACAGCACCAAGCGTAAAGGCGGTGGATGCCCCGGCCAGCGTGGTGGCAATACCAATGGTCGCCGCTTTGACGGCGGCCATGACGCCTATACCAAAAGCTGCAGGGGCCACTATAGACCCAACCTTAAGTCCGAAAACCCGGCGTTTTGCCTTGGTGGCAAGGTTCTTGTCATAAAAGGCCTTGGCGGCATCTTTGACATACTGACGGCTAAAAATTTCCTTGAGCTTGCGCATTGCTGGCACCTTTTTGAAAATGAGTGTAGGAGCGGAATAGCACAAACAAAGTCGCCAATTCAAGCTGAATGCGCGTATTTTAACTAAAAAATGCCCGGGAAACCGTTAACAATCGGAGGCGCCGGCACTCAAAAAGTTGCATTGCGCTTTGCAGAAAAAATCTCTAGGGTGCGCCCGGGCAGTTAGCTCAGCGGTAGAGCGGCTCGTTTACACCGAGTTGGTCGGGGGTTCGATCCCCTCACTGCCCACCAGCCTTCGTCCCGCCTAAAGCGAGGCTACGGCTCGGCAAGCCGGGTATAAAGAAACGGCTGTAATTCTTCCCGACAGATGAGAGACAGATCGACAAATGTATGTTGACAGGTGGCCCGAACTCCGTGTATCAGGGCCGCCTTGCCAGATTGCAAGACACCACGCGGGTGTAGCTCAGTTGGTTAGAGCGACGGCCTGTCACGCCGTAGGTCGCGGGTTCAAGTCCCGTCACTCGCGCCATTTTATTTGTTAAAAATAGGCATTTTAATTTCTGGATGCGAAAATGAACAAACGGCAGCCCGATCTTTTTGCTGACTATTCGCCCGACTCCTTAGTCAGAACGCCTTTCTCGCTTTACGACCTCCCGTTAGAGCCAATGGCCAATCTGCCGGATAGATGCCTGTCGCTCGACTTGCTGACGCCTCTCTATAGAACAAAATTTCAGGGGCTGAGCGAGGGGGAACAGCATGTACTGGATGCTATTTTCCGTTCCAGTCAGGCTGTCAAGGTTCCTGGATCATCTTTCACTATCGGGCAGTTTTTCCAGAAACCAGATTTTGATCTGCCTGACTTTTCTCAGCAAGATCGGCGTTTGGAAAGAATATTTCAACAGCAGGCAAATATCAGGCGCCCATTGTTCTCAGCTTACGTCAGCGGCTCTCTGGTCAAAAAAAATGTTCTGACAGTGGATAGTCGGAATGGCCAAAGCGTCAGTTATCGACTTATGAATCCCGCACTTGAAACATGGTATCGGGCGCGTGTATTGGGAATCGTAGCTTACGGTGTCTTTTTCAGGCCAATCTGCCCGGTACTGAAAGACGAACAGCGCTTGAGCCCAACTGAATTCTGGCAGAAATTCTGTCAGCAGGCTGGAGTAGACGCTGTGCAAATGCCGGTCTTGTTGTCGGCACCCAGTCCCCGACTCGGAATGTCGCCTTAACCCCCGATTCTTCAACAAGAAAACCCCTTCCGTTTACTTTTTGTTAAGCTATACCGGCATCTATGGGGCGTTGTGACGCAACCGCCCGGAACGGATGTCTGATGCAAGCAAGTTATCTCGCCAGTTACTGGCCAATCCTTGTCTTTCTGGTCTTTGCCTTCAGCCTGTCCTGCGTGATGGTGGCGGCGGCGTGGTTGCTGGCCAGACAGAAACCGGACAGCGAGAAGCTGTCGGCTTATGAATGCGGCTTTGAGGCCTTCAATGACGCCCGCCGCCGCTTTGATGTCCGTTATTATCTGATCGCCATTCTCTTCATCATTTTTGATCTGGAAGTGGCGTTCTTGTTTCCGTGGGCGGTCAGCCTTGGCACCATTGGCACTTTCGGCTTCTGGTCGATGATGGTGTTTCTTGGTATCCTGACAGTCGGCTTTATCTATGAATGGAAGAAGGGGGCTCTCGAATGGGAGTGATTCCTGAAACAGCAACCCCGCAGTTTCCCTTTGATCCGGCGGCGCTGGCCGGGGAGATGGCCGACAAGGGTTTTATCACCGCCAGGCTGGATGATCTGGTGGCGTGGGCGCGCACCGGCTCGATGTGGCCGATGACCTTTGGTCTGGCCTGCTGCGCGGTTGAGATGATCCATGCCTATATGAGCCGCTATGATCTTGACCGCTTTGGCATTTTTCCGCGCCCCAGTCCGCGCCAGTCGGATGTGATGATTGTGGCCGGTACCCTGACCAACAAAATGGCCCCGGCTCTGCGCAAAGTTTATGACCAGATGCCGGAGCCGCGCTGGGTGATCTCGATGGGCAGTTGCGCCAATGGCGGCGGCTATTATCACTACAGTTATTCCGTCGTGCG
>CAYSDE010000018.1:0-19842 GCA_964429685.1 uncultured Pseudobdellovibrionaceae bacterium
GTTCCTCGGCCTGCTGCATCTGGAGATCATTCAGGAGCGGCTGGAGCGCGAGTTCAACCTCAACCTCATCACGACCGCCCCCTCGGTGGTCTACAAGATCTACATGACCGATGGCAGCATCAAGGAAATCCACAACCCGGTGGACATGCCCGATCCGGTCAAGGTCGACCATATTGACGAGCCGTGGATCAAGGCCACCATCATGACCCCGGATGAATATCTGGGCTCGATCCTGCAGCTCTGCACCGAGCGGCGCGGGGTGCAGGTGGATTTGACCTATGTCGGCAGCCGCGCCATGCTGGTTTATCGCCTGCCGCTCAATGAAGTGGTGTTCGATTTTTATGACCGCCTCAAGAGCATCAGTCGCGGCTATGCCAGCTTTGATTACCAGATGGACAGCTACGAAACCGGTGATCTGGTGGTGATGAACATTATGGTCAATCAGGAGCCGGTGGATGCGTTGGCCATCATCGTTCACCGCGCCCATGCCGAAGGCCGGGGCCGCGTGCTGTGTGAACGTCTGAAAGACCTGATTCCGCGCCACATGTTCAAGATTGCCATTCAGGCCGCCATCGGCATGCGCGTCATCGCCCGTGAAACCATTTCGCCGATGCGCAAAGACGTGACCGCCAAATGCTACGGCGGCGACGTCAGCCGCAAAAAGAAACTGCTCGAAAAGCAGAAAGAAGGCAAAAAGCGCATGCGTCAGTTCGGCGAAGTCGAAATTCCGCAGAGCGCCTTCATCGCCGCGCTGAAGATGAGCGAGAACTGACCGGGGTGCTGTGACGGCTAAGACGCCGCGCTGATCATTGACAAAAACTGCTGCAGCCGTGGGGTTTGGGGACGGTCGAGCAGGTGGGACGGTCCGGCTTCCACAATCCGGCCTCCATCCAGAAAAAGAATCTGGTCGGCGGCGCGGCGGGCAAAGTTGATGTGATGGGTGATGAGCAACATGCCGATGCCCTTGGCCTTGAGCGTCGGCAGAAAAGTCAGGATGTTGTGAACCTGTTCGATGTCGAGCGCCGAGGTTACTTCATCCAGTAACAGATAGTCGGGCTTCAGCAGGGCAGCGCGGGCGAGGGCAATGCGCTGGCGCTGGCCCAGAGAGGCCTCGTTAGGGAAACGGTCGATGAAGCCGGACAGGTCAAGCGCCTCCACCACCTCGGCCAGTTCGGCTTCGATATTCTGGTGCCCCACATTGCGGGCAGGGAGAAGAATGTTTTCGCGCAGGGACAGATGCGGCCACAGGAACAATTCCTGAAAGACCACGGTGACTTTCGGCCACGGCCCCGCCCGCTTCTCGCGCTTCGGCCACGGAAAGTCCCAGCGCCGGTCATGCAGGGTGATACGGCCACTATCCGGCGGTTCGATCAGGGCCAGCGCTCGCAGCAAAGTGGTCTTGCCGGAGCCGGAGGGGCCGAGCAGGGCGACGATTTCACCCGGTGCAATGGCGGCGGAAACCCCGTTGAGGACACCCCGTCCGGCAAAGCTTTTGGTGATATTGGTGGCGGTCAGCATGATTTCACCTCTGCGACAGGTCACGGGTGAAACGCTTTTTCAGCCACCACGCCAGCGCATTGACCGGCAGACAGACCGCAAGGAAGAAGAAGCCGAGCGCGGTATAAATCTCCACCGGCTTGTAAATCTGGGCGTTGATGCGCTGGGCGACGCGGAACAGTTCTTCCACCGAAATCAGCGAGGAAAACAGGGTCATATGCAGCATGGCCACCTGCAGCAGCATCAGCGCGGGCAAGGTCATACGGAGCAAAATCGGAAACTGGATTTTTAACAGTGTCTGCTTCTGCGATAGGCCGCAAACCTTGGCGGCGGTAAGAAACTGCTTGGGAAAATCATCCATCGCCCCGCGCACAATATCCGCCACGCCGAAGATGTTGAGAATGGTGAAGGTAAAAGTCGCGGTGTAAAACGGATCAATGACGACATTGAACATCGCCTGCGCCGGATAATGCAGCCAGAACAGGAAAACCAGCGTCGGCACTGCGCCGAGGATAAAGCTGAAGATACGCGACGGCCGCCCGATATAGCGCCGCTCAACCGACCCCGCCCAGCCCAGCAGGGCCCCCAGCGTCAGCCCCAGCAGCCAGACAATGCCGGACATCTGCAACGTAACCGCCAGCCCGTTGAGGAAGCCTTCATGATAGCGGATGATGATGTCAAAGGCGGTTGCGAACATGGTTACTGCGCCGGAACTTCATAGGGGCGAGCGACGCGGTAGATGGCCGAGGCGGGGACGTTGTAGCGGGTGAGGGTGCGATCAACGAAGCCGCTGTAGAGAAGCTGGACAAAGGCGGAATCAATCATGGTCTTAAGCTGCACTTCGCCAGAAGGCAGGGCGATGGTCGAGGGGAAGGCCCGCACCGGATGGTCAGCCGTGACATTCCGCAGCTTGCCGGGGTTGGCCGCCATGAACTGCTGTCCCATGAAATTGTCGGCAAAAGTCAGATCAGCTTTGCCGGTAGAAACTTCCAGCAGTACCTGACTGGTATCGGTCAGGTTGGGCAGGGTGCTGACATTAGCCCGAGGATAATCCTGCCGGGCAATAACACCGGCAATGGAACCTTCCACCGTCGCCACTTTCATCGCCGGGTCATTAAGCGGGGCAAGACCGGCATCAAAACGGTGGTCATCGGCGCGGACATAGGTGCCGACAGTGGAGTAGTAGAACGGCATCGAGAATCCGACAAAGCGTCCTTCGACCGGGTTCATCCAGTAATTGACGCAAATGGCATCCACGCGTCCGCCCTTCAGGGCCTCCACCGTATTGCCCCAGCCGACCTCCTCGGCCCATTCCACCTTAATCTCGAGCAGCTTGGCGGCCTCGTTCATCATGTCGACAATGACCCCACTCATGGCCCCGGTATTGGGATCCTTGATGACATGTGGCGGAATGACAATATACCCGCAGCGCAGTGTGCCCGTCCGCATCACCCGGTCATAGGCGGATTCACGCGCCGGGGCCTCGGCGGCGGGGGCAGCCAGCGGGGTGAGGGCGAGAAGGGTGGCGAAAAGGGCGGTGACAAGGCGCATGATTATTCTCCTGCAGGAATCTGATAGGGGCGGCTGACCGCGTAGATGGAGCGTCGCGTTGGATCATAGAGATCAAGTTTCTCGTCGACCAGACCAATATTTATGGCCATTTCTGTGGCACGGCTCAGGGTTTGCTGGAGCTGCGCCTCCCCGCGCCGGACGGACATGCCGACAGGATAGACCGCCAGAGGGCCATTGCCTTTTAGTTCGCGGACTTTGCCGGGATTGTTCTTCATGAAGCTATCGGCAGTGACCGGATCAAGGACGACCGCATCGGCCTTGCCATCAGCAACGTTGAGGAGCATCTGGGCCGGGTCAGTCAGGTTGATGAGGGTCTGCAGTTTTGCCTGCGGAAAACGCAGGGCTGCCAGATCAACACTGATGTCGCCATCAATACCAATGAAGTTGCTCTCCACATTATTCATGTCGCGGTAGGTATGAAAGCGGGTTTCGTTGGCGCGGACATAAACAAAAACGGGGGTATAGTACACCCAACTGGTATAATCGACGAGGCGGACATTGGAGATTGTCCACGGGCCATCAATACACATGGCATCAATCCGGCCATTTTCAAGATCCAGAGGAACATTGCCCAGTGTAACTTCCACAAACTCCGCTTGCCAACCAGCCAGACGGATGATGGCCTCCGAAAGTTCCTTGCCGGGGCCGCTGACTTCTCCGGTGTTGGCATCCTTCTCGAATCCTGGAGGCCAGACGATATACCCGCAGCGCAGCGTCCCGATCCGCATCACCCGCTCATAAGCAGACTCGTGCGCCGGAGCTTCGGCGGCATGTGCGGCCAGCGGGGTGAAAGCCAGAAGGGTGGCGAACAGGGCGGTGATAAGACGCATGGCTGTTACTCCTCTATTGATAAGGTTGGGCGGGCAGGCGGATATGGCCGGGATGGGATTTCATGAAATCACCGAACACGCGGGTCAGTGTTCCGTCATTCTGCATGGTCAGGATGCTGGCGTTGAGGATATTCAACAGCTTGTCTTCCTCAATGCCGACGCCGATGACATTGGAAAAAGCGCGCACCGGTGCCGCTGTTGGCACGACCCGGATCGTATCAGGATTGGCGGCAATAAATTCCCCCGCCAGACTTGGTTCGGAGAAAGTCAGGTCGGCTTTCTTGCTGACAACATCAAGGAAAAGCTGCTGTTCTCCGGCCATCTGCGGTTTGGCAATCCGGGTGGCGAGGGGAAAATCAGCTTTGGCAACTTCTTCGCTGACATCTCCGTCATTGGTGGAAATCTTGATGCCCGCAGCATTGGCAATCGCAAGGTTGGCATCGAAACGATGATCGTCGGCGCGGGTTATCGGAACAACGGTCGAGAAGAACACCGGACGCGAAAAACCTATAGTGCGAGCGCGTTGTGGCGAACCCCACATCGTCGAACAAATGGCGTCAACCTTGCCACTCTGCAACGCCTCGGCCAGTTGGCCCCAGTCAATTTCTGCCGTCCACTCCACCTTAAGGCCGGTCAGATGTTCAAACTGCTTCATAGTATCCGCCATATAGCCGCCAATGGCGCCGGTATTGGCGTCTTTGGTGACAAAAGGCGGATAAATCCCATATCCGCAGCGCAGCGTCCCCGTCCGCATCACGCGGTCATAAGCAGACTCACGCGCCGGGGCCTCGGCGGCGGGGGCAGTCAGTGGGGTGAGGGCGAGAAGGGCGGCGAAGAGAGTTGTCAAAAGGCGCAAGATCATTTCCTTTCGGGCAGCCTGTACTAGGGTGTCGGAACTTCATAGGGGCGGGCGACGCGATAATAACTACCACTTCCAGCCTCGTATGTCTGGAGAATACGGTCAACCGTACCATCCAGCACCATGAGGTTGGAGACGCTTTGCAGCATGGCTTGCAGGCCGAAATCACTGTTGGGCACCATGATGAACTGGCCAAAGACCTTATAGGGTGGATTGGCGGCGATATTGCGAAGGCTGCCCGGGTTGGCTTTCAGAAAGCGCAGACCGATATTATTGTCCATGAAGGTGACATCGGCCTTGTTGGTTAGTACTTCCATCAGGGGCTGGGTATAGTCGCTGCTTTGGGGCAGGGATAGCGCCTGAGCCAACGGGAAATCAGCGCGGGCGGCATCAAGCGGGAAGGTGCCATCGACACCGGAGATTTTAACCGTGGCGGCGTTGAGCGCGACGCGGCTCTGGTCGAAACGCGTGTCGCCCGTCCGTACCCAGATGCCAATGGGATAATAATACATTGGCCCAACCAGCAGCCCGACCCGCGCCTGTTCCGGCCAGCCCCACAGAGGGGCACAAACCGCGTCATAGCGGCCATTCTTGAGTCCCTCGAAAGCGGTGACGAAGGGCACTTCCTCTGTCCACTCTACCTTGAGTGACAACCGTTTGGCCATATCCGCCAGCAGGTCGGCCAGAATACCCGTAATCTGACCGGTGTTGGCATCAACCTTGATGACGGGATCATAGGGAATATACCCGCAGCGTAGTGTGCCCGTCCGCATGACGCGGTCATAAGCAGATTCACGCGCCGGGGCCTCGGCGGCGGGGGCAGTCAGTGGGGTGAGGGCGAGGAGGGCGGCGAAGAGGGCGGTGATGAGACGCATGGTTATTCTCCTGCAGGGATGAGGTAGGGCGGGGCAACGCGCAGATAGGTGCCGGGCTCTGTTTCGTATTTGTCGAGGATGCTGTCGATGACGCCGTCGTAGAGCAATTCGTTTGTTGCGGTATTGAGCATTTGCTGCAGGCGGTATTCTCCTGCCGCAAAGCTGGTATTGTTGGGAATGACCCGCAGCGGCACATTGGAGAGGCGATGCAGCTTCTGTTCGCTTCCGGCATTGAAATTCAGAATCGCTGCGTAGTCGAGAAATGCAACATCAGCCTTGCCGGTTACGACGTTCTGAAGCACATCGGCGGGCTGTGCAGAAGCGGGGAGGCCGACGCTGGTTGAAAGCGGGAAGCGCTGGCGGCGGATGCGTTCGGCGGTTTCGCCGTCAGCCGAGACAATGCGGGCTTCGGGACGATTGAGCAGGGAGAAATCACCATCAAAGCGGTGATCGTCAGCGCGGGCCGCGGCGTAAATCGGAAAGTAGAAAATCGGTGTGGAGTATTCCACTTCCTTGCCACGCAGCGCATTGGGCCAGCCGCCTGAACATTCCATGTCGTAACGGTGATTGTTGAGATCGGTAAGATAGGTAGCGAGGCTGATTTCCTCCTGCCAGATGATTTTGAGGCCAAGAGCTTCGCCGAGCGCATGCATGTAATCAACCATGATGCCGGACATTTCGCCGGTGTTGGGATCCTTGCTGACTGCAGGCGGCCAGTTCATATAGCCGCAGCGGATTTCGCCGGTGCGCATGATGCGGTCAAAGGTGCTTTCCTTTGCGGCTGGCGCACTGACCGGCATCCCCGCGGGGTGGGGCAGAAACAGGGTAATCAGGGCGGCAATCAGCGCGGCGATAAAAGCGGTGTGAATATGGTGGCGCATCAGCATTTCCTCCGGGTTACGGGAGGTATAGCAGAGGCGCACCGGGCAGGCAATCTGCGGGAATCACTGATCTCTTGAGGGGTCAGGTTTTATGGCGGCCTCTCGGACAGTCGCTCGTTTCAGGATACCCTGAATGAAGTCGGCTTTAGCCTCTTCGACAATATCGACCTTGATATGTTTGAAAGGCAGCGCATCCCTCTCCTCATGGAGTTTAGCGATCAGTCCTGTCTTGGCGACAACTTTAACGGCCAAGAATCCTATCGTGCTTTCGGTCGTGAAAAGCGCGGTCAGGCCAAGAGAGTGATTGAGAAAATTCGAGACTGGCACATACAAAAATCAAATCAAGTGACCTGCCCCCCAAATCAGGTCTAGGCTGTCGCCATGACTGGGACATCACTACATCACTGATTACGGGCAAAACGCCCTAATTCAGCTCCAGCCGCAGCTGTTCGCGGAAGCTGTCAATCGGCACCAGTTCGCGTTTTTCCAGATAATGCCAGAACGTCCAGCCGTTGCAGCTGGGCAGGTTCTGTACCAGCGCACCGACTTTGTGGATCGAGCCGATATGGGTGGTGGCCGGGGTTTCGGCGAGCAGGTTGGCATCGGCGCGGACGCGGGCGAAGTGCTTTTTGCCGCCGCTATAAAGGGTGGCACCGGGTTTGAGCAAACCTTTTTCCAGCACATGGCCGAAGGGAATGCGCGGCTGCGACCGCTTCATGCTGATAAGACCTTCCAGCATGCCGTCTTCGGCAAAGGGAGTGATGCCAGCCAGCCGCTCGCGGGAGACTTTGGCGTAGGTTTCATCACGCTCCAGCCCGATAAAGCGGCGGCCCAGCTTTTTAGCCATGGCCGCCGTAGTGCCGGTGCCGGAGAAAGGATCAAGTACCACATCGCCGGGCTTGGTCGTCGCCATCAGCACGCGGTAGAGCAGGGATTCCGGCTTCTGGGTCGGGTGGGCCTTCTTGCCATCCGCACCCTTGAGGCGTTCGCCACCCGAGCAGATCGGCAGCGTCCAGTCCGAGCGCATCTGCACATCCTCATTCATCGTCTTCAGCCCTTCATAGGCGAAGTGATATTTGGATTTCTGCGATTTGGAGGCCCAGATCAGGGTTTCATGCGCGTTGGTAAAGCGACGGCCCTTGAAGTTGGGCATGGGGTTGCTCTTGCGCCAGACGATGTCATTCAGCACCCAGAAATCAAGGTCTTGTAGCGCGGTGCCAACGCGGAAAATATTGTGGTACGAGCCGATCACCCAGATGGCGCCGTCATCCTTGAGGATGCGGCGGGCGGCTTTCAGCCAGTCACGGGTGAACTGGTCATAGGTCGCAAAACTGGCAAACTTGTCCCACTCGTCAAAGACACCATCCACCTCGGACTGGTCGGGACGGGTGAGGCCGCCGCCCAGCTGCAGGTTATAGGGCGGGTCAGCGAAAACCAGATCCACGGATTTCTCGGGGAGCTGGTTCATGAGGGCAATGCAATCGCCCACGAGGATCTGGTCGAGATGGCGCATGGGCCGAATCCTGCGCTTTCCTCGAGTCGTCGTCAAGGTGGATAACCACATCGACTCGCCAAGATTCAATGGCTTATGGCAGAATTATCATACTTGACATGAGAATTGCCTTTTTGCCCCTTATCTGTTAATGTTATTACATATGTAATAACACTGGAGCCAAAGCATGAGCAATTTGCCGCCCTTGAAGGTCAGCCAGATCGGCAATTCCCTTGGTTTGGTGCTGCCCAAGGAGGCGCTGGCCCGCCTGAAGGTTGAGAAGGGCGATGCTCTTTTTCTGACTGAAACCGAGGATGGCTACCGCCTGACCCCGTATGACCCCGAATTCGCCGAGCAGATGGAAGCCGCCCGCAAAGTGATGAAAAAGCGCCGGGCGGCACTGCGCGAACTGGCTAAATAGCCATGCGCTGGCTGTCCGAAAAACTTGCCCTCGCCATTCATGACGAGCAGATTGCCGAGCATGGCGGGGCTAGCGGTGTGCGCGATCTCGGCCTGTTGCAATCGGCCCTCGCCCGTGCGCCCAACCTCGCCGCTTATGGCGGGCCCGATATTGCGGCACTGGCCGCTGCCTATGGCTTCGGCCTCGCCCGCAATCATCCCTTTGTCGATGGCAACAAACGCACTGCGCTGGTTTTGACCGAAGTTTTCCTCACCCTCAACGGCACCGAGCTGCTGGCCGATGACGCCGCCTGCGTCAAAACCATTCTGGCACTGGCCGAGGGAAGCCTGAGCGAAGAGGCGTTTGCGGAGTGGGTAAGGGGGAATTGTCAGAAGAACTTGCGCTGAATTCTTGGGTCGCATTTTTCTTGTCAGAGTAGTATTTAAGTGAGGGCAGGAGAAGTGACCGATGCTAGCAAATCTGGAAAGCTATAAAAAGGACTTAGAGAAGCTTGTGGCGTCTGGCATATGGCTTCATAGCGCCATGCAATACGCATGTCATCCTAAAGAGTTTAAGGAGGCATATGGGGAGAAAGCACAGGATGTTATCAAAGTTCTTCCAGAATTTAAGCAGGGTTATCAGGCTTGGTATTCAGAATCAAAAGCACTGATCAAACAGCTGCTTCCTGATAGGCTTGCAGATTTTGCAAAGCATTATGAAAAGCCAAAGACAAGAAAGGAGGTCACTTATGAGAATTACACAATCGAAGATTATATGAGAGGCTTGCGTATGACGAGAGGGTATGAGAAAGAAATAGTCGTTGGGCCATATGCCGCAATTTCACAATTTGAACAACAACTCGCTATTCTCAAAGCTGTTTCGTCGCGCTTTGAAAGCTCGCTTTTTGATATTCGGCAATTGGTGCAAGCTGACATTTTCGATTCCGAAATTGCTACGGCGAAGGGGCTATTAAAAGGTGGCTTTTTACGAGCTGGCGGCGTAGTCGCTGGGGTTGTTTTAGAAAAACATCTTTCACAGGTGGTCGAAAACCATAGCCTTATAGTGGGTAAGAAGAATCCAACAATTAATGATTATAATGAGTTGCTCAAGAATAGTGACGTGATTGATACGCCTAATTTCCGGCATATTCAGCTTTTGGGCGATATTAGGAATTACTGTGGCCATAAAAAAGAGCGTGAGCCTACAAAATCAGAAGTAGAAGATTTAATCTCAGGTGTGGAGAAGTTTATTAAAACGCTCTTTTGATCTAGCCGCGAGGGTTTTATCTCGGCCTCTCATACCAACCATCATAAGTTTTAACCCCGTCACCCCGGCGCAGGCCGGGGTCCATGTCAGGACACGACCACTGTAACTGGTTGTGATAAATAGTTCTTTTGGAGAGATGGACCCCGGCGTGCGCCGGGGTGACGTTGATGATAGGTCAAAACTTATGACCGTTGGTATCATATACCTTCATAATTACATCCTCACAACTCAAACCAGTTGGACAGTGGCGGCGTCGGCGTCGAGGCTGAGCCAGATTTTTTCGTTGGCTTTTATATAGGCGAAGAAGTCGGGACCGAGGCTGGTCAGGGCGGGCAGGTTCATTTCGCGGGCGATGGTGGCGGCGTGGGACAGCACACCTCCTTCGGCAAACAGCACGGCGCTGGCGAGGGAGAAAACCTCGGTGGTTTCGGGGCGGGCGTTGCGGAAGACCAGAATCAGCGGCGCGTTGGTTTCCGCTTTCAGGGCTTCCAGTCGGGCAAGATCGCGGCCTGACGCGGCAATCACCGCCAGTCCGGTGCAGCGACCGGCACAGACCGAAACCCCGCGCCAGTTTTCTGTTTTCTCTGCGATGGGAACGGGTGGCGCTGACGGAGGTTCTTGGTCGTCCCAGAAGAATGCGGGGAGAGACGGGGGCGATACCATGTCGTCCGGGAGGCTGGGAAAAAGCGCGTGCCATGCGGAGGACAGCGCGGTGCGCTGCAGCTGCAGGGACTGGATTGTGGCGATGACCGCCCGATAGCGGGGCGGAGCCGGAGGGCTGCCCGCCAGCCAGTTGCCCATCTGCGCCGAGTCTTTTCCCAGTTGCAGGATGAAGAATTGTAGCGCGAGGCCGAGAGCCAGACTGCGGGCCAGCGGCGGGCCTTCTGTCGGGGAAGTTTGCAGAAATTTGCTGATTTTCCACTGGGCCTTGATCAGGGCCCACAGAGCTGTAAAGCCGGATTTTGTCTTCAGCGTAAAGCCGTTACCCGGCAGTTGTTCAATCCGCACGGCCCCAAGGCTGAAACTGGCCGCCATGACCGACCAGTTGAAATAGGGACAGTCCTGATACCAGCGGAGCAAAGTGGTTCCGGCAGGGGTGGGCGGAAAGGTGAGGAGCGCCAGCGCTTGCTGCCAAGGTGAGTTTAAACCTGCACAGTCAAAAATCTCCTCCAGCCGGGTGCGGGCAGCGGCATCAAACTGCGCCGTCTGCAAAACCTCATCGGGAAATTTCATCCATAAAATGCTCATGGCGTAACCGGTGTTTGGGCTGCTGCAAGGGCGTGCAGTCCGCCGAAAGCCTGAATGGCATAGGCGGTGGCGACATAGACCCGGTCGCCCTGTGCCGCTGGTGAGGAGGTGGAAGTGGAGTCAGGCCCGATCCGCTGCAGGGCGAGGGTCGCTCCGTTGCGGGCATCATGCAGGCTGAAAGTGCCTTCATGGCTGGTCACTGCAATCAGGGGGATGGCATGGCCGCTGAGCAATGTTGCCGAAGATTGCAACGTGCCACCCGCGTTGAACTTCCATGCCAGAGAGCCGTCCGCCACATGCAGGGCCACGACCTCGCCGGATTTCACCGTGTGAATGACCATATCCCCTTCGGCCAGATAGAGGCTGGGCTGAATCGGCATGTCCGGCAGTTCGGTTTGCCACAGGGTTGTACCATCGCGGGACAGGCCGTAAGCCCGGCCCCGGTCGGTGCTGCGGCTGACTCCGATCTGGCCTTCGCCGGTGGTAGCCAGAAGGATGCTGCCGCTTTTATCAATCAGCGGCGAGCCCCAAGGCTGACCCGGCTGGTCAAGCTGCCAGCGCACCACACCATCTTCAGCCTTAAGCGCAAAAAAGCGGGTGCGGTGTTCGGTTTCGCTGATCTGGGCCGGAACATAAAGTGTTTCACCAAGCAAAAGCGGGCAGGAATCAATATGGCCAAGCGGCTGATGCCAAAGCAACTGACCGTCTTTGGCGTCAATCGCCCACAGCCCGCTCGGCCCGGCACCCAGATAAAGCCGGGACTTGTCCGGGCTGAGGCGGGACTCTTCTTCCAGATGACCAAGGAATTGCCGCTGCCAGACGATCTTTCCGCTGGCTGGCTCAATCACCGTCAGGTTGGAGGCCATATCATCATGCAGACCTTCACCGGCGTAAATACGGCCATCACTTCCTAGCTTCATGGTGAAGACCGGCGCGGCGAGGGACAGCGACCACACCGGCTGGCCGTCTGCCAGCGAGACGGCCTCCACCGTGTTGCTGTAGGTGCCGTAAATCAGCAGGTTTCCCGCGATGACCGGGCTGGAGAGAATCTGTTTGTCAACTTTGACCGACCACAGCGACTTGAACTGTGCTTCATCCGTTATGGTCAGGGTTGGTGCGGGGCGGTGTTGCACCGCGACCGGCTGGTTCTCGGCGGCAATCAGGCGGGTACCGGTATCGCGTACCTCTTTGACCGGCAGGGTATAGAAGTAATAGCCCGCCGTCGCCACCACGCTGAGGGCAAAGACAATATGCAGTTTGCGGCGGTGAATTTGCCAGAAGCTGCGGCTGGACATGTCGGCAGCCGCAGTGACCACGCCCAGCACAGTCAGCAGCCACGGCACCAACGTAGCCAGCGGCAGCAGGGCGGGGAAGAAATAGAGGGTGCCGGAGTGGCGGGTCAGTTTGCGCATGTTTTGCCTTTTCTCCACTAAACACCGCCTGCCTTACATAATGGTTAAAGCGGAGGAGTAAAAGGAAGACGTGACAGAAACGGTTATTCTTGGGCGCAAAAGCCGATAAATTCTTCAGGCAAGGGGGCAGTGATGGGCGGCAAACCGGGCAGAGTGAGGGTGGCGGCATGGAGCATTAGCCGGGGCGCGGGCTGCCCGTCGTAAAACCGGTCACCGAGGATCGGCCAGCCTTGCGCTGACAGATGGGCCCGCAACTGGTGAGTGCGTCCGGTTTTGGGAGTAAGCTGCAATAGGGCAGTTTCTGCGCGGCGTTCCAGAACCAGCCAGTCGGTGCGGGCGGCCTGGCCATCAGCCGCCGGACGCATCCGGGCGGCGATTTTCTTGAGTGGCAAATCAATGCTGCCGCTGTCAGTTTCTGGCACAGGCGAGACGAGGGCCACATAGTGTTTGATGACCAGACCATTCATGAACCAGTGCCCGGCCTGCTTCACCGCCGCATCCGTTTTTCCCAGCAGCAGACAGCCGGAAGTCTCGCGGTCAAGCCGGTGGCACAGGCGCAGCCCCTCGCCCAGCCGGGGCAGAAACTGGGTCAGCGCCACACTATCCGCCGCCACCGGATGCACCAGCAGCCCGGCAGGCTTGTTAATCCCGATAAAATCGGCATTTTCAAACAGAATGAGGGCGCGCAGCTCGGCTTCGGTCATGCCTTCATATACCAGTAGACTTGTAACCTTTAAAACGGCTAAAAAGTGGCATCATGAGCAAAACCGCCAAGTCGACTAAAAAAGCGCCGTCCATCGGCATTGTTTCCCTCGGTTGCCCCAAGGCGCTGGTGGATAGTGAGCGCATCCTCACTCATCTGCGGGCCGAGGGCTATGCCGTCTCGCCCGATTATGCCGGGGCCGAGGTGGTGATTGTCAACACCTGCGGTTTTCTCGATAGCGCCCGCGATGAATCGCTGGAAGCGATTGGCGAGGCGATGGCCGAAAACGGCAAGGTCATTGTGACAGGCTGCATGGGGGCTGAGCCCGAACGCATTCTGGCCCAATATCCCAATGTGCTGTCGATCAGCGGGCCGCAGCAATATGAAAGCGTGGTCGAGGCCGTGCATCGCGCCGTGCCGCCCGCCCATGATCCGTTTCTCGATCTGGTGCCGCCGGAGGGGATCAAACTTACGCCGCGCCATTATGCCTATCTCAAGATTTCGGAAGGCTGCAATAATCGCTGCACTTTCTGCATCATCCCCAAACTGCGCGGTGATCTGGTCAGCCGTCCGGCGGGCGAGGTGCTGCGCGAAGCCGAGCGGCTGGTGAAAGCAGGCGTCAAAGAACTGCTGGTAATTTCGCAGGATACTTCGGCCTATGGGGTCGACATCAAATATGCCGAGAGCCCGTGGAAAGACCGTACCGCCCGTGCCAGATTTTATGATCTGGCCAAAGAGCTGGGCGAGCTGGGCGCATGGGTGCGGCTGCATTATGTCTATCCCTATCCGCATGTGGACGAGGTGATTGAGCTGATGGCGGCGGGCAAGGTGCTGCCCTATCTCGACATCCCCTTCCAGCATGGCAGCGCGGCGGTGCTGAAAAACATGAAGCGCCCCGGTAATCAGGAAAAGACACTGGAGCGCATCAAGAGCTGGCGCAAAACCTGCCCCGATCTGGCGGTGCGCTCGACCTTTATCGTCGGCTTTCCGGGTGAAACCGAAGCGCAGTTTGAAGAGCTGCTGGCTTTCATTCAGGAAGCCCAGTTGGATCGCGTCGGCTGCTTCCAGTACGAGCCGGTGGACGGCGCCGTCTCCGAAACCCTCGGTCTGGCTGAGGTTCCCGCCGATGTTAAAGAAGACCGCTGGCATCGCTTTATGGCCGCGCAGCAGGAGATTTCGGCCAAGCGCCTCGCCAAAAAAGTTGGCCGCATTCTGCCGGTCATCATCGACGAGGTTGACGACAAACAGATCACCGCCCGCTCTCAGGCCGACGCGCCGGAGATTGACGGCAATGTGTTTGTTGCCCCGTTTGCGGGTGCTAAAACGGGTGACATCGTGTCGGTCAAGATTACCGGTGCGGATGAGTATGATCTGGTGGGGGAGAAAACATGAGCAAAGACCGGCATATTGTTGCAATGGGTGGCGGCGGTTTCTCGATGACCCCGGATAATCCGCTGCTTGACCGCTATGTTTTCGCCCTTGCGCGCAAGAAAAATCCGCTGGTCTGTTTTGTGCCGACAGCGTCGGGCGATGCCGAGCGTTATATCGGTAATTTCTACAAGGCGATGGCTGCCCATCATCCATACTGCCGCGCCACTCATCTTCCGCTGTTTGAGCAGAAGGGCAATCGGGCCGAGCAGATTGCCGCTGCCGATGTCATTTATGTGGGTGGAGGAAATACCTTCAATATGCTCACTTTGTGGAAAGCATGGGAAGTCGATAGCTTGTTGCGCCAAGCCTATGAGCGCGGCACGGTGATGGCGGGCATCAGCGCGGGCGGCAATTGCTGGTTCGAGCAGTTTCTGACCGATTCAACCGGCAGTCTTAGCCTGATGCCGGGGCTGGGCTGGCTTAAGGGCGCTTTCACCCCGCATTATGATGGCGAAGCCGCTCGCCGTCCGGCTTATCAGGCGCTGCTGCAAAAAGCCGGTCTGTCCGGTTATGCCTGCGATAATGACGCTGCGCTGCATTTTGTGAATGAAGAGCTGCATCAGGCCGTGGTGGGGCGTTCGCTGGCCAAGGCGTTTCTGATTGCGGGTGGCCGCAAATCGGCGGTGCGCGAGAAGAAACTCTCCGTCCTGAAGCTTGTGGCTTAGGGTATTTCAAAGCATTCATACCACTCTCTCTACCGTCATACCGGCCCCGTGTCGTGGCACGGGGCAGGCTCTGGCCGGTATCTACCGCTCCGTATTGACTGTGGTATTTATTTTTTCACACTATGCTTTTACCCCGGCATGGACCCCGGCGAAGGCCCAGGAGATGGAGAGGTGAATCTTAAAACGCCCTAAACGGCCTCTGCCAGCTCACTGGCCATGGCGGGGCGGCTTTTGACCCATTCTGCAGCCCAGACCAGTGCCGCCGTGCTGTTCTCGCTGGTAATCAGCGCGATGGGCAGCCACAGGCAGTTCTCGAGATTAATCGCGCCCTTGAGCGTAACCTCGTAAAGCACCGCCAGATGATGCAGCTGCTGGGGGCCGTTATCCTCATAGCTGAAATGCGAGCTGAGAATACCGATGCGGTTGATAGCGGTGATATAGGTGCCGGTCTCGGCCTTCAGGCTTCTCGCCAGAGCTTCTGGCACGGCCTCTTCCGCCTCCGGCACGGTACCAACCAGATCATAGCGTCCTGCATAGGGACTGCCACGCGCCCCCTGCACCAGCAGGGCGGGGCCATCGTCATCGGTAATCACGGCGTGAACGCTATAGCGCGTCTTGAGGCGGGGGCTTCTGCTCATGACTTTCTGGCTAGCATGATTCGCGCAAAGAAAAAGGCCGCTGAATTTCCATCCGGCGGCCTGATCTTTTTGCAAAGGAGCTAGGGCTTAATAGCCTTCACGTTCCAGACGCTTGCGCAGAAGTTTGCGGGTACGGCGCACAGCTTCGGCTTGACGGCGCTTCTTCTTCTCCGAGGGTTTCTCGAAGTTCTTGCGCAGCTTCATTTCGCGGAAGATACCTTCACGCTGAAGCTTTTTCTTCATGGCGCGGAGGGCTTGCTCCACATTGTTGTCACGAACGATAACTTGCACTGGCTTTCAGCTCCATTCTTTCCCGGGTTGGGAGGGTATTTGGTTGCGGAGGCCTCATTACCACATAGAATGGCCGCTTGTGAAGCCCTGAATCGCGTCTATAGTAGGAAAGTCGCCAAAGCTCCTGCAATATCAACGCATTGATAAAAAGGCAGAAAATGCTTCTCCAGATTGCTCGCATGGGACGGCCGGTTCTGCGAAAAGTCGCCGAAACGGTCACCGACCCCCAAACCGCCGACCTTCAGCGCCTGATTGACGACATGATTCAGACGCTTAAGGACTCTGGCGGGGTCGGGCTGGCCGCGCCGCAAGTTCATAGGCCGGTGCGGATTATTGTGCTGGATATTTCCGAGACACGGGCGCAGGGGCTGCCCAGCTCGGAAGACGGAGCCGTCGGGCCGCTGGCGGTCATCAACCCCCGGATTGAAATCCTTGATGACAGCGAAGTGATGGGGTTTGAAGGTTGTCTGTCCCTGCCCGGCCTGCGTGGTGTGGTGCCTCGCGCCCAGCGTATCCGTTACGAGGGGCTTGACCGCACCGGTGCGCCGCTTAGCATTATAGCCAGCGGCTTTCACGCCCGCGTCGTGCAGCATGAGGTTGACCATCTGAACGGCATCCTCTATCCCGACCGCATGCGGGACATGAAGCTTTTTGCGTTTACCGAAGAAGTTCCCCACCTGATGGAGGCCCATGATGACCAGGAAGACGACGACTAAAGCCAAAGCAGCGCCCAAGGCCAAGACATCCCGGGCTGATTTGCGCGATGTGCTGTTGCTCGCTACCCTGCCTTATGTCGAAGCCGAGGGGTTCTCTGAAAAGGCGCTGCGGCAGGGCGCGGAAGATGAAGGGGTGCCCGTTGCCAAGGCGCTGGCCCTTTTCCCCGAATCCATTGATCTGGTGCGTCACTTCACCGACTGGGCCGACCGCACCATGCTGACCCGCCTGACCCATGACAAAAAGCCCGACCGGGTGCGCGACCGCATTGGTCTGGCTGTGCAGCGCCGCCTTGAAACGCTGGCGCCCTACAAAGCCGCCGAGCGGCAGGCGCTGGCCTGTTTTGCCAAGCCGTGGAACGCCACTGAAGCCCTGCGCTGCCTCTATGCCACCGTTGATACCATCTGGATTTATGCCGGGGACACGTCGACTGACTATAATTTCTACACCAAGCGCGCTTTGCTCGCTGGCGTTTACTCCACCACCCTGCTGCGTTTTCTGACTGACAATTCACCGGGGCATCAAGCCACCTGGGACTTCCTCGAAAAGCGCATCGACCACGCCCTGAAGCTGGGACAGTTCGCCGGACGGATCAAGGACGCCCTCAAGGCCCGTCGGGCGGCGTAAAAGAATCAGCCGATCCCGTCTACCCTACCCCTCGCCTAGAAAATCCTGCGGGTAAGGCGTGAGGCGGATAAGGGCGGCCTTGAGTTTGCCAAGCGCCCGCACTTCCAGCTGACGTACCCGCTCTTTTGAAACGCCGAGTTCCTTGCCCAGAGCTTCCAGCGTGATGCTACCCTCGCGCAGCTTGCGCTCGCGGATGATGGTTTGTTCACGCGGAGACAGTTCACGCAGCGCCCCGTTAAGCCAGGTCGAGCGCGCCGCACCGTCCTTCATGCCGATGACCACCATCTCGGGGCTGGGACGCTCGTCAATCAGGAAATCCTGCCAGTCGTCGTCACTGTCAGCGGTCAGCGGCGCATTGAGCGACTGATCGGCTCCCGACATGCGCCGTTCCATATTCACTACATCCTGCAGCGGTACGCCCAATTCGCGGGCAATGGCCGTCCGGCTGGCATCGGTCAGATCGGCCTCGCCGGTCATGTTGGCGATACGGGCACGCAGACGACGCAGATTGAAGAAGAGCGACTTTTGCGCCGAAGTCGTGCCAGTGCGCACAATCGACCAGTTGCGCAGGATATAATCCTGCATCGCCGAGCGGATCCACCACGCGGCATACGTCGAAAAGCGTACTTCGCGCTCAGGCTCGAAACGGGCCGCCGCCTGCATCAGACCGACATTGCCTTCCTGAATCAGATCGCCAAGCGGCAGGCCGAAATGACGGAGGCGGCTGGCCATCGAAACCACCAGACGGCCATAAGCCCGCACCAACTCATGCAGCGCTTTCTCATCACCGCGCTCTTTCCATGCCAAAGCCAGATCATGCTCATGCTCACGGGAGAGCAGCGCCTGCGTCATGCTTTCGCGGATATAGGTGGCGTTGGCGGTCTGGGTAGACGTGTCGGCAGAAAGACGGCCCATAAGAACTCCTCGGCAGAACGGGAAGGAATGGGGACAAACCTGAGACTGAGTGCCGCCCTGCGCAGTGTACAATCAGATACGCATCGGTACGGATTCCGGATCACCGGAAACCGAACAAATCCCCACACTACGCCCGCTCTCTTTTCAAGCTGCTGATTATGGGGTGTTTTTTAAGGGAAGGCAGAATGTCGCGGCTGGTGCCGGACTCAAACTTCGATAATATCAATCACATCGCCTTGCGGAGTCAGGCAGGCGCCCAGCAGGGTGCCGCCGAAGCCGCAGCCGCCGTCAATGGTCAGGGTGTGGGCGGTCATCTGGGCGCCGCCACGATTGGGATCGAAGCCGCGGATGATTTTGTCGAACTGGCTGTAAGGCCGGATGATATTGGCCCAGTTAGGAGCGCCCCACCAGAAATTATCGCCCTGATTAGCCAGCGGCTTGGTGTGATCAATGCCGGCATTAACGAACAGAAGACCGCCGGGGCTTTGCCCGTCACCGGTGAAAGCGGCGCGACGTAGTGCGCTGTAAAGCGCTTCATGGCCGGGACGCACGCGAATTTCACCGCGCAGAACCGACGTCCAGCGGGTCATGGCCATCACGCCGTCACGGGCGGAGGCCAGCCCTTGTTGGGGATTGCCTTTATAAGCCAGCAATGTCGCTTCGGCCCCCTGCCGCAGCATCCATTGCATCACTTCCGCCGGATTAGGGGCAAACTGGATTTGCAGCAGCTTGGACCACATCTCTTCCTGTCCGCCGCGTAGATAGACCACGTCAGACGCCAGCAGGCCGGGCATGGCGATCAAGGCTCGCCGGAAATCCAGCAGCTCGTTGACAGTTTCAAGAATGCGGTCGGAATAGCCGATGAAATTCCCGAGATAGACCAGCCGGTCGCCGGGACGGAACAGGGTGCCAATCTCGTCATGCAGGATCTGGAGCTTTTCAACCTCGCCATGCACCGAGCCGATGACCCAGATCCGGCGGGGACGACCCAGCGATGCAAATTTATTGGAACTGACCAGCGCCGAAGACGGAAAAGCCGGTGGCGCGTAGCCTTGCGGACTGCGCGCCACGACGGCAAATCTTTCTCTTCCGGCAACTGCCACGGCCATGACGGAACTCCCTCAGGAGGAAGGGGAAGCTCAGGCGGCCTTGGCCAGCACGCCTTCAAGCTTGGCGGTAGCCTTGATCTCGTCAATCTTCTCGATCGCGGCGACTTCACGGGCCAAACGCTCAATCGCGGCCTGATAGATCTGACGTTCGGAATAGCTCTGCTCCGGCTGGTCGGTAGCGCGATGAAGATCACGCACAACCTCGGCAATCGCCACCGGATCACCCGAATTGATCTTGGCTTCATATTCCTGGGCCCGACGCGACCACATCACGCGGCGGATCTGGGCCTTGCCAGTCAGAGTTTCCAGCGCGCTTTTGATCCGATCCTTGGAGGACAGCTTGCGCAGACCGGACGCTTTGGCCTTGGACACCGGCACCTTGAGGGTCATCCGTTCCTTCTCGAAGGTGATGACATA
>CAYSDE010000019.1:0-18587 GCA_964429685.1 uncultured Pseudobdellovibrionaceae bacterium
CGGACGGGATGCCAATCCCGGTGTCGCGGACTTCCATTGTCAGAACAAACTGGCCGTCCTCGCGTTCAGCAACACTGGCACGCACTTCAATTTTACCGGCCTCAGTGTATTTGAGGGCATTACTGACCAGATTAGTGAGGATACGCGACAGGCGTGTCGGGTCGCCCTCAAAAACAATATCATAAGGAACGTCGTTGAAGGTATTCAGCGTCAGCCCACGGCTGCTTGCCACCGGAGCCATAATGGTGGTGGTGCGCCGGATCAGCCCCTGCGGTGCAAAGGGCATGGACTCCAGTTCCATCTTGCCGTCTTCAATCTTGGCAATATCCAGAAGGTCGTTGACGATTTCGAGAAGCTGGTTGGATGAAATCTCGATGGTGTTGACCATTTCTTTCATTTCATCTGGCAGACCTTCATCCGCCATAAGATTGGTCATACCGATAATGCTGTTGAGCGGTGTCCGCAACTCGTGGCTCATATTGGCGAGGAATTCTGTTTTAGCGTGATTGGCCTTTTCGGCCAGAAGCTGGTTACGCGCCAGTATCAGCCGCGAGTTCATGAGGTGATAGACAATGCCGCTGGTGAACAGCGCCATTATCGATCCAAAAATAAGAACGAAAAATATCTGTTCCTTGCTCGCCATATACTGGCTGACGTCCATGTCCGCCCCGAGCATGGCCACAAACTGCCCCTTGCTGTTATAAATAGGCGCATAAGCACTGAGAAAGGTGCCATATTCATCGGAAACCAGATCATCTTCGGCTATTGAAATACGCTCACGGTAGGCTTGTGAAAACAGGATCGAAGGGAATTTATATCGGGTGAAGAGGGGGGTAGGGAGATAGCCTGTCAGCATGTCCCCGCCATCCAGAACAAAATTAAAGGCGCCGTCCCTGTAGACATAAGTATAAAGGAAACGCAAATTCTCGCTGGCCTTGAGAATTTCACCCAACTTCTGATTCGCTGTAGTCAGCTCCGGATTGGTGTTCAGTCCAGCAGCAACGATGTCTTCGTGCATATCGCCATTGATGGTAACCGCAGCAATCCTGACCTGAGCCAGAATACTGTTTCTCAATTCCTGAATAATCATGAACTGGGCAAACCAGTTCAACATGAAGGTCGAACTCAAAAGCGCAACCAGCGTCAATAACGCAGGCATCAATGCCACACGCTTAAGGGCTATAGCCGAGAAAAGTCTGTTTCTGAGTTCGCGCAACAAGTTTGCCCCACTAGGTTTGCGTTATCCTAGTACAGCAGGCGTTAATAAAAAATAAACAGATACATAGGCTTGGGTGGTGTGACGCTTGGTAACTTCCGGAATAAGTGCAGAAAAACAGGGGAAGGTAGCGAGCCTTCCCCTTTCTTTCCGGCCCCGGGATATTTTAATGCATATGCTCCATTGCGGGCATGACAGCACTGTACCCCAGTATCGCCGGATCCATCATGCCGGCAATCATGGCAATATGGGCTAGGACCAGAAAGGCGGCGACGTAGACCGCATGACGGATCAACCTGCCTTCGGAGGAGGCCGTACGGTCAATCAGGCGGAGTTCCTGCAGCGCGATCAGGATCAGCGGGATGCCGCTGAGCAGATAGAACCCGACGGCAATCACATCAATCAGGGTGCGCCACTCGCCATTCCGGGTAATCGGAATCACTGCGTTGGGAATCAGGTAAGCGATGACGCCAACGAAGTAAATCCCGACCAGAATCCCCGCGACCCGGCTCAGGGTTTTGACCTTGCCGGATTCGCTTCGTGTAAACAGGAGATACAGTTCAGTCACCGCGACCGTTTCGGCCAGAATGACGGGGATAGCCATGAAAAGGAAAAGATTCCACGGCTGGTTGGTTGCAAGCAGCTCCATATAGTGAGTCATAGACATGTTAGACCTCTGTCTGATTAGAGTGAATTTGTAACTTGGTGGTGTCTCGTTCAGGCAGACAGCGGACGCGGAGGTCTGAAAACGTCTCCGCATCTATGGACAACGGCAAAGGCTACAGGCCGTATCATGGGGCGTGCCTGTTCCGGTGGCGTGGTCTCAGGGGCAGAAGTGATAAGCGCCAGCAGAGAGCAGCAGTCATGCTGGCTGTCGCAACGGGTGTGGGGCATTGCCGTTTTTGTTATTTCAGCAGGAGCGAGGTTATCCTGCTCCATCTGCATCCCGCTATGGCAGGGCGGCGCCTCGCTGGCCGCCGCTGACGGTTGGGCGATCATGCCGATAAAAAGCATAGAGAGCACAAGGAGGATAACCCTGCCAGTCATGAGGCCTGACCGGGTGGCATGGTTAAACATTGCATCCCCTGCTGGCTGAGGGTGACGCAGGCGGATTTCGCGGCTTTTTCATCCAGTCCGATAAGCTGGGCGCGATGGAGTTGCCCCATTGTGGTCGTGGTCGCCAGCGTGCGGGGAAGTGCCGCGCCCAGCAGAACTGGCAGGGTGCGGGTTGCTTGAGCCAAAGCCCGCTGGGCCTGTGCCGTATCACGGTACGCGCCGACCTGAATTGCCCAACTGGCCGTAAAGCTGTTGCTCGGGAGTTTGAAACTGTCAGCGCTGACACTGATCACTCCCTCGGGTAGAGCAGGAGCGGGGGCTGCAGCCTCATCCGCTTCTATTTCTTCAATTGTGGCTGGCGGCTGGGCAGAAGAAGACACTGTTTGATCGTTGCTGGCAGGGCGCGGCTTGGGCATGTCGCCGGGAATCCACGTCCTTGCGGCATTCAGGCTGGCTTCTGTAATCTGCTGGGTGGGGGCTGAGGGAATGGTACCCATGCCCGCTCGCAGCAGATCAGCCGTTTTACGGTCGCGGGCGCTAATGGAACTTCCGCCAAAGACGGCAGCAATAACCTGCCGTCCATTGCGTTCGTTCCAGGCGACCAGATTGTAGCCGGATGCCCGGATAAACCCGGTTTTGCCACCAGTACAGTCGCCACTTTTGAGCAAACGGTTGTGGCCATCAATGCGCCGTCCGGCGACCTGAGCCGAGGTCAGCCCCATATAGCGTTTGTAGTTGGGATAATCCCGGAGGAGGCGCTGGGCCAGACGGGACATATCACGAGCGGTTGTCAGCTGTGCCGGGTCAGGCAGACCCGAGGCATTGCGGAAACTGGTGCGCGACATGCCAAGCTCCGCCGCTTTCTGGTTCATACGGCGGGCAAAGGCGGCTTCAGTGCCGGAAACCGCTTCAGCAATGGCAATGGCAATGTCGTTAGCTGACTTGACCGCAACAGCTTCAATCGCGTCTTCAACCGTGATGGTACTGCCGGAGGACAAGCCTATTTTGGTGGGCTCTGCCGCTGCAGCACGTGCTGAGACAACCAGTCGATCAGAAAGGGCAAAGCGGCCATTCTCAATAGCCTCAAACATGAGGTAAAGGGTCATCAGTTTGGTAACAGAGGCCGGATAAACCTGACGGTCGAAATTCTCGCCCTTCAGAACTGTGCCGGTATGGCCATCAATCAGGATGCTGGCACAGCGGCTTTCAATGCTGCAATAACCTGCACCGGTGGCCGAGGTCGCCTGATGGCTCGACAAATGGCGGGTCGGCTGGCGGCGGCGCTGGGCGGCGTCGGCTGGCTCCATGAGGGAAGCCAGCGTTATTAGAGCAATCAGCGCAAACAGGAAGGGCAGACGCAGATGCCTGAAGGAGAAAAACGAACTCATAAGGTCACGGTCTAACACGCTTTTTTGGGGGCGTCATCTGCGGCGGTTACAGCGCTGTCCGAAAGTTCCCTTAACGTAATTTTGCAGTGCAACATTTTTTGTTTGCAAGCAGAGGTTAAGAGGTGTAGATAGCTAATGCCGTGGCGCTGTGCCGCGTTTGTCCTCTTTAAGGAGAATTATCATGGCAAAGTCCAAGAAGATTACCAAGAAGGCGCAGACCGCCCCCAAGATCAGCCTCAAGCCTTCCGTCAAGTCCACCCCCTTCGCCGCTGCCACCAAAGCGGCTTCAAAAGTCGAGGAGACCGTAAAGACCATGTTCAAATCAGTACCGAAGCCGGAACAGATGTTTGACATCGAACAGATCAAGACCCAGATGGAAAAGTTCGGCCCGTCCGTCTTCAAGGGCTATGAAGACATTGCCTCGCTGGGCAAGGACAATGTGGAAGCCGCTGTCAAGTCTTCGCAGATTATCGCCAAGGCTGCGGAAGAGCTGAGCAAGGCCATTGTCAGCTTCACCCAGGCTTCCCTTGAAATGGGTATGCAGGCCAGCCAGTCGCTGCTCGCGGTCAAGACCGTGCAGGATCTGGTTGAAGCGCAGAGCGAGTTTGCCAAGAACAGCTTTGACCACGTCGTTGCCGGGACTTCCAAGATTTCCGACATGGCCATCAAAGTCGCCAACGAAGCCGCCGATCCAATCAGCCAGCGCGTCAACGTCGCGATCGAAAAGATCACCAAGGCCGCATAATTACGCCTGTTTTTGGTAAAATATCGAACGGCCGGGGGCGAAAGCCTCCGGCCTTTTCACGATTCTTTCACTCTGGTCTTGTAGAATGACAGCGAATGCTCGTCGTTATCATGAGGGTGGTGTGGCAGCAATTCCCATAGACGAAAGTACTTATACTCTTGCTGCGTTGAAAAAGCTGGCTGGAGAGCGGGCACAAAAGCTGGGACTGGTGGATATGTTCACCTGTCTCGCCAGCAACCGGCGCGATGAGGCCTACCGTCCTTATTTTATGCCGGAAACCCTCAGGGCAATCCTTTATGCAACGGCGCCGCTGGAAGTCGTCGGTAGTTCGCTTCACATCGCCGGTGACAGAGCCGCAGATATTGCCCGCCAGTGGTACGACGAGAAGGGTTGCAGTCCCCGTACATCGGAGCAGCTTGAAAGCATTCGTAAATATATCCAGACCGACCCCGGACTCGGGACTCGACTTGAAGTGGCGCCTGTTGAAGAAAAGCCCAGAACATCGGATATTTTCTACATGGTAAGCCCCGAAGGAAGATACGGAAACATCAGGACACTTCAGGGCTCACCTTACCCTAATTCTACTGTCCTGCACGAGCGGATGATTTGGCAGGCTTCCAGGCAGGCCATTGAAAAAGCCGGGGCGACTGTGGTAGGTGTCGATGGCTTCCGTGAGGGGGGGAGTCGCAAGGAAGTATGGACGCGTGACAGCTCGCTTTCGATAGCGGATGATAACGGCAAGCGCATCATCTATCTGCCTGACCCTGACATCGAGCTTCCCGGCTACAGTGTTGGACGGGGGCGTGAGTTTAGCAAAAATCGCTTTAAGGCGGATGCAAAGCAATTGCAACAGGCCGCTGCTGAAAGAGGACTGAATATCGAATTCCGGCAGTTGGAGGGGGTTACCTTTGAAGGCGGGCAGATGCTCGTTGATGAGAAAAATCATACAGTTTTTGCAGGGGTAGGCGGGAGTGGCGCTTTCTTTGAGACGGGTAACGGTTTGTTTCTACAACAGATTAATTCCGGTCGGAACAGGCCATACCAGCTTGTAAAAGTTGGGACACAGGGGAGAGCCTATCACTTGGATCTTGCCATGGCGGTTCTACCCAAAGGTGAATTGTTGGTGGACAGGACACAGGTTTCAGATGAGTCGTGGAAAGCTATGACCAGAGACTATGAATCGCGGATTGTAGAAATTGTTGGGGAGGGTAACCGGTTCGGAATGCCCAATCTTGTTTCGGTGGGGGGTGAACGTCTGGTCATGACAGCGGTCAATGCCGAGACAAGGGGCGAGTTGGTCAAGCGCGGTTATGAGGTCATCGTTCCGACTGAAGGCAAGGTCACTGTCCCCGATCTGAATCCCGATGCTCCGCTGATTGAGAAAAAACGTCAAATTGGCATCTCAACCGACGATGGCGTACATTGCCGGACTCAGGAGCTGCATACGGACGGGCAATCCGGGGTACCGGAACAGGGCGGTGCCCAGCGTGGTGCTGCTGCCAAACCAGCCGGGCCGGTTTGATCGTTTTGCCAGTTTGGTATTTTATTGATAAAAGCGGACAAAGAAAAAGCCGGAGACTCAGTTCTCCGGCCTTTTTTGTGCTGGATGCTTTACTTCGGTCCGGTTGGTCCATGCTTGACCGTTGCCTTGAATGTCTGCTGTGGGTTTGTGGGATTGGTGCATTTATAATCGCTTTGTGTGAGCTGTCCTGTCAGGTCGGTCAGTCTGCTGGTATCAACAGAACAGTTGAAGTCCTCTCCATTGGCACCAACGGTGACATTCTGAGCGCCCTTACCGTGAACAACAGCGCCAGCAGTCGCAACCTTCAGAACCTCATCGCCCATGCCGGTTGTATTCCCGGTGATACCCGTTGTTTTTGCTCCGTATCCCGCCATGTGCCGCTCCCTGAAGAAAGTTTTGAATCTGATAGTATGATAATAGCTGCTTATTCTTAATTACGTATGAAGGGGCGGGGATTGGCCTTGTTTTCCTTCTGGTTCACAGAAAAAAGAGAAAATTCCAAAAATATATTTCTTGTTTGTCCTGTGTCTGCAGGGCCCTTCTGTAACCAAATATTAGCCATATTCGGCCTATCAGGCATTTATCCCCAGAATATTACCGGAAGTTTAAGAAAAACGGCATTTGTCGAAGCCAAATTCACGCGCTATTATTAAGAACCGGTTAGGCTGTGTTAAGAGGTGGTGAAAAATGCGCGATTCCGTAGTCATGAATGAGGATGATGAACGTCGTGATGATGACTTCGGCGACGGCGTCAAAACGCTCGAAAAGCCTTTAGTTAAGCCTAAAACCAAGCGCCCCTCGCTCTACAAGGTGCTGCTCCTGAATGACGACTACACCCCGATGGAATTCGTGATTCATGTATTAGAAAGGTATTTCCATAAAACTAGGGATGAGGCGACGAGCATCATGCTGAACGTCCATCACGAAGGCGCAGGGGTAGGCGGTGTCTACACCTACGAAGTGGCGGAAACCAAGGTGATGCAAGTCATGGAGTTTTCACGGCAGCACCAACACCCGCTGCAATGCGTCATGGAAAGGGAGTAAGCAGATCATGCTCTCACGTAATCTCGAGCAGTCCTTGCACCGGGCTTTGGCTATGGCCAATGAGCGTCGTCACGAATATGCCACGCTGGAGCATCTGCTCCTGTCGCTGTCGGAAGATCAGGACACTGTTCCTGTTCTGCGCGCCTGCGGCATTGATGTTGAGCGGCTGCGTCGTGACCTGACCGAATATCTTGATACCGAACTCGGCAATCTGATTGTGCCCTCGGTGAACGAGGCCAAGCCGACCGCTGGTTTCCAGCGCGTGCTGCAGCGGGCGGCCATTCATGTGCAGAGCGCCGGGCGTGAAGAAGTCAGCGGCGCCAATGTGCTGGTCGCGTTGTTCTCGGAGCGGGAAAGCCATGCCGTCTATTTCCTGCAGGAACAGGAAATGACCCGCTTTGATGCGGTCAACTATATCAGCCACGGCATCGCCAAGGTGCCGGGGGCCAGCGGCCCGACCGAGCGTCGCAGCCGGAATGAGGAGGAAGGCGCTGCCGCCCATAACGGTGAGAAGGGGCCCAAGAAGGACAAGGACGCGCTGGAAGCCTACTGCATCAACCTCAACGAGAAAGCGGCTCGCGGCAAGATTGATCCGCTGATCGGTCGTGAGCATGAGGTGGAACGGACCATCCAGATTCTCTGCCGCCGCACCAAGAACAATCCGTTATTGGTTGGCGATCCCGGTGTCGGCAAGACGGCGATTGCTGAGGGTCTCGCCCGCCGCATCATCGAGAATGATGTGCCCGAGGTTCTGATGGGGATTACCATCTTCGCGCTCGATATGGGTGCGCTGCTGGCCGGCACCCGCTATCGCGGCGATTTTGAAGAGCGCTTGAAGGCAGTCGTCACCGCGCTGGAGAAGCACGGCAAGGCAGTACTGTTCATCGACGAAATCCACACGGTTATCGGTGCGGGTTCGACCTCGGGCGGGGCGATGGATGCTTCCAACCTGCTCAAGCCGGCGCTGTCGGCGGGGACGCTGCGTTGCGTGGGCTCCACCACCTATAAGGAATTCCGCACCTTCTTCGAGAAGGATCGGGCCCTGGTTCGCCGCTTCCAGAAAATTGATGTGAATGAGCCGTCGGTGGAAGACGCCATCAAGATCCTCAAGGGCATCAAGTCCTACTATGAGGAACATCACAAGGTGCGCTACACGGCAGAAGCCATCCGCGCTGCGGTGGAGTTGTCGGCCAAGTATATCGGCGACCGCAAGCTGCCGGACAAGGCGATTGACGTGATCGACGAAGTCGGCGCTTCCCAGCACCTGCTGCCGGAGAGCAAGCGCAAGAAGACCATCAGCGTCAAGGACATTGAAGCGATCATTGCGACCATGGCCCGCATTCCGGCCAAGTCGGTCAGCAAAGACGACCGCGAACAACTCGCCAATCTCGAGCGTGACCTCAAGACCATGGTCTTCGGTCAGCAGCAGGCGATTGAAGCGCTGTCCTCGGCCATCAAGCTGGCCCGGGCTGGTCTGCGCGCTCCTGAAAAACCAATTGGCAACTATCTGTTCTCCGGCCCCACTGGCGTCGGTAAAACCGAAGTCGCCAAGCAGTTGGCAAGGTCGATGGGCATTGAACTGATCCGCTTCGACATGTCGGAATACATGGAGAAACACGCTGTTTCCCGCCTGATTGGTGCGCCTCCCGGCTATGTCGGTTTCGACCAGGGCGGTATGTTGACCGATGCGGTTGACCAGCATCCCCATGCGGTTCTGCTGCTCGACGAAATCGAAAAGGCTCATGCTGACATCTACAACATCCTGTTGCAGGTGATGGATAGTGGCCGCCTGACCGACCATAACGGCAAGACCATCGATTTCCGCAACATCATTCTCATCATGACCACCAATGCCGGGGCGTCGGATATGGCCAAACCCGCCATCGGCTTCGGCTCGGGCATTCGGAGCGGGGATGATGTAGAGGCGATCAACCGCATGTTTACGCCGGAGTTCCGCAACCGTCTCGACGCCGTTGTGCCCTTCAAGGCGCTGGATGAAACGACCATCGGTCGCGTGGTTGACAAGTTCGTGATGGAACTGGAAGTCCAGTTGGCTGACCGTAACGTCACCATTGAATTGTCGGATGAAGCCCGCAAATGGCTCGGCGTCAAGGGGTATGATCCGCAGATGGGCGCCCGTCCGCTCGGTCGGGTCATTCAGGAAAACCTCAAGAAACCGCTGGCGGAAGAAATCCTTTTCGGTAAACTCACCAAGGGCGGTGTGGCCAAGGTACGCGTGGAAGACGACAAACTCGCTTTCGACTATGTCCCCGGCGCCACCAAAGCCCATAGTGAAGAGGTGAGCGAAGAAGAAAACAGCACACCGAATGAATCAACAGAGGCCGTTGAATAGGGAAAAGTTTCTGGGCAAACAACATCAGGGCGCAATCCTCAAGGTTGCGCCCTGATTGCTTTTGAACGCTGGAGAATGTTATTCTGAAGCTGGAAAGTTGCCGTGGCCCTTGGGCTGGCAGTTGCTCTTGATTGGCGGGGAGGGGTGATATGGTCGGAGTTGTGCGGAAGGGCAGGCTGTTTGCTGCGTTGCTTGTTTTCGTAGCCGGGTTACTTCTTGCTGATATGGCGAAGGCACTGCGTGCTCCGTTGTATGAGGAGGTTATCGTACCACCGCCTATGCTTTCTACATTAGTTATGTTGTTCGGTTATATCTTGGGGCTTGTTTTTTCTGTCAGAACAGTAAACGCTGTTGTCGGACGCTACCGACAGAACCAGCCACTACAAATGCGGCATTTTACAATCGTTATGGTATCCGCAGCGTGTTTTATGACAATGCCTTTTATGATTGATGTCATGGAGTGCTACCCACGCGATTTTCTATTCAACTATCCGGCTGCGGATTGCAATGGACACTATTATTGGGCACTGGTTTACAACATCGGTTGTGGCTTGGTCTGGTCTGCTCCTCTGTTGTTGGTTTCTTGGTGGTTATATCGTTATGTACCTCCACTCAAGTCTTGGCGCTTTGCAATGGTTGGCGTTGTCGTCGCCGCGGCTCTTGGTTTGCTTTACCAGTATAATAGGAATGTCTTTCTCCTGATTATTATATACGTAGGAGTAGTGCTGGTTCTTACTTTTGTTTCTTACGGTCTGCGATGCTATTTCTCACAGCGCTGGAAAATGTTATTCTGAAACTGGAAAGCTGCTGCGGCTCTTGGGCTGGCGGTTGCTCTTGATTGGCGGGGAGGGGCGCTATGGCTGGCGTTGTGCAGAGGGGCAGGCTGTTTGCTGCGTTACTTGTTTTTGTAACCGGGGTGCTTCTTGCTGATATGGCGGGAGCGGGGGAACTGCCCGATTCACCTGTTTACACGCAAGGACAAAGCATCTCTCTTGCGTTAGAAGTGGCGCGACCGGTTGTTGTGTTGGTGATTATCTTTTCCATTAAAATAGTCACTGCCATCATCGGACGTTACCGGCAGAACCAGTCAGTACGGGTAAGACGTTTTGGAATTGTTTGGATTTCTGCAGCATCTATTATGGTGATACCCCTTTTTGCTGAATATATTACTCGCTATTATGACGGGCCTCTCGATACTGATCTTCTTATCGCCACCGTGTCGACTTTTCTGGTCTTGTTGTTTTCCGGGTGGCTATATGTTTACAAACCACGCCTTAAGTCGTGGCGCTTTGCGGCGGTTGGCGTTGTTGTGGCCTCAGCTCTGGGCTTGCTTTACCAGTGGAACTGGGGCGCCTTTATCACAGTCATGATATACACAGGCATAGTTCTGGTTCTTTCTCCCGCTTTTTACGCTGGGAAGGAGTTGTAGAGCTTGGGCTGGCGGTTGATCTTAATTGGCAGAAGGTGCGTCATGCCAGCGACCGCTGGCTCTTCTGCGGAAAGAAAAGACTCCAGCTTGCGCTGGAGTGACGGCGGGGAGGAATGCTGAAAATTGCCCTAGATTCTTGCGCCGTCTCCGACACCATGAATTCCATCAGCCGGTTAACGACTTTTTACACTTTGCGGTGCAGGATGACGCTCGCTGTTTGAAGTTTTTGAGGATTCTGCCCATGTTTTCCCGCTCCAGCCGTCGTGGTTTTCTGATTGGTGTGTCGACCTTGCTGGTTGCACTGCGTCCGGCGTGGGCTTCGGAAGGGGGAGCGCATGGCGGAGGGGGCGAGGGGGGCGAGAAAGTTCCTGAGGGCCCGCAATTCGTCAAGGTTGGCCCCATCAATGTGCCGGTGCTGCGGAATGGTCGGGTGGCGCAGTATCTGATGCTGGTGGTCGCTCTTGAGGCCAAGGACGCTGACGCCGCCAAACAGCTGGAAAGCCGGATGCCTCAGATCAAGGATGCTTATCTGAGTTCGCTCTTCGGGGCGCTGCATATCTCGGCGGGTAACGGCGAGTTGGTGGACGTCGCCATGATCCGCAGCAAGATTGAGGCAGCCAACACGCGGATTCTGCCCGCTGGCCTCGTTAACAATGTCTTTCTGCAGCAGGTTGAGCAGCGCCCGCGCTGAGCGAATCAGAGAATTTTTTTCGACAGCTCTTCATATTTCGACTCAACGGTATATTATAAGCTGTTGATATTAAATAATTTTGCCAAATTACAACAACTGACGCTGCGTCCGATTCGTAGCGCGACACTATATTGCTTTGCCCGCCCGGATGAGGCATGTATCGGCCCACTGTGTCGCCAGCCAAGGCTGACATCCAATCTCAACGGGTCGAGGAAACACAACTATGGTCGATGAATTCTTCACGAGCCAGATCATGATCGTTCTGTCCTGTGGTGTCGTTGCAGTGCTTTACGGCATTCTGCTCGGCCTCCAGATTAACCGGGCCCCGACGGGCGATGCCAAAATGCAGGCGATTGCTGCCGCCATTCAGGAAGGGGCCAAGGCCTATCTGAACCGGCAGTACACCACGATTGCCATTGTCGGTATCGTTATCACCCTCCTGCTGACCTATCTGGGAACACTGGTGGCGGCAGGTTTCGTTATCGGGGCCGTGTTGTCGGCAGCGGCTGGCTATGCGGGCATGAATATTTCAGTGCGGGCCAATGTCCGCACCACAGAGGCAGCCCGTAAAGGTCTGGCTCCGGCACTCGGGATCGCCTTCAAGGCGGGTGCGGTGACGGGTCTGCTGGTGGTTGGCCTCGGTCTGCTCGGCGTGGGTGGCTATTTCTATTACCTTGAATATATCGGTGTTGAGAAACGTCAGGTCGTGGAGGCGCTGGTGGCGCTCAGCTTCGGCGCTTCACTGATTTCCATCTTTGCCCGTCTTGGTGGCGGTATCTTCACCAAGGGTGCGGATGTCGGCGCTGACCTCGTCGGCAAGGTTGAAGTCGGTATCCCCGAGGATGATCCCCGTAACCCCGCCGTCATTGCTGACAATGTGGGCGACAATGTGGGCGACTGCGCGGGTATGGCGGCTGACCTGTTTGAAACCTATGCAGTGACGACAGTGGCTACCATGCTGCTGGGCAATGTCATCTTTGCAGACAGCTTCAACATCGGCCTCAGCATGATGCTGCCGCTGCTGATTGGCGGCGTCTGCATCATCGCTTCCATTATCGGTGTTTTCTTCGTCCGTCTGGGCAAGTCGAACAACATCATGGGCGCGCTCTACAAGGGCTTCGCGGCAACGGCAGTGCTGTCGGCAGTGTTCATTGCTGGCATCATGCAGCTGCTTTTCACCAGCTTTGACTATGAACTGCCGCTGGCAGCCGGTCAGAGTATCACGGTCGGAGCGCTTTATTACTGCGCCCTGGCCGGTCTGGTGGTGACGGCGTTGCTGGTGGTCATTACCGAATACTACACCTCGACCAAGTTCCGTCCGGTGCGTAGTGTGGCGGCCGCTTCGGTGACTGGTCACGGTACCAACGTCATTCAGGGTCTGGCGGTTTCGCTGGAGTCGACGGCGCTGCCGGTGATCGTGATTTCGGCGGGCATTCTGGTGACCTTCAGCATTGCCGGTATCTATGGCATCGCTATCGCAGCTACCACCATGCTGGCGCTGGCCGGTATGGTTGTTGCGCTTGATGCCTATGGTCCGGTCACTGACAATGCCGGTGGTATTGCTGAAATGGCTGGTCTGCCCAAGGAAGTCCGTGTGGTGACTGACGCGCTCGACGCCGTTGGCAACACCACCAAGGCAGTGACCAAGGGCTATGCCATCGGTTCGGCCGGTCTGGCGGCGTTGGTGCTGTTCGCAGCTTTCACGCAGGACATCAAGCACTACTTCCCCAATATCGGGCCGGTCAGTTTTGACCTGCAGAGTCCGTTTGTGGTGGTCGGGCTGTTCCTCGGCGGCTTGCTGCCCTTCCTCTTCGGGGCCATGGGCATGACGGCGGTTGGCCGTGCGGCGGCCTCGGTGGTGGTGGAAGTCCGTCGCCAGTTCAAGGAAATCCCCGGCATCATGGAAGGTAAGGCTAAGCCTGAATACGGCAAGGCGGTTGACATGCTGACTAAGGCAGCCATCAAGGAGATGATTGTGCCCTCGCTGCTGCCGATTGCGGCTCCGGTGGTTCTGTTCACGGTCATCTACTATACGACCGGCAATGTGGCGCAAGCCCTGTCATCGCTGGGCGGTATGCTGCTGGGTACCATTGTGACCGGTCTGTTTGTGGCCATCTCGATGACCTCGGGCGGCGGCGCTTGGGACAATGCCAAGAAGTATATCGAGGAAGGCCATTACGGTGGCAAGGGCTCTGAGGCCCACAAGGCTGCTGTGACGGGCGATACCGTTGGCGATCCCTACAAGGATACCGCCGGTCCCGCTGTCAACCCGATGATCAAGATTATCAACATCGTCGCCATTCTGCTGCTGGCTGTCGCCAGCAAGCTGATGCTGGGCTGAGGAGGTTGAAGGTTTAGTCGGTAAAACTGGTTCTGCATTAATCTTCGTCGGCGGAACACACCCCGGATCTCATGTAGATCCGGGGTTTTTTTCTTTCAGAAACTGATGTTCAATTTTGCGCCAACATAGGGAACCGGTTTATTGGGGGATTTGGCAACCGGATTGGTAAGCGGATTCTCGAAGCTGACGCCCAGCGCCGCATATTTGTTGAAACGGAGCGCGGCTCCGGCTACCGCACTGACCTGCAAAGAATTGGTGCCGAGCTTGTCCGTGGCGATGTCTTTGGCGACACCTTGAGCAATGACACCAGCATAGAGGGTGCTGCCTTTGATCTCGCTGGCCGGAATGCCGGGCAGGTCAGGCTTGAAATCACCCTGTCCAGCGGTCAGAAAAACACCGCCGCCGCCCGCTGTGCGCACGGTCGACAGCTCTCCGAAGGCTGCCGCCTGTAAACCAAGATGCATCGGCCCCAAATTAACCCGCCCAATCTCGAAATCATTGCGGGCCGCGATCCCCATCATGAGGGTAGAAGGCGAGGAGGCTGGCGATTTGCGCGACGGGCCCATACCCTCGGCTTTGTGAATCCCATCAACTACGCTATACATCCGGTCAAGGGCTTTGCCATTGACGACGCCGACCTTGGCGTAAACGCCATAATTCTCCCCTTCCTGTCCAATGGTCAGGGAATTGGTGGCTGTATCAAACTGTTTGCCTTTTTGGCCTTTCGGACCTTTGGGGCCGGTGGGCGGAGTGATGATGTCGGCTCTGGCCGCTATAACATAACCGTCTTTCGTGCGGGCAACCGCCTCGCCGATGGTGTCATCACCAAACGCATCCGACTGGCCCTTCTTAACATTAGCGTCACTGCCAAAACTGAAAGTGAGGTTGTATCTGGGCTTTTGCGTCCGCTGGGTGGGGTCGTAATCAGGGTTTGCTGTTGTATTGTCTCCGAGAGTTTGGGCAAAAGCGCGCTGTGCCGGAGTGGGTGGCAATGAATTTTCATCACTGCCATAGAAAGCCCTCTTGTCCAAATCAGGCCTATCACCCATTAAGAATACTCCCCCTCTGCCATGCTTTTTTGAAAATGCTCAGAACAGCATGGCAGAAAGAAGTTAAATCTTGGTAAGTTAACAGGTGAGAACAAGGATAACGGCCAGTTTACTTCCTGTTTTATAGGTTACTTATCATCCGGCTTGTTAAACCGTCCGACATTGCCCATCACCTGTTCCAGCACGGTCAGGTCGTGGCCGGAGGTCGGGGTGATGCGGGCGACTGGATCGACGGTTTGACCGGCGCTGGCGTCCAGCTGTTCGACCTTGGCAACGGTGCCGGTAGTGGGGTTGAAGGTGACGCGCACGACGCTGCGGTCGGTGACGGCAGGGGCGAGAAAGGCGGTTTGTTCGGTGCGCTGGCCGATATAATACCATTCATTCGGGTTGAAGGTGCCTTCTGCCGTGGGGGTGCCGAGCAGGGCGGCGACATCGGCCTGACGGCTGACCCCGGTATGAATCTGGCTGAGGCGCTCGGGGTCAACCATGTTACCATGTGTCCGCACCACTGGGCTACACGCGGCAAGGCCAAGAAGCAGAGAAGCGAGAAGGGCAGGGCGGCTGAAGCTCATCATGAGTGATTCCCGGAGTTGACCAATCGGCTGCCAAAGTGACATAAGCAGCGCTTACCTGCAAGCGAGGTTCCGCATATCATGTTTGCCCTGTTTCGTCGCACCTCCCCGGCTGTTCTGCTGCTGCATCACGCTGTAGTACAGGCCTCCCGCCGCGACTCGTTCTTCAGCAAAGGGCAGGTGCCGGACACGCTGGATGGTCGCTACGAGGTGCTGGCCCTGCATGTCATGCTGTTACTGCGGCGTTTGCGAAGCAGTAATGACCGGCTGGCGCAGGAGCTGTTTGATGCCCTTTTCGCCCAACTCGACCTTAATTTCCGCGAAATGGGGGTGGGGGATCTGGGGGTTGGTAAGCGGGTGCGCGCCATGGCCGAGGGGCTCTATGGCCGCATGGGTGCTTATGAAGCCGCCCTGCTGACTGATGAGGAAGCCTTGCATAAAGCCCTCTGTAACAATCTTTTCGGCACACTACCCGCCGCACCGACGCGGGCGGTGACCCAGCCTTTTATTGACTATATCCACCGGGCTGTGGCACATCTCGACTTGCTACCGCTGGATGCCATCACCGCAGGACAAGTGAGCTTTCCCGATGCCGACTTCTGACCTTGAGTTTTCCCGCCGTATCCCCGTCAACAAGCTGGAGCAGCCGATCGAGCTGACCACAACCGCCGCCGAATGTGCCGCCATTGCCAAACGGCTTGACCTGCGGGAGCTGACCCGGCTGGAAGCAAAATTCACGCTGACGGCAGGGACGGGCGGTTTGATTCTCGCCCGTGGCAAGTTTCTGGCCGACGTGGTGCAGAGCTGCGTTGTCACCCTCGAGCCGGTGCCCGCCCACATCGAGGAAGACGTGGATTTCCTGTTTTCGCCCCACCCGCCGGAAGTCGACGAAGACGACCCCGAAGCCGAGATCATCGAGCCCATTATCAACGGCCAGCTCGAACTGGGCGAGCCGCTGGTACAAACCCTCGCCCTCTGCCTCGACCCCTATCCCCGCCAGCCGGGAGTGGAATTCTCGGGGTTTGAGGTTTAGGCATGACCATCCAACTCAAACAGCTCTCCGCCAGCGTGGTTTTTTCGGCTATCACCAGCCTTGCCTATGGCCAGAGCCTACCCCCCTCCGATGCCGGACAGGCATGCTGTCCTGCCCGGTAGTGGCTCGGTGCAGGACATTTCTTGCGACTACAACTTCAAGGGCCAACGGCCCGGCGAGTCCATCTACAAGAGCCAACCCGCCGCACATCAAGAGTTCATTTCGTCCGGGCGCGACATGATTATCGCTAACGACTGCAGAGCTTACCTCTTTCACCTCGACGAAACCGGCCAGCTCACCAAGCAGTCATCCACCGTCAATCTGGAGTTCATGCGCCGCCGGGGCTTGTTGAAACCGCCCGCAGCGGCTTCACCTCCTGCCCTACCGGCGAACGCCTCTTCCACAGTCCCGTCGAACTGGTACAGCCAGCCCAACTTTCTGCCTGCCCATACCGACCCGGCCCGCCTCAGCGCCACCATCATCAATCCGCCCCAGGCCTTCTGGGAAACCCTCCGTACCCGCTGCGTCTTTTCCAACGGCCTTACCACCCGTCTTGGCGACGGACTTATCATCGACACCCGCTCGGTCTATCAGGTCGTCCTCGACAAGACCAACAACTGCACGCTCAAACACCTTCTGAGCATTTCTCCTCGCGACCCCTCAACCGCCAAAGAACTCGTTGCAGAGATTCAACGCCTCGTACCGCCAGTCGCCACTGCTCTTCGTGGCATTAATCCCTACTTACCGGGAGAGCCATTCCCGGTTTCAGGCGTGCCCGGTGCTGGCGTTCGCCTCGATGAGAGCGACGCTGTCAGCCTGTCCCTGACCCTCAGCTTCGCCAAGCTTGCGCCCGCCACATCCGCCGAACGTCCCCTGACCGGCGAATGGTGGAATGACCCGGCCCTGCTTCCGCAAAAGCTGGCCCGTCCGCTCACCGTCACCGCCCGCAGCGGGGCCAACCGCTGCACGCTGTCCAACGGTGCCACGGTGCCACTGAACAGCATCGTTATTCCCGACACCTCACACGCCTATTTCCTCGACCAGACCTGCAGGCTGAACCCGCTCATCACGCTGCCCGACCCCGCCGCCGTCGCCTCCATCGGAGGCCGCTTCCCCGCCCCGGCCAGAGGCGGATTGCCGACAACTCCAGCCAGCGCAGGCGCTATTGCTGCAAATCCTGAGACTGCTGCAGTGGTCTTCCGGGGGCTGCAAATGTTGGGCACAGCCGCTGGCGTTGTCCTGACCGGCCCGGTCGGCTGGGGCGTTATTGCGGGGACGGCTTTCATTTCCGGGGCCGTCGCCTACACCGTCTGGGACGTCAAGCAACAGTCTGGCTTGACAGATACACAAATTGGGCAACAAGCCATCGGTACTCAGGTCTGTAAGCCGTGTGCCCCTTACCCGGCTGATACTATAGGTTACATAGGGCCTCATACCGACCATTCACATGGGAAACTTCAGGATCATCTTAACCTGTTCAAGGTTAACCAATCGAGGCCGCCATCATGCAAGTGTTTCTGGAATAAAAACAGCCCCGATGCAGTGGCGCCCCCTCCTCAGCCGGGATGGGTTGATCTAAACTCTGGTTTTCCTGCTCTCACGCCATAGGAGTGATAGATGCAATACCCCGACGGCCAGCGCGTTGCTTTGGGTGATATTATCGAACTCTATCCCGGCATTTGCGGACAAGTAGTTTGTTCTCTGGACGACATGCAGTTCAGTTCTGTCTGCTCCGAGCCAGACTGGGCTCATCTTGAGAAAGGTATATTGGTGCAGTCTGATAAGGGCGGCATAGTACACTTTGATCTGCCCGAGGCTTCCTTCAAGTTGTGTCGCCGAGGTTATTTACCAGCAAACCCGGCTAAGCCGCAGCCATGACCAGAGATGATCTAATTAAGCGCATCAAGCACGACTTCCCTCTACTTCGCCGTCAGTTCCATTTGTTCCGTTCTGAGGTGTTATGATGGAATTTTCTGAAGATGCCGACTATCTCGAATTTGGTCGGGCCTATGCTTACAGTAAATTGAGCGATGCTGATGCTGCGATCAAAAAATGTCTGGAGAAAGATTATTCATCTCTCCAGAAATCCTTTTTAGGTAGATTCACATTTGAAGTGCAACGGGTTGAGGTAGGAGGAGAATACCTCGG
>CAYSDE010000020.1:0-18324 GCA_964429685.1 uncultured Pseudobdellovibrionaceae bacterium
GGTGCTTTCTTCCCCCCTCCCGGTGGGGGGGGTGGTTGCCGAGGGTCGCGAGGCGGGAGGGGGGCTGAGCATCCAGCTCGGTACCGGTCGTGATCCGGCTACACCGGACTCGTCCCGCCGAATTGTAGTGATAGACGGCCAGAAGGCCAGTCCGCCTGCTTTTTCTGCTCATCTGGCGCTCAACTGGCTGACTCCGGCGATGGATCGGCTGTGGACGGAGAGCCCCTCTCATCGTCGCCGTTTTCTCGACCGGCTGACGCTGGCGCTTGATCCCGCGCACGGCACCCGCGTTAACCGCTATGAAGACGCGCTGGCCGAGCGCAATCGCCTGCTGAAAGATGGTCAGTTCGATGATCGCTGGCTTTCCAGCCTTGAGCATGGTCTGGCCACCGAGGGCATCGCGGTCGCGGCGGCGCGGCGGGAGATGGTGCGGGAGCTGCAGGGGCGTCTTTTGCCGTTACAGGCGGACTCCCCCCTCCCTAACCCTCCCCCGCCAAGAGCGGGAGAGGGAATCAGATTGTCCCCTCTCCCGTGCAACGGGAGAGGGTTAGGGAGGGGGCTCTTCCCTGCCCCCCAGCTATCCCTCTCCGGCGTAGAAAACTGGCTGGACGACATGCCGGCCCTGCTCGCCGAAGACCGGTTGCGGGATGAACTGGCGCGGTCGCGGCGACTGGATGCGGCGGCGGGGGGTACGTCGCCCGGCCCGCACCGCTCCGACCTGCTAGCCACCCACCCCGACAAGGCCATGCCCGCCGCCCTTTGTTCCACCGGGGAGCAAAAGGCCCTCCTCATCAGCCTGATTCTGGCGCATGGCGAAATCATCCGCGCCCGCCGTGGTCAGCCCCCGGTTCTGCTGCTCGACGAGGTTGCAGCCCATCTGGATGAAACCCGCCGGGAATCGCTGTTTGAGCGACTGCTGGGGCTGGGCGGACAGGTGTTTCTTTCCGGGGCGGATTCATCACTTTTTACTCCCCTCAAGGGCCGGGTTCTGTGCTACAAAATCGAGGCTGGTTCCGTCCGCGAAACCGCGCTGGTTCAAGGATAATATCAAGGTAAAAAAATGGCCTCCGAAGCACTTAAAGCTGACACCACCGCCGACGCCTATGGCGCCGATTCCATCAAGGTCCTCAAAGGTCTGGATGCCGTCCGCAAACGGCCCGGCATGTATATCGGCGACACCGATGACGGCTCGGGTCTGCATCATATGGTTTATGAAGTGGTCGATAACGCGATTGATGAATCGCTGGCCGGTCACTGCGACCGCATTGAAGTGGTGCTGCACCCGGACGGCTCCTGCTCGGTGCTGGATAACGGGCGCGGCATTCCGGTCGGCATTCACACCGGCGAAGGCATTTCAGCGGCTGAAGTCATCATGACCCAGCTGCACGCGGGCGGCAAGTTTGACCAGAATACCTACAAGGTGTCCGGCGGACTCCACGGCGTCGGTGTGTCTGTGGTTAATGCCCTGTCCGAGATTCTTGATCTCACCATCTGGCGCGAAGGCAAGGAATGGGCCATCCGCTTCAAGCATGGTGACGCCGAAGCTCCGCTGAAGGCCGTGCAGGAATCAACCCATCGCACCGGAACCCAGGTGCGCTTTCTGCCCGCACTGGAAACCTTCAAGAACCGCGATTTCGATTTTGCCACGCTGGAGCATCGCCTGCGCGAACTGGCCTTCCTCAATTCCGGGGTACGGCTGGTGCTGCGCGACGAGCGCGGGGTAGAGCCCAAAGCCGTCGAGCTGCATTACGAGGGCGGCCTTGAAGAATTCGTCAAATGGCTCGACCGTTCCAAGACTGCCGTGCACAAACCGATTTCTTTTTCGGTCGAGAAAGACGGCATCACCGTTGGCATTGCGATGGAGTGGAATGACGGGTATCACGAGAACACCCTCTGTTTCACCAACAACATTCCCCAGCGCGACGGCGGCACCCATCTGCAGGGCTTCCGCGCCGCCCTCACCCGCTGCATCAACAAATATGCCGATGAAACCGGCCTTTCCAAGAAGGAAAAAGTGGAACTGGCGGGCGAAGATTCCCGCGAGGGGCTGACCTGCGTCCTCTCGGTCAAGGTGCCGGATCCCAAGTTCTCCAGCCAGACCAAGGACAAGCTGGTCAGCTCGGAAGTCCGCCCGGTGGTGGAAAATACCGTTGGTGAAAAACTCTCTGAATGGTTTGGCGAGAACCCGGCGGATGCCAAGCGCATCATCGGCAAGATCGTTGAAGCCGCTGCCGCCCGCGAAGCCGCCCGCCGCGCCCGTGAACTGACCCGCCGCAAAGGCGCGCTGGATATTGCCTCGCTCCCCGGCAAGCTGGCGGACTGTCAGGAACGTGACCCGGCCCTGTCCGAACTCTTCATCGTCGAGGGTGACTCGGCTGGTGGCTCGGCCAAGCAGGGCCGCTCCCGCGCTACCCAGGCCATTCTGCCGCTCAAGGGTAAAATCCTCAATGTCGAGCGGGCGCGCTTTGACAAGATGCTGTCCTCCGCCGAAATCGGCACGTTGATTACGGCGCTCGGCACCGGCATTGGCCGCGAAGAATTCAACGTCGAGAAGCTGCGCTATCACAAGATCGTCATCATGACCGACGCCGACGTGGACGGCAGCCATATCCGCACCCTGCTGCTGACCTTCTTCTATCGCCAGATGCCCGCCATCATCGAAAAGGGCTATCTTTATATCGCTCAGCCGCCGCTCTATCGCATTGCCAAGGGCAAGTCCGAGCGTTATGTGCTGGATGACCGCGCCCTCCATGCCTATCTGATTGAAAACGCGTTGGACGGCGCCACCCTCGGCATCGCCAGCGGCAAGCAGCTGAGCGGCGCGGCTCTCAAGACCCTGATTGAACAGGCCCAGACCATTGAGCCTTCGCTTGGGGTCATGGCGGGCCGGGTTGGTCGCAAGGATGTGGTGGAGCAGGCGGCGATTGGCGGCGCCTTTGTCTCGAACCTGTCGACAGAAGCCGGGCAGAAAGTTGCCACCACCGTGGCCGGACGCCTCGACCAGTTGGAGCCGGAGGAAGACCGCGCTATCCACTGGGAAGGCCGTTACAGTGTGGAAGAGGGTTTTGTCTTCTCGCGCAATCTGCGCGGCGTACCGCAACGGGCCGTCATCGATTCCGACCTGCTGAAAAGCGGCGAATCCCGCAAAATCGAAAGCCTGTCGGCGGCGCTGGCCGAAGCCTATTCCACTCCCGCCAAGCTGGGTTGGGGAGCGGCCGAACAGCCGGTGGGCGGCCCGCTCGCTCTGCTGGACGCCATTTTCGCGCATGGCCGCAAGGGCCTGACCATCCAGCGCTACAAAGGTCTGGGCGAAATGAACCCCGAACAGCTCTGGGCCACTACGCTCGACCCCACCAAGCGCGTGCTGGTCCAGGTGCGCGTTAAACAGGCTGAACTGGCCGAAACCGTTTTCTCAACCCTGATGGGCGACGTGGTCGAACCGAGGCGCGACTTCATTGTCGAGAATGCGCTGAAGGTGAGCAATTTGGATGTGTGAGGGAAATATATGACAAGTTCTCCAAAGCTTTCCCAGCGTTCATTTTACTGCCCGCACTGTGAGGCATTGGCCCATCAGACATGGCTAAAATTTTTTGGGGAGTTCGCTCAAACCGTGTCTCCAGAAAATATGTTGAGTGAACAAGAGCAACGAGAAGAGGGCCGCAAGAATACATTGAGAACCTTTGGTGACCCTGATGTGTCTCTAGATTTGACGCCAAGAGACCATTATCGTCCAAGGGTGGGCAAGAGCTTTAATGTGCGCTTAACTGTAGCTGCCTTAAGCAACGTTTTTGCCAGCAAGTGCTTTAGCTGCGAAGAGTTATCAGTATGGGTTGGAGAGAGATTGGTATATCCGCCCGTCAGCGTGGGCGTTCAGCCCAATCAAGACTTGCCCTACGATATCAAGGCGGACTTTAATGAGGCGAGAAATATCGTTGCGCTTTCGCCGCGAGGGGCTGCTGCCCTTCTCAGGCTATGTGTTCAGAAACTATGTATTCATTTGGGAGAGCAAGGCAAAATTGATCAGATGATTGGGGCGCTGGTTAGAAAAGGGCTCAATCCCACAGTTCAGCAAGCCCTAGATACTGTGCGGGTTATCGGCAATGAGGCCGTTCATCCCGGAGAGATGGATCTATCTGACGACACAGAAACTGCGGAAGCATTGTTCAGTCTTGTTAATTTGATTGCTGACCAGATGATTAGTGGGCCCAAAGCGGTCAATGCGATGTTTAGCAGCCTACCCGAAGAGAAGCGTAAAGGGATAGAGAATCGTGACCGCAAGAATGCCCAGACTGAGAAAGCCTGAGTAAATAAGAACCCGTCACCCCGGCGCTTGCCACACCAACCATGGTTCATTAGAATGATGAAAGGACTCTACTTCCGACTGGCTCAGACTTGGGGAGCAGGTCATACCCGATGAACATTGCGCCCTATCCTTGTTAAACCTGTCCCAATGTCTTGATCTTGGCTTTGGGGTGGATTTCATTTTGTGACAGCACTGGAGTGGAAGCGCGGAAACGCTCGACAATTGAGCGGACATAGGGGCGGATGCCGGGGGAGGTTAGCAGCACCGGCACTTCGCCCATCATGGCGTGACGTTCATAAACATTGCGCAGGGCGTTGATGAATTCCTGCAATTTGCTGGGCGCCATGGCCAGCTGTTTGTCTTCGCCATCGCCCGTGAGCGAACGGGCAAATTCCTGTTCCCAGAGTGGCGACAGGGTGAGCAGCGGGATGACGCCGATTTCGTTGGTGTGCTGGTGGCTGATCTGGCGGGCAAGGCGGGCGCGCACATGTTCGCCAATCGCGGTGATGTTGCGGGTGTAGCCGCAGGCTTCCGAAATGCCTTCCAGAATGGCGGGCAGGTCGCGGATCGATACCCGCTCGGACAGCAGGCTCTGCAGAATGCGCTGCAAGGCGCCCACTGAAATCTGGGTGGGGATGACATCGGCCACCAGCTTCTGATGCACCTTGTCCAGTTCGTCCAGCAACTTCTGGGTTTCGGAATGCGACAGCAGTTCGGACATGTTGTCCTTGATGACTTCGGTCAGATGAGTGGTGATGACGGTGGGCGGATCGACCACCGTATAGCCCTTGAACAGGGCCTCATCACGGAAACTGCTATCAATCCACATCGCGGGCAGACCGAAGGTTGGCTCCCGCGTGACCTCGCCCGGCAGGGTGATGGTATCGCCCCGGGGATCCATCACCAGCAGCATGTTGGGCCGCAGCTCGCCCTTGCCGACTTCAATTTCCTTGACCCGCACCACATAGCTGTTGGGCGGTAGCTGTAGATTGTCCTGAATACGCACCGACGGCATGATGAAGCCGATTTCGCCAGCCATCTGGCGACGCAGCCCCTTGATCTGGTCGGTCAGTTTGCGGCCCTGTTCACTGTTGACCAGCGGCAGCAGACCATAACCGAGTTCCAGCCGCACCAGATCAATCGCCAGCGCGGTAGAAATCGGCTCTTCCGCCACCACCGGTTTTTTCTTCGCGGCCTCGACTTCGGCCACCTGACTGCGGGCCTGCGAGGCCTGTTGCTGCGAATTGGCATAGGCGGCATACCCGGCCAGCCCCGCCAGCATCAGGAAGGGAAATTTCGGGATGCCCGGCAGCAGGGCCATGAAGGTCATCAGGAAGGCCGACAGGCCAAGCGCCTTGGGATAATTGGTCAGCTGGGAGATCAGCGCCTTTTCAGCCGAACCAGTCACGCCGGCCTTGGTTACGAGCAGACCGGCAGCTACCGAGACGATGAGGGCGGGAATCTGGGTAACCAGCCCGTCACCAACGGTAAGACGGGCATAGGTGTTGAAGGACTCGCTCATGTCCATACCGTGACGCCAAACCCCGAGCGAGACGCCAACCACGATATTGATGAAAGTGATAATCAGACCGGCAATGGCATCGCCGCGCACGAATTTGGCAGCGCCGTCCATAGAGCCGAAGAAGGTGCTTTCTTCTTCAAGATCCTTGCGGCGGCGCTTGGCCTCGGTTTCGTCAATCAGACCGGCGGACAGATCGGCGTCAATCGCCATCTGTTTGCCGGGCATGGCATCGAGGGTAAAGCGGGCCGACACTTCGGCAATACGGCCCGAGCCCTTGGTGATAACCACAAAGTTGACAATGACCAGAATGGCAAACACCACCAGACCAATGGCAAAATCATCGCCCATCACAAAACCGGCGAAGGCTTCGATGACGTTACCGGCGGCATCCGGCCCCTCATGACCATAGGTGAGAATAAGGCGGGTAGAAGCAAGATTAAGCGACAGCCGCAGCAGGGTGGCAATCAGCAGGATGCTGGGAAAAGAATTGAATTCCAGTGGCCGCAGGATGAAAAGCGAGGTCATCAGGATCAGCACTGAAAAAGTGATCGAGAGGGCCAACATCATGTCGAGCATCCAGCTCGGCATCGGCAGGATCAGGCCGACGACAATGCCAACCAGAATCAGCGCCGCAAACAGATCCTTGCGGCGGCCCAGATCCTGCAACACACCCAGCACAGAAGCCGGGTTGTTGAGCAGGCTGGTTACCGAGGTTCCGGTATTGGCTGCGGGTTCGGCCACCACTGATCCCCTTTATGACGCGGCGCGGTCGGACGGCTCGCCCGCCGCCGGTGGAGGCACCTCAACGCCTTCTTCATTGTACTGCTTCAGCTTGTTCCGCAGGGTGCGAATGGAGATGCCGAGAATATTGGCGGCATGGGTGCGGTTGCCGAGGCAGTGCGACAGCGTATCAATAATCAGGTCGCGCTCGACATCGGCCACGGTACGCCCCACCTGTGATCCCGGTGCTTCAGCAGAGGCCGGAGCAGGAGCAGCAGGGGCAGCACTCGTCATGGAAGGCAGCGTTGTGCCATGTTCCAGCAGGTCATTGGTCAGGATGATCGCCGATGGCTCAATGGTCGGGCCCATCGACAGCAGCACGGCGCGGTGCATGGTGTTTTCCAGTTCGCGGACATTGCCGCGCCAGTTATGCCGCGCCAGCGTATCGCGGGCCGCCTGCGACAGGGTCCGTTCCCCAACCGCATTGGCATGGGCATATTTTTTGACGAAGTGGTCGGCCAGAACCAGAATGTCGGCGGGGCGTTCACGCAGAGGGGGCAATTTGAGACTCACAACGCTGAGGCGGTAGAACAGATCTTCACGGAAATCGCCGGACTTCACCGCATCCGCCATGTTGCGGTTGGAGGTGGCGAGAATCCGCACATCAATCTTGACCGGGCCACTGCCGCCAACGCGGTCAATCTCGCGCTCCTGCAAGGCGCGCAGCAGCTTGGCCTGCAGACGCGGATGCATCTCGGTCACTTCGTCCAGCAGCAGGGTACCGCCGGTCGCTTCTTCAAACTTGCCGAGGCGGCGGGCCACGGCTCCGGTGAAAGCACCTTTCTCGTGACCGAACAATTCGGATTCGAGCAGATTCTCGGGAATGGCGGCGCAGTTGATGGCGACAAAATTGCCGTTGGCGCGTTTGCTGCGGGCATGGAGATAGCGCGCCATCACTTCCTTGCCCGTGCCGCTTTCGCCGGTAATCAGGACAGAGGCATCAGACGGAGCAATCTGGTCGGCGAGTTTCAGCACGCCCTGCATGGCCGGGTCGCGGCTGACAAAGCTGGTGGTTTCTTCAGCAACAGCGGCCAGCACCGCGCCGATCAACTCGGCATCGGGCGGCAACGGAATGAATTCGCGGGCTCCGGCCTTGATGGCTTTAACTGCCGCCGCCGGATCATTGCCGATACCACAGGCCACCACCGGCAAGGTAAAGCGCTCGGCCTTGAGCGCGGTAATAAGCTTTTCGACATCGCATTTGATGTCGATCATCAGCAGATCGCCCCCTTTACCGGCACGCAGCGCCCCCAGCGCCCCATCGACATCGTCGATATGCGCAACCTTGGCGCCCTTGCCAACCGCAATGCGACCGGCTTCCGCAATATAGCCTTCAAGCTTGCCGACGATGAGAAGGCGCATGAACAGTTCCCCCGATCAGGATTTGTCGCTCTTGACGATTTCCGTCATGGTGACACCCAGCCGGTCTTCGGTGACGACGACTTCGCCACGGGCTACCAGCCGGTTATTGACATAAATATCGATGGCCTCGCCAACCTTGCGGTCGAGCGGCACCACAGCACCCCGGCCCAGTTTGAGCAACTGGTTGACCGGCATGGTTGACTTGCCCAGCACGGCGGTTACCTGCACCGGAATCTCGTAGATGGCTTCCAGATCACGGGTAACGGCAGCCTCGCCGGTTGCTCCGGTCAGATCGTTGAGGTTCAGACCCTCTTTGGATTCGGCCATGATATAACTCCTCTTCTGTTAAAGCGGGCTGGTTGCGGCCCCGACACCCTTCACCACGTCTGCCACCAGACGGTCGATCTCGTTCCATATGCGGGTCATATCGCGCTCGATACCGCCCTCTGCCCATTCCACCCGGCAATCCGCCGGGCCCAGCGCGGCATCGGCCAGAAAGACCAGCTTGCCGTCAAAGCCCCGCCGTCCGGCTTCCTGCTGAACGCGGGCAGTGACCGCATCAAGCTGAGCCTCGGCAACCCGTACCACCAGACGCGGCTCATGGTGCAAACTGTCCATCACTTTGCACACCACCGCCTCAATCTCGCTGAAGCCGAAACGGGAGGCATAGTCGGGCAACAGCTTGCGGGCCAGCGTCAGGGCGATCTCCATCGCCATCTGCCGGTTCTGTTCAATCCTTGCCGCCTGTTCGGTCAGCAGATCAACCACCTGCGCCGACAGCGACATCAAGACCCGGGCGACGCCGTTCTCGTAATCAGCTTCAGCCTCAGCCCGGCCCCGCTTCAATCCATCGGCCAGCCCTTCGGCCCGCGCCTGCGCCCGGGCGGCAACCAGTTCGCTTTCGCTGAACGTTGGTGGCGGGGGCGGCAGCGGTTCGGTGAATATCTCTTCAAGCACCGGCTCAGGCTCAGGCGCACGCGGCGGCGCATCAAAGCTGGTATCAAAGAGGTATCTTTCCACTTCAGGCATCGTGCCTCCACTTGCGTCTCAAAACGGGCATGAGCCTAGTGCTTGAATGGAAGATAAAACCTAGAATCAAAAACACAACGCAACACACCGCTATCCAGCCCTGCAGTGCAGATGCGGCGTAGAAATTACCAAAAGAAAATTTATTGCAGATATAACCACCACCTTCCGGCAGAGAAATAATAGCACAATTAACTTGCTCGCCATATCCAAAAGCGGAGGATTGGGGCCATAGATAGTACGTGCCCGTCAAGCCAGACACGAACAGCAGCACATCAAGGAACAGAGGCTTTTGCATATCAGCTTCGCCCCCTCTTTCGTCCCATAAATATTGAAGATAAAAACCAAAGACCCCACAGCGTTATTATCGGCAGAATAGCCAACCGGATACTTTCGTAGGTGCCTTCCCGCAGATAAGGCGTACCATCATTCATCACGTACAATAAACCTAACTGGCCATTGTAGCCAATGGCCCTAAAGAAGAGTGACATATGTTTTATAGCCACATAGTCACAGCCACTAGTATCATCCATCGAATCAACGCACAGTCGCGGCCCGGCAATATCTGCAAAACAAACAGCCCACCCAAAAACGATGAGGACGGTAAAAAACATAACCAGCAGGATCGTGTTTATCTTTTGCATTACTCCCCCGCTAATAAACCAGTTCGTCCTTGCCGCCTTCGGCAATGATGATTTCGCCCTTGGCGGCCAGATCCTTGGCCAGCGTGACCATGTAGCTTTGCGACTCCTCGACATCGCGGAGGCGGATCGGGCCCATGCTTTCCATGTCTTCCTTGAGGATCTTGGCGGCGCGTTCGGACATGTTGGAGAAGAACAGATCCTTCATGCCATCCGGAGCGCCCTTGAGGGCAATGCCGAGCTTGGCCTTGTCGACCTGACGCAGCAGCACCTGAATGCCGCTGGGATCGATTTTCTGCAGATCCTCGAAGGTGAACATGAGGGCCTTGATCTTTTCGGCGGAGTCGCGGTTGCGTTCTTCCAGCGAAGACATCAGGCGGTTTTCGGCGTTGCGGTCGAGGTTGTTGAAGATTTCGGCCATCACCTCGTGCGCATCGCGGCGCTGGGTTCTCGCCAGATTGCTCATGAACTCGGTGCGCAACGTGCGTTCAACGTCGTCCAGCACTTCCTTCTGTACCGCTTCCATGCGCAGCATACGCATGATGACTTCCATGGCGAAGCTTTCCGGCAGCATCCCCAGCACGCGGGCGGCATGATCGGGCTTGATCTTGGACACCACCACGGCGACCGTCTGCGGATATTCGTTCTTGAGGTAATTGGCCAGAACTTCCTCGTTCACATTGCCCAGCTTGTCCCACATGGTGCGACCGGCCGGACCACGGATTTCTTCCATGATGTTGCCAACCTTGTCCTTGCCGAGGACACGGGACAACAGGCGCTCAGTGCTTTCATACGTACCTACCAGCGAGCCAGTGGAGGATAGCTGGTCGGCAAATTCGACAAACAGTTTTTCGATGATGGTGGAACTGACCGTGCCAAGATTGGCCATGACCTGCGAGATTTCCTTGATCTCTTCATCATCCATATGGCCGAACATCTTCATGGCGTGGTCTTCGCCCACGGCCAGCAGCAGAATGGCGGCCTTTTCGGGGCCGGTCAGTGACCGATAGTCTTCGCGTACGCGCCCTGCCATATCAACCCCTCTCAGCTTTCGGCGTAAATCCACTGCCGGACAATCGCCACGGCCTCTTCAGGATGCTTGTCGATGATCTCGCCCATCTTCTTGAGCGAGGAGGCCTTGACCCGGCCATCAACCCGGTTGATGTCGATCATGCTGTCAGGCTGCTGGTCGCTCTCTTCCGCATCCATCTGCTCGGCGAGGGCGCCGGGGCCCGACAACTGGGCGGCGGCGGCCGTACTGGCCAGCAACTTGTCCTCGGTCAGCTGACGCGGTTCCATCAGCGATTTCACCAATGGCCGCACAAAGAGCAGCAGCACCATGATACCAAGCAGGCCAAACAACCCAACCTCGGCCATGCGCATGAGCTGCGGGTTGCCAGTCAGCTTGGTCAGCATGTCGGCCTTGCTGCCATCGTCTTCCTGCACGAATTGCAGATTGGCCACTTCCACCGTATCGCCGCGATTGGCATCGAAACCGACCGCACTACGCACCAGCGCCGCATATTGATCGAGTTCGGCTTGTGAGCGAGGCTTGTAAACCTGCGTGGCGTCTTTGCCCTCACCCTCCGTGGTGTAAGTGCCATCCACCAGCACCGCCACCGAAAGACGGCGAAGACTGCCGGGGTTGCGGACATGGTTCTGGGTCGTCTTGCTGATTTCAAAATTGGAGGTTTCTTCCGTCCGGCTGTTCTTCGAAGTCGGCGTAGAAGCGCTGGTGGTCGCGGACTGGGCCCCGGTGGCACCACCGGGCAGATTATTGACAACCGACACGCTGGCATCGGCCGGCGGTGTCGGCTCGTTGGTCTGGCTCTGCTCGGTCACCGACTGGGTAGAGCGGGCGACCTGTGTTTCAGGATCAAAAGTTTCACTCTGAGTAGTGACGCTATCGAGATCAAGATCCACCGTCACTTCGGCGCGCACCTTTTCGAAACCAACGGTACGGCCCAGAATTTCCTCAACCCGCTGGGACAGGCGTTGTTCGACGGCGATGCGCTGTTCTTCGGCTGAAGCCTGCTGGGCCGACAGCGTGTTTGAGCCGGTACCAGAGGCCAGCAGATTGCCGCGGGAGTCGATAATCGCCACCTTGCCCGGCTCCAGTTGCGGCACCGCCGAGGACACTAGATGCTGAATGGCAGAAATCTGCTGGCGATCCATATCGCCGCCGCGCAGTTCCAGAAACACGCTGGCGCGGGCCTGAGCGGCGTCGCGGGAGAACAACTCACGCTTCGGCAGTACCAACTGCACCCGAGCGCCCGCAATGCCGCTCATGCCCCGGATGGTGCGAGCCAACTCGCCTTCCAGCGCCCGCTGCTGGTTGATGTTCTGCAGGAAAGAGCTGGTGCCAAACCCTTCCGGCTGATTGAAAATCTCGTAGCCAACGCCGCCGCCGGAGGGCAAGCCCTCCTCGGCCAGCAACATGCGCACCCGCCCCGCCTGATCATCCGGCACTGAAATGCGGGTGCCATCGGAAGACGCCTGATAGGGAATATTAAGCTGTTCAAGGCGCTGGACAATGGCGCCGCCTTCATCCGGGCTGAGGCCGCGATAGATCGTCGTCATCGACGCGCTGCCCAGCTGCATCATCATCAGGAACAAGCCAAGTAGGGTGGCAAGGCCAACGCCGCCCAATGCGGCCAGACGCAGCGGCCCCAAAAGCTTAAGAGTTTGCAGGAAGCTGTTCATATCCGCCCTCTGGCTCCCCGGCCCAATGACGCAAGTGTTAACGTTTCCGACCGCTTAGCCAAGCCCGTTCAGACCTGTTAAACGGAGACAATTCCGACCTACACCTTATACTAATGTTAATGAATGTAAAGTTAACGACTGGGCAAATTTTGCCGGGAAATGGTTAAGAACAAGGTCTTGCGACCCCGGCGTGGCGGGATTGGGGATTGGGGAGGTATTATACCAACGGTCATACCGGCCCCGTGTCGTGGCACGGGGCAGACTCCGGCCTTCGCCGGAGTGACGGCCATCTATGGGGCAATCATTAAGACCGTTGGTATTATGGGTTGCACTTCGCGGGGTCGCCTTCAAATTTATTGCGAAGAGCCTTATTCAATTCGTTCATATCACCCTTGATGCTGGGGTTGGTCTTTTCCAGCGCCTGCATTGCCTGACTTAAACCAATCATATCACAAGCCTCTAGCTTGATGTCGGCACCCTGAACAATCTGCTGAGCATTGGTGAGAGCCGAGTGAAGCTTGCCACCATGCTGCTGATCATACCTGCCCAATGCCTCAATAGCGCGCTGGGCCCCTTGATTGAAATTGCCGGTCGGACGTCCGTCTGAAATAGGCATCTTGCTCTCCTTGAAATTACGCAACTCTGGTTGAAACAGTACGGCTCATCGCTTCGCTTTCGGCGGCAGTGAAGCGGCCTCCGGCTTTCTCGTAGGCAGCAATCACCTCGGGATCAGGGCTGTGGCTGATCCAGAAACCGGCGCTGCGTCCGGCCTCGTCACTGGCTCCGGTAAAAACCAGCCCAGCGGCACAAGCGGCAAAGAAGGCTTCCCGCGCATAAGGATGCTGGTTGTAATGGCGCAACCATTCAACATGCTTGACCGGGCCGAGTTGCTCAACCGTGCCCAGCGCCGCAAAATCGTAATTGGTGCAGAAGCGGGCGATATAATATCCCGCATCAAGGCCGAAAGAGTCCCGCGCTGTCGTGAAGTTTTTGCCGCTGCCCAAATAGTCCAGCACGGACTCGATTCCCTCGCGGGCGGCTCGTACCCCGGCATCAAGGCTGCGCTCGGCCAGATACTGACGAAGGGCCCCAACCGCCTCCTGCAGGCCCTCGATCAGGCCCGGCGACCCGGTATCCCAGACAAAGCTGGCCCTTTCCGATCCAACAAATTCAATGGCTTCGCCCGAACGAAGGGTCACAGTCTCAAAATTTCCCAGCAACCCGGTCATTATGGCCTCCCGCGCCTTGTTTTCTGCCCTCAGCCTGTCATGAATTGGTTGAAACCTGCTTAATCATGTCTAATTGGCTTGTTAATGCAGGGATTTCTTGCCATATCTGGGGGGAAGAGGATTCAAAATGAGTGCCGATCTGCTGCAGTTTCTGACCGAGCGTGGCCATAGTCCCGAATGTACCGATGCCGCTGGCTTGCTTGCTGCAACCAGCAAGGGCATTGTCACCGGCTATTGTGGCTTTGACCCAACCGCCGACAGTCTGCATGTCGGACATATGACCCAGCTGATGCTGCTGCGTCGTCTGCAGAAGGCTGGGCATCGCCCCATTGCCTTGGTGGGCGGAGCCACGGGCCGCATTGGCGATCCCTCCTTCCGCGATGAATCCCGCCCGGTCATGAGCGATGAGCAGATTGCCCTCAACATTGCCGGGATCAAAGGTGACATCAGCAAATTCCTGACCTTCGGCACCGGCCCGACTGATGCCATTCTGGTCAACAATGCCGACTGGCTCGACAAGCTGGGCTATATCGAGTTGCTGCGCGAGGTGGGGACGCATTTCACCATCAACCGCATGCTGACGATGGAATCGGTCAAGCTCCGGCTGGAGCGCGAGCATCCGCTGACCTTCCTTGAATTCAACTACATGATTATGCAGGGCTACGACTTTGTCGAGCTCAAGAAGCGGTATGACTGCACCCTGCAGGCCTCGGGCACCGACCAGTGGGGCAACATGATTCAGGGGGTCGAACTGGGCCGCCGCAAATACGGCTTTGAGCTGTATGGTCTGGTTCAGCCGCTTATCACCACCGCCTCGGGCCAGAAGATGGGCAAGAGCGCGGGCAATGCCATCTGGCTCAACAAGGACAAGAAATCGCCTTATGATTTCTGGCAGTACTGGCGCAATTGCGAGGATGCCGATATTGGCCGCTGGCTGCGCCTGTTTACCGAGCTGCCGCTGGACGAAATCAAACGGCTTGAGGCGCTGAAAGACCGCGAAATCAACGACGCCAAAAAGATTCTGGCCACCGAAGTGACCGCGCTGGTGCATGGGCGGGACGCCGCCGAGGCCGCGCAGAAAACCGCGCAGGAAACTTTTGAGCAGGGCCATCTGGGTGCTGCCTTGCCGCGTCTGGAACTGACAGCTGATCTGGTCGGGAAAGCCAGCGTGGTAGAAGTACTGGTATCTGCCGGACTGGCCAGTTCCAAGGGCGAAGCCAAGAAGCTGATTCAGGGCGGCGGCGTGCGTATCAATGACCAGAAAATCGCGGACATCGGCATGGTGGTGAGCGCTGACCTTTTTACCGCCGGAGAGCTGAAGCTGAGCAAGGGACAGAAACAGATCGTCAGGGTCTGCATCACGTAGACCCGGCAGACAGAGGGGGCAGGAATGATACTCATGGACGGCTATCTGGCCCTGAATGTCTGCGCCCGCTTCATTCCGTCGATGGTAATTGATGATATAAAAGGCATTACCTATTCCCTCTCCACTCTCACCCTGACCCCGCAGATCAGCGAACGTCATGAGGAAGCAATACCCTTGGTCGTCGGCATGCCGCTGGGCGAGGTGCTAGTGCTGGATCCGCTACCTCCTCTTCCAAGTCTGCCTTTTACCAATCCCGGCGTTGGTCTGAGAGAACGCTTCAATCATTCTGCTCCGCTCAGCGCGCTGGCTGAACGGCTTTCCACCCTGATTGACAACACCCCTGCTGATCCCAATCTGCTTAAAGCCTTTCACATGCTGGCAAACCGGACGCAAACCCTCATCATCGGCGAGCACTTTCATTGGCTGGTAGCCGACCCGGTTGAGAAGATCGCCCAGATGACCCCGACCTTGTCCCTCACGGTTAGATTCATCACCCTCAATCAGGACAGCGCCGAGGCTCCCCCCTTCCATAACATTGATCCCCTGACCCGCCCGGACACGTTCCCGCCCCTGCAGGTCAGGTCAGATGCCATCGTTAGCCCGGTCACGCTGGACAACTCTCAGGCACAGGGTACGATTGATGTTCTCAGCAGACTGCATGTTCCTCACCACAAAACGGTGACGGACTTCTGCACCGCCATGCGACTGGGCGAAAACTGTCATATCATTGTCAGCGACCCGGCAGAAAGGGTGGCCGCCATGAAGGCATCCTGGGGACAATCGCCCCCCTGCCACCGCCGGATGTTCAGCTGAGTTCACCCGGTCGACGTAATATCAGACAGCGTCTATACCATTTTCAGACTCCGTAAAAGTTGGCGGTGGAGAAGTAGTAGATTTGGCTGTCTTCAGAACGGTAATAAGCGCCCATAGATTGAAGCAGCGGATCTCCCGGCCGTGAGGCAGAAGGAGACGGCGGAAGATGGATCCCGGCTTTCGCCGGGATGACGAGCTATCTTTTTGATAAGATTCAACTTCAATTGGGGACAGCCCCTAGCTCAACAGGGTAAGCTTGACTTACGGGGTTGGGGGGCTTTTGTGCAAGGGCTGTCATGGAAAGTATTCCTCTGCTGTCCCGCTTCATCCGCCGACAGGTTTGAAACACCTGCGGGTTACCAGTCCGAGCATTAGCAGCGTTGCCAGTGGCAGCAGGTTGACCTTGCCGTCTTCGCCGTTGGGGGTCAGCAGCAGAGGGGCCAGCCAGACCAGCAGCAGGATCGGGCGTTCGCCCCACCGCCACCCGGTCTGCTCGCCATGCTTCCACATCAAGACCAGCGGCAGCGCTAGCAGAGCCATGTCGTAGTTGAAGAGGTGGGGGGTGGTCAGCATCATCGTCAGCACCAGCAGGGCGCCCTTGATTTCGAAAGCGGTGTTGTCGCGCCGCCAGACGACAAAGAGAATGATATTGGCGGTTATGGCCACCACTGCTTGCGCCAGATAGCACAGGAAAGGCGGCAGACCGGTAATCCAGAGCGCACTGAAGACCGAGGTCATATGGCTCATCGGAATGCGGCCACTTTCAAGGATGGTGACCGGATTGCGGAGGTTCTCGGCAAAGGCCAGCCATGGAGCCACCCCGAAAGCCAGTCCACTAGCCGCTGCTAGCAGGAGGGTAGCCAGTCCGGCCATGAAAAAGGTTCGGCCGTGGCGGCCAGCCAGCAGAGCCAGCGGGATGGAAAGTCCGAGTTGCGGCTTGAAGCTGAGCAGGCCAATCAACACTCCGGCCATGTGCGGGCGGCGCTTCATCAGCACCAGTGCCCAGCCGATCAGACAACTGGTCAGGAAACCATTCTGTCCGGCCATCAGATTGACCCAGAAACCGATAAAGCCAAGCGCCAGCAGCAGGGTGCTGGGGTGGGGGCGCAGCGTCCACAGCAGGTGCAGGTAAAGCAGTCCGGTCAACGCAATAAAAAGGATATAGGCGGGCAGATAGGGCAGAAAGCCGAAGGGAGCCAGCAGCAACAGGAAACTTGGCGGATAATGCCACAAGGTTAGCGCGGTATTGGCGGGGACGGCGAGATTATGGGCGGCGCGGATGGTTTCCGGGTCATATGCGCCCGCAGCGTTACCGGTTACGGCCAGCCATGCCGCACTCCAGAGGGACAGAAAATCCGACCCAATGGCGATGCCGTTGGGCATGATAAGGTTGCTGGCGCCCAGAAACATTCCAGCCGCCTGCCAGAGCGAAAGCAGAATCAGCGCCACCGCCACGGCGGGGACGGCAAGGCGGTAAAGCCGGTCGGGGGAGAAAGATTCCTGCATGCTGCGCCTTTTCGTTTGCGTCCCTTTGGGTTACACGGGAGTGTCATGAGTTTCAAGCGTGCCTTCTTCACCGTCGGGGGCTGGACCCTCGTTAGCCGGGCTACCGGATTTGCCCGCGATGTCATCGCGGCCAATATTCTGGGCGCCGGAATGGCGGCGGATGCCTTTTTTATTGCCTTGCGTCTGCCCAACCTGTTCCGCCGCCTGTTTGCCGAGGGCGCTTTTACCATTTCCTTTGTGCCGCTGTTTACCGGCAGCCTGAAGGACGGGCCGGGTGAGGCCCGCCGTTTTGCCGAGGAAGCACTGGCGGTGCTGACCGCTACCCTGCTGGCTTTTACCCTGCTGATGATGCTGCTGATGCCGCTGCTGATGCATGTCATCACGCCCGGCTATGCCGATGATCCGGTCAAGTTTGCGCTGGCCGTCAATCTTTCACAGATCACGTTTCCGTATCTGCTGCTGATTTCCCTCGCCGCCCTGCTCGGCAGTATCCTCAATGCGCTGGGGCGGTTCGGGCCCTATGCCGCGGCACCGACCGCCTTCAATCTGGTGCAGATTGCGGCTTTACTGGTCTGGAACGAAACGGAGGTGGTAGCGGCCACCGGTCAGGCTTGGGCGATTACGGTTTCCGGTGCGGTGCAACTGGTCTGGCTGGCGCTGTCGCTGCGGCGGGCGGGCTGGAGCCTGACCTTGCGCCTGCCCGCTTTTACCCCGCGCATCAAACGGCTGCTGCAGCTGATCGGCCCCGGTGCGCTGGGCGCGGGCGTCATGCAGATCAATATCTTTATTGATATGGTGCTGGCCTCGCTGCTGCCGCAGGGCGCAGTCTCTTATCTGTCCTATGCTGACCGGCTTTATCAGCTGCCGGTGGGGGTGATCGGCATTGCCATGGGCACCGCGCTGCTGCCCATTCTCAGCCATGTGCTGCGGGAACAGGGCAGCGCGGCCGCGCTGAAGGAGCAGAACCGGGCGATAGAGTTCGGTCTTTATCTCGGCTTGCCGGCCGCTGTCGGGCTGGGGATGAAGCCGAGGGGCTCAGCCTTACCGTCCAGCCGGTCAGCATTGTCTGCACC
>CAYSDE010000021.1:0-18239 GCA_964429685.1 uncultured Pseudobdellovibrionaceae bacterium
CATTCCATGCAGGTCAATCCGCCCGGCAATCGGCATTTTTCCGGCGCGGAATTTCTGCAGGGTTGAGGAGTCGATGTCTTCGGCGTGCCGGGTTGACAGGGTCTTGAGGGGAACTTTGGGACGGGCCGGAGTTGCCAGCAGCTTGGTGACTTTAATCTCGGATGGATCAGGCGATGTCGGGGTCAGTGGGCGGGCGCGACCCTTGAGCGGTTTGATGCCCGCGGCGACCTTGTGCCATAAGTCGCGGTCGGTGTGGGTCTGGTCGGGTGAAACAGCTTTTTGTCCCTTGCCGTCGGACGGAAAGGCGCGGGACGGTTTCACGGTGCCGATCCCGCCGGGTTCAGCGCTTTGGGCAGCAGCACGAAATAACTGCCCCGACTCTTCATGACTCCGGCGGCGGCTTCCGCTTCGGCACCATGACCCCAGAAGAAATCTCCGCGCACCACGCCGCTGATGGCGCCGCCGGTATCCTGCGCCACCATCAGGCGCTGCAGACGGGCTCCGGCGCTGCGCGGGTCTTCGGCATCCAGCCACACCGGCACATGATAGCCGATAAAGCGGTTATCAATCGCCAGTGAGCGACCGGGGGTGAGGGCGACATGGGCTGCCCCTTCGGGCCCGTCAATACCGGGCACGGCGCGGAAGAAAACATAAGAGGGGTTGCTGTGCATCACCGCAGCGGCGCGGTCGGGATGGGCATGGAGCCACGCGGCAATGCTTTGCATCGAGACTTGCTCTTGCGTCAAAGCGCCCTCAGCCACCAGCGTACGGCCAATGGCAACGTAAGGATGACCGTTCTGTCCGTCATAGCCGACCCGCAAGACGTCGCCATCATCCAGCTGAACCCGGCCCGATCCCTGCACCTGCACAAAGAAGGCTGCAACCGGATCATCAATCCAGACCATTTCCAGATGACGGCTCGACAGGGCGCCGGTTTCAATCTGGCGGCGGTCTTCATAGGGTTTGAGGCGACCGCTTTGCACCCGTCCGGCAATACGCTGCCCCTTCAACTCCTCACGGAAGTCGCCGAGATCGACCATCACCAGATCGGCGGGACGACGCAGCAGCGGGGTCTGGTAAACACCGTGGCGGCTGCGCGAGCCCTTGAGGCTGGCTTCATAATAACCGGTAAACAGGCCGTCGCTTTTGCCTGCCTCGGTGATTTGCCAGGGCTGCAGTTTTTCTTCAATCAGGGTGCGTAATTCGGCGGGAGTGCTGACCATCAGAAGCCGGGTGCAGAAATCCGTCCAGTCACTCACCGTGCCGGTTTTGCTGTCAGCGCCCAGACTGCGCTCGGCGGGCAGGGTGACGAGGCGTTTGCAGGACAGGGTAAGGGCAGGCAGGGCCTCTTCAATTCTGTCGCCCGTCCAGCCGGGTAGATCCGCAAAGCCGATTTTCTGATAGAGCGCAGCAGGCTGTCCGGTGGTGGGGGCGGCAGAGACTGGCGCGGGTGTGGTGGGTGGCGGCGTCAGAATGGTCTGCAACTCGGCACAGCCAACCAGCAGCAGTAGAAAGGCGAAACGGAGGGAACGCACGGTTTTATCCTTCGGCGCGGGTTTCTACCAGATGCCAGTTGGGATCAAGCGAGCGGGTATTGCGGGCAAAACTCCAGACATCAGTGACCTGATGGCTGGCGGTCGGGTTGCCGTCTACCACTTCACCGGCGGCGTTGCGCGTACACTGAATCTGCTCGGAGATGATCCGCACCGTGACGCGGGCGGTGTTGATGGTCATGACCGCGTCCATCAACTCCACATCCTTGATGCGGACAACCTTGGTTTCCAGCTTCTCCTTGGCCAGCTGGCGGGCCCGGATGGCTCCGGCAAAGCTGCTATAGACATCATCGCTGAGCAACGGGCGCAGGGCGACGGTATCTTCGGCAGCAAAAGCCGTGACAATCATTTCGAAAGCGCTGCGGGCACCTGCCAGAAAGCTTTTTTCGCTGAAATTGGGATCGGCTTCATGGATACTGGCAATGCGTCCCGCCAGCGAATCCGGAGCATGGGGCGGCACCTTGGGTGGCGGTGCGACCGGCTCGCCATAGCCCGGACTCGGACCAGAAGAGGCCGGAGGCGGTGTTTCAGCTTTATCACGCGGTGGCAGGACAAAAGGATTAGGGCGACTCCGCTCGTCATCATTCTTCTCGCCCAGTACGCTGTACAGGCGGTAGGCCAAAAAAGCAGCAACGGCGGCAAAAACGACAATATCGAACCAGATCACGGTCATAACCCTTTCAGACTCTGGCAGAGTGCCGGAAACCTGTTGGAGAGATTCCCTCATCTGCAGCTTAAAGTCCAGACCCTCTTGCAGTTTGGCCAGTAACCCCTTACTTAAGCTGGAAAGCACCCTCCGACAAGAAGTTCCGTAATGTCTGCTGGCCCTATTTTTCTCTTCCTGCTGGTCACCGAAGTGGTGGCGCTGGTCGTTTGTCTTAAAACCATCGGGTTTCTGGCAACGCTGGGACTGGCTTTTCTGTCCGTTCTGATCGGGGTTTTGCTGCTGCGCTGGCAAGGCCTGCTGACGCTGGAGCGCTTTGTGAACAAGCTGGAATTCGGCGAGCCTCCCATGCAGGAAGGCTGGGACGGCTTCTGCATTATGGCCGCCGGGTTCCTGTTCATCCTGCCGGGTCTGGTCAGCGATGTGGTGGCTTTGCTGTTGCTGTTCCCCCCTGCCCGCCGTCTGCTCTGGGCTTTGTTGCAGAAGTCCGGTCAGATAGAGGGGCATTACTGGTTCGACTCCCGCGCCATCAAGCGCAGCCGGGCCGGATCAGCCGGAAAAGTTGTGGAAGCCGAGTGGCGCGAGGTCGGGAGTGAGCATGAGCAGGCTGGCCCTCGGCCTTGAAAGCAGCTGTGACGAGACTGCCGCCGCCGTGGTATCGGCAGACGGTACCGTATTGTCTTCGCTGATTGCCTCACAGATTGAGTTGCATCGTCCCTATGGTGGCGTTGTGCCCGAAGCAGCGGCCCGCGCCCATCTCGAGAAACTGGATCTGCTGGTTGAGGCGGCACTGACCCAAGCCGGAGTTAAACTGTCTGACCTTTCTCTGGTGGTTTCAACCGCCGGGCCGGGGCTGATCGGCGGGTTGCTGGTGGCCGTAACATATGGCCGTCTGCTGGCTCGTGCTGCCGCGCTGCCGTGGTATGGCATCAACCATCTGGAAGGCCATGCCCTAACCGCAAGGCTGACCGACAAGGTCGCTTTCCCCTATCTGCTGTTGCTGGCCTCCGGTGGGCACACCCAGTTGCTGTGGGTGGAAGGGGTGGGGCGCTATCGCCGTCTTGGCACCACGCTGGATGATGCAGCGGGCGAGTGTTTTGACAAAGCCGCCAAGCTGCTCGGGCTGGGCTATCCCGGTGGCCCGGCGCTTGAAAAAGCGGCCAGCGGTGGCAATCCCCGCCGTTTCGATCTGCCACACCCGATGCTAGGGCGGGCGGGCTGTGATTTTTCTTTCTCCGGCCTTAAAACCGCCGTGCGTCACAAGGTGGCTGGTTTGGCAACCCCGCTGACTCCGGAAGATGTGCGGGATCTGGCGGCGGCCACTCAGAGCGCGATTGCTGCCAGTCTGGCCGACCGCACCCGCCACGCCCTCAAGCTGGTTCCGACCACGCCGACCGCGCTGGTGGTGGCAGGCGGGGTTGCGGCCAATCAGGCCATTCGCACAGCGCTGTCCAGCATTGCCGCCAGTATCGGGGTACCGATGGTAGCGCCGCCGCTGGCCTTGTGCGGCGATAATGCGGCGATGATTGCATGGGCCGGGCTGGAGCGGCTGGAGGCCGGAATTGGGCCGGAGGATGACGGTCACTCCCGCCCGCGCTGGCCTCTCGACCCGCAGGCTGGAAAACGCTAGACTGCCTGCCATGTACAAAACACCATCACCATCATCCATGCACAGTGTCGGCGTTATCGGAGCGGGAGCGTGGGGCACGGCGCTGGCGGTAGCCGTGGCGCGGGCCGGACGTCAGGTGACGCTGTGGGGCCGCAATTACGCCGATTTGGTTGAAATGGCTTCACGCGGTGAAAACCGCAACTATCTTCCGGGTATCCGCCTTACCCCGGTTCCGCGTGTCACCGGTGATCTGATTGATGTCATCCAGAATGATATTGTGCTGCTGGTACTGCCCGCGCAGGAAATCCGCTCGCTGGCGCCGCTGATTGCCCTTAGCGTGCGTCCGCTGCAGCCGCTGGTGATCTGTGCCAAAGGGATTGAGCGCGGCTCGGGCCGCTTGATGACCGAACTGCTGAAGGAATTCATTCCGCAGGCGCGCCTTGCTGTGCTGTCTGGCCCGACCTTCGCGACGGAAGTCGCCCGCGGGCTGCCGACTGCGGTGACGATTGCCGCAGCTGATCCGCTGTTGGCGTCGCAGCTGGCGACCAGCTTCAGCAGCCGCAGTTTCCGTTGTTACGCTTCGGATGATCTGCTCGGGGTTGAGTTGGGCGGCGCCCTCAAGAACGTGCTGGCGATTGCCTGCGGCGTGGTCAGCGGCAAGGGGTTTGGTGACAATGCCCGCGCTGCGCTGATGACACGCGGGCTGGCCGAGTTGCGCCGCCTCGGGCAGGCGCTGGGGGCCAAGCCGGAAACTTTCATGGGGCTGTCGGGTTTTGGCGACCTGACCCTCACCTGCACTTCGGGCCAGTCGCGCAATTATTCCCTCGGTTTGGCCCTCGGGCAGGGACAGACTCTGGACGACATTCAGGCCGATAGTCCTAAGCTGGCTGAGGGGCTTTATACCGCCAGCGCGGTGGTGCAGCGGGCGGAAGCAGCGGGGGTGGAGGTGCCGATCTGTGCGGCGGTTGATGCCATTCTCAACCACGGTGCCGATCTGGATACGACGATTACCAGTCTGCTGACCCGCCCCCTGAAAGCGGAGACGGCCTGATGCCCGCCTACTGGTTGATGAAGTCCGAGCCGACGGTTTTTCCGTGGGAGCGGCTGCTGAAAGACGGCGCCGCCGGATGGGACGGGGTGCGTAACCACCTCGCCAAACGCAACCTGATGAGCATGAAGCTCGGCGATCTCGCTTTCTTCTATCACTCCAATGTCGGGCGGGAGATTGTCGGGATCATGCGGATTACCAAAACCGCTTTCCCCGACCCTTCCGACGAAACCGGCCGGTTTGTGCAGGTGGGCGTAGAGCCGGTGGCCGCCCTGAAAACGCCGGTAACTCTGCTCCAGATCAAAGCCGATCCCCAACTGGCCAAGATGGCACTGGTCACCCAGTCCCGCCTCTCGGTACAGCCCGTGACTCCGGCGGAATGGAAGCATATCTGCAAGCTGGGTGGAGGGAGAGTCTGAGTGTCCGTCCGGAAAGATAGAGCCGTAAAACCTAGTCATTCCCGCTTGCGCGGGAATGACTATGAAACGTATAGCTACCCCATTCTCAACTTTTTTGACGAGCTGAGAATGGGGTGCAATTAGGTTTTTTAGCCAGACATGGATATACCCATCCCAAGTGTCTGTTGGGAGAGTGGTATAAACCGGTTGCCGCCGCAAAGTGGAGGGAAGGATATTAGGTCAAGCGTGAAAAGCACTGTTTCCTGGTTCCAAGTTTCAGCTTTTCACTTTTCTCTCGAAAAAGACAAAATTCAGCCATTTTTAGAAGCTGTAAAAATGCAACAGAATCAAACACTAATATAATTGTTACCTATCTTTGGGGTGTGTTAACCTCTATTGTAGATAAATCAAAAGGATAGGGGGCGTTCCCTTTGTTAGTGTTACTCGTTGCGGGTGTAATGGGATGGACGGATCCGGGAGTGCCAGATCGATGACGGCGGCCCCCCTGCTGTTGGAGCAGTCAGCTGACGGCGTGGCCACGGTCACGCTCAATCGTCCCGAGATGCATAATGCTCTGGACGAAATCCTGATTCGTGAAATCACCCGCAGCTTCGACATGCTGGGCAGTGATCCGGCCTGCCGCCCGCCTACTGGTTGATGAAGTCCGAGCCGACGGTTTTTCCGTGGGAGCGGCTGCTGAAAGACGGCGCCGCCGGATGGGACGGGGTGCGTAACCACCTCGCCAAACGCAACCTGATGAGCATGAAGCTCGGCGATCTCGCTTTCTTCTATCACTCCAATGTCGGGCGGGAGATTGTCGGGATCATGCGGATTACCAAAACCGCTTTCCCCGACCCTTCCGACGAAACCGGCCGGTTTGTGCAGGTGGGCGTAGAGCCGGTGGCCGCCCTGAAAACGCCGGTAACTCTGCTCCAGATCAAAGCCGATCCCCAACTGGCCAAGATGGCACTGGTCACCCAGTCCCGCCTCTCGGTACAGCCCGTGACTCCGGCGGAATGGAAGCATATCTGCAAGCTGGGTGGAGGGAGAGTCTGAGTGTCCGTCCGGAAAGATAGAGCCGTAAAACCTAGTCATTCCCGCTTGCGCGGGAATGACTATGAAACGTATAGCTACCCCATTCTCAACTTTTTTGACGAGCTGAGAATGGGGTGCAATTAGGTTTTTTAGCCAGACATGGATATACCCATCCCAAGTGTCTGTTGGGAGAGTGGTATAAACCGGTTGCCGCCGCAAAGTGGAGGGAAGGATATTAGGTCAAGCGTGAAAAGCACTGTTTCCTGGTTCCAAGTTTCAGCTTTTCACTTTTCTCTCGAAAAAGACAAAATTCAGCCATTTTTAGAAGCTGTAAAAATGCAACAGAATCAAACACTAATATAATTGTTACCTATCTTTGGGGTGTGTTAACCTCTATTGTAGATAAATCAAAAGGATAGGGGGCGTTCCCTTTGTTAGTGTTACTCGTTGCGGGTGTAATGGGATGGACGGATCCGGGAGTGCCAGATCGATGACGGCGGCCCCCCTGCTGTTGGAGCAGTCAGCTGACGGCGTGGCCACGGTCACGCTCAATCGTCCCGAGATGCATAATGCTCTGGACGAAATCCTGATTCGTGAAATCACCCGCAGCTTCGACATGCTGGGCAGTGATCCGGCCTGCCGCATGGTCTTGCTGAAAGCCAATGGTGCCAGCTTCTGTGCTGGTGCCGACATCAACTGGATGCAGCGCACCGCCAATTCAAGCAAGGAAGATAACATCGCCGAAGCGCAAAATCTCGCGCTGATGATGAAGACGCTTTACGAATTTCCCAAACCGCTGATCGGTTTGGTGCAAGGGACCGCAGTGGGTGGCGGTGTTGGTATTGTCGCCTGTTGTGATGTAGTGGTGGCCTCGGATGCCGCCAGCTTCCGTCTTTCCGAAGTCAAGCTGGGTCTGGTGCCCGCTGTTATCAGCCCCTATGTGGTGCGCGCCATGGGCGTGCGCGCTGCCCGTCGTTATTTCCTGACCGCTGAGCCTTTTAATGCGACCGAGGCCAAGGGGCTTGGCCTGATTCACGAACTGGTTCCGGATCGCATGATGGCGGCGGCGGCGGCCCGTTTGATCGAGCGCATCTCTGCGGGTGGCCCCAAAGCCCAGACGGCAGCCAAAGACCTGCTGCGCCGGGTTGACTCGGCGCGGATCGAAGATGACCTTGTTGATTTCACCATCGAGTTGATTGCCCGTCTGCGCGCCAGCCCGGAAGGTAAAGAAGGTCTGGCGGCATTTCTTGAGAAGCGCAATCCGACCTGGCCCCGTCGTTAATAACAATCAGGCCTGTTCAGAGTCGCTTTAGAATCATCACTCTTCTTCATGACCTTAGCCCGGATTATTGAGCGGGCGCGGCAGCTGTGTTAACGCGTAGCGTTGTACCTATTACGTTAGGAAACAGGTTAAAACAGGCACTTTCTTGCATGCAAAACTTGATTTTTCGTCGCGGAAGATGTATGGATGAGCGCAGAGGCCGGAATAATTAACCATAAACAGATTGGCCTAGCATCCTTCGGGAGGTGCGCAATGGTGGACAGTGTTTTTGAAACGCCGACGCTGAACAAAATGTCATTGCGTCGCTCTTTGTGGCGTGCCCGGATGGCCGCCCGTGCCATTCACGACCGCATCAATTTCACGGAGCCGGAGCGTAGTGCTACCGCTTTCCTGCGCGATCAGGTGCGCGCCAGTTTATGGGGTACGGCCCGTACCGAGATTGAAGGCTGTCCGGTCTATCTGGTCGATAGCGACTGGCAATCGGCAGTGCTGAAGAGTGATCCGTGTGTTCTTTGCGTTGAGGACTCCGTGATGATGGCGGACGTGCTGGAAGTACCTGATCCGCTTGAGGTTATGGCATTGCGCAGCTCAGCCATGACCATTGAGCGGTTGCGCTCTCTCTGTCCGGCCGGGATGCGCGACAAGACGGTTTTTCTGGAGGTTTGACCCCCCTTTGGCGACAGATTCCGGCCCGGAAAGTCAAGGTTAATTTTGAATTTTTTCCCAATGGCGCTTTATTCACGAATTGTTAGCCGAAGCACCATTAGTTTAGTTCTATGAGCACCTCTCGGAACACAACCGGACAAGCCCCGGTCAGGAAATCGCAGCAGACCGTAGCGATTGCGCGGAATGAAGCGGTGGCAGTACTGCGCGAAATGCATCGTCATGCCGAGGAGCGGCTGGTTGAGGCCTGCGCCGCTTTCCAGGATATAGCCGCCGAGATGGAATGGCGACTGACCGAGTGGAACCGTCTGGTCAGCGAGAATGCGCAGGTGCAGAAGCTTCTGACCCAGAAGCGTCGCGCCAGTCTGCAGTTCAATCAACAGGCTTACCCTCATGGCAGCGACGTGCGTAACCGCACGGCCATATGGCAGAAACAGGTTGCGCTGCTGGTGCGGCGTCAGCGGCAGCAACAGAAAAAGATGATGCGCCTTGCTGACGTCATCCGCGCCCGCAATAACGAGGGCAGTGAGCTGCTCCGTGAAATTGAAACCCTGCAGGCGCAGGCGGGGCGTCTTGATCGCTGTCTCACGCGTGGAAAGAAATCGCGTCGGTCGACAGCCGAGGCTTCAGCCCGTCTGGCCGTCGAACTGTCGGTGCTGCCGGATATTGCTGACCCACAGATACTGGTTGAAGCCGCCGACATGGTGCAGACCCGTCTGCATCGCTGATGGCTTGATAGGCGCTTAGTCGCGTTTGGCTGGCTTCGGGCTGAACTGGGTAGTAAATTTTTCGGCCTTGCCCTTCCACGCATCCGCATCCGCCGGAGCGTCAATCTTGCGGGTGATGTTGGGCCACTTGGCGGCAAACTCCCGGTTAACTCCCAGCCATTTCTCGGCATCCTTGCCGGAATCGGGAATAATGGCCTCGGCGGGACATTCGGGCTCACAGACACCGCAATCAATGCACTCATCGGGATTAATGACCAGCATGTTCTCGCCTTCATAAAAGCAGTCCACCGGACAGACTTCCACACAGTCGGTGTATTTGCAGCGAACACAGGCCTCGGTAACGATATAGGGCATTTGAACCTCACAATACTGATCAAGTCCATGCCTGTCTAACACAGGCCGGTTACTTTTGCCAAGTCGCCTAACAGTCTGCTGAAAAACCCCTCGTTTTATGAGGTGAGATGTGATTCCATGTTGTTGAAACCGGGAGTGCATATTCTGTCCGGCGAAGGCTGGGGGGCCATTGTACAGTCAATCTTGAGAGAAAGACTGCGTCCCAAGGCTTCTATGATGTCATGATAAACGCCGCTTTTCGCACCTGTAACCGGGTCGATGTTGAAATAGGGGGGCAGACAAATATCTGCACCGAAGAGTGCCTGTGCGCATCACGCGTTACTACTGATGCAGGGCCGAGGATTATGCCGCGTTCACCACAATGATCTCCGGCCACTCTGCGTTCCTGACGGGGAGTTACTTATCTAAAATTTTCCATAATTTCGAAGCGAAACTGGCGGAGAACCGGCTGATTTCCTTTTATTAACCAAGTTATGGCATTATCATCGGTACAGAGGTAGGCAGACATGGTGCGTCCGCAGCGTCCGGTGATTAGAAGTACAGGCGACCTTGCGCTTTGCGAGGAGTGGCTGCATCTGGCGCCGCCGCAGGATTTGCTGAACAATCACAACAACTGTTATTCCTATGCGGCGGGCAATCTGCAATCCATTCTCGACATCAAAACCCGCAGCCATGCCGAAGCGGCGCCGCAGCCGGGGGACGGTTCGGGGATTCCCAAGAACATCCTGCTGCTGCTGCAATACCGCTCGCTGGCCTTCTGGATCCGCATGGCCGAGCGGGACGGGTTGCGCCGCGTTCCGGTGCGCAGCAGTGAACCGCTGCCAATCCTGTCTCCCTATGAACGGCTGGTGGCGCTGACCTATAACGCGGAGAAAAAGGATTTTCACTGGTTGCGTCGCGAGCAGAATGATCTGTGGACGCACAAACCCGGCAGCCGCAAGCCGCCGACATGGTATGACGAACAGCGCCAGCTGATAACCGACCCCCGCACCGCCGAATTGTGGGAGTACAATACGGTCTGCGTTTTCTTTGCCGTGCCGATCAACGGGGTCGAGGTGCGGATGAAGAAAGACTGGCTGCGCTTCTTCAATTCGCTCGACGGTCTGGTCAGCGGCCATATCGAGGAGTTCCGCAGCCGTCTGGTACAGTTGAGCGGGCTGGTGCGCAAACCGTTCGGGGTGTTTGCGGAATACCTGATTGATCTGTCCAGGAACGGCTCGGATCACGAAGTCAAAAAGTTCTGGAGATACCTGCACGAAGGCGCCCGCCTGCCCGAAGCCGACGGCCTCCAGCCTTTCGACCCCCGCTTCCCGCAAGTACCGCTCAATCTGGCGTGGTCGGTGCGGGCGAAGGCTTAAGGCTGCCGCGTTGCTTCAAGCGCAATTTCCACTTTTACATCCTGTGCCACGCTGGGGTCGGTCGCCCAGTTGCCTTGACCGATGCCGTAGTCATTGCGTTTGAGCGAGACAGTGGCAGTGACGGTAGCGCGGCCTGCGGTTTCGGCGAAAGTGAAGGGCAGGGTGAGGGGGCGGCTGTGGTCGCGGATGGTCAGGGTGCCGTCGGCTTCAAAATGACCATCGTCAACTTTCCTGAAAACAGCGGCGGTGAAGGTAGCGGCGGGGAATTGCCTGGCGTCAAACCAGTCAGCGCCCGCAATCTCCTGCTGTATCATCGGGGCCTCAGCAATAATGGCGGCGATGGGGAGCGTCACGGTTACTTTGCTGGCGGCAAGGTCGGCGGGATCAAAAGAGACTTCAGCGGTAAAGGTCTTGAAACTGGCCGTGAAGGGCTGGCCGTCCTGCATGCCGGAGAATTTGACTGTGCTACGAGCCGGATCAACCTGCCAGTCGGCGGCCTGTGCCGCCGGGGAGGCCAGCAGCCCGATGGCAAGAACGAGGGAGAGAAAGCGGCGGGTCATGATTTGATAAACGGCGTCATGCGGGCCAGTGTGGCGTCTTTCTTTACGAAGTGGTGAAAGAGGGCAGCGCCGACATGCAGACCGATCACGACGAGCAGCGCCCAGGCGAGAGTACCGTGGACATCACCCAGCGTCTCGCGCAGATCATTATCCGGTGCGGTGAGGGAAGGGACGGGCAGTCCGGCAATCCCGAACCAGTTCATCAGGCGACCGCTATAGCTCTGCAGCAGATAGCCAGCTACTGGCACACCTAGCATCAGCGCATAGAGCGCCCAGTGGATAAATTCCGCCGCCCTGATCTGCCAGAGGGGCTGACCGGGCAGGGGGGCGGGGGGGCGGTTGCTGGCGCGCCAGACAATGCGGCACAGCACCAGCAGCAAAGCCAGCAGACCGAAAGATTTGTGGAAAAGGTAATACTGGCCCCGGGCCGGCCCTTCAATGTCCTCCATCACCAAGGCAATGCCAAAGGTGACAAGAATAACCAGAGCAACGCCCCAGTGCAGGAGTTTTGCCATTTTGCCCCAGTTTGCAGGGGTGTTGCGCCACGTCATGAAGAACCTCTTTGCCAGTTTCCTTATACTTGAACCGTTCCGGGAATATTTCAAGGTGGCGCTCTTGCCACAGAAGGCTAACATGCGCCTATGACAGAGGAGCCCGCACTGACCGATTTAACCGATGACCGTGCCGAGTTTTCGGCCCGGCGGCTGAGCCGTGCCCGGCGATTGGCCTGGTCGGCGTGGAGTGCGGCGGTTCTGCTTTGTGTGGCGCTGGTGGCGGTGGTGGCCCTGTCGCTGGTCAACGACTATCGCACCCAGCGACAACTGGCCGAGGCGCATGTCAGGGCGCTGGTCGAAGTGGAGCGTCATGCCATAGCCGCCAGTCTGGAGGCGGCAGCCAGTGCGCTGCACGCCGTTGCAGATCATCTTCCCCACAACGATTTCGGACCGGGCCTTGAGGCCTATCTGCAGCTACAGGGTTCCCGGCTTCTGGTGGGTGGGCCGCTGGCGGTGTTTGATGCCAACGGGCAGCTGGAAGCGTCATCAGAGGGTATGAATCTTGATGCCCATGAAGCTCCATGGTTCACGGTTCATCAGGCAGCGGAGCGTCCGCTTTTTATTGGGGCCCCGTTCCGGCTCTCTGCAAATGGCCAGTTTTGTCTACCCCTGTCGGTCGGGGTCAGGGATGGGGAAGGCCGGTTACAGGCGGTCGCGGTCGTTTTTCTGGGGGAACGTGATCTGTCGGAACTGGTGCGTATCATCGGCAGCGAAGCGGATGGCCTCAGCACCCGCCTGCATTTTGACGGTACCGTCATCGGTAATTCTCCTTACAACCCGGCAACTATTGGTGGGCCGGTTGTGCAGGAGAACGGGGCTGTGACGGCGCAGCAGCAGCTGCCGCCCTGGCCGCTGACCGTGGAAGTTTCGGTCAGTCTCGCCTCGGTTTATGCCGGGTTCGAGCGGCAGCTGGTGCTGTGGAGCGGGCTGGCGGTGGTGATGCTGTTGCTGATTCTGCTGGCGACCCGCAATCATGTGCAGCAGATTTTGCGGCTGTATCTGCAGGCCAGTGTGATTGAGCGCAAGAATGTTGATCTGCGCAGCGCCCATGACCGCCTGAAACGCGAAGTGGTGGAGCGCGAGCATATCGAAAGCCAGCGCGACAGTTTCTTCAATCTGTCGGCTGACCTTCTGGCCATTCTGGATGGCGAAGGCCGGGTGGTGCGCCTTAATCCGGCTTTTGCCGAAACGCTGGGCGAGAGTGAAGAGGCCTTGCGCGGTGTCGATCTCGCCAGCTTCATGGAAACGGGAGAGGTAGAGGCGTTCCGGGCGGCGTTGGGCGCGGTGGAGGAGGGCGGCGCGGCGCAGCCCGTTGAAGCGCGCTGTCAGACCATTGAAGGCCCGCGCTGGTTCCTGTGGACGCTGGTTGCCCGGCGCGGCCTGATCTTTGCTGTTGCGCATGACTTTACCGCGCATCGTCTGGCCGCCGAGGCTTTGCGGGCGGCCAAGGAATCCGCTGAAGCCGCCAACGACACCAAAACCCAGTTTCTCGCCAATATGAGTCATGAACTGCGGACGCCGCTCAATGCCGTGATCGGGTTCTCGGAAACGCTGGAGATGGGGATTTACGGCCCGCTCAGCGACAAGCAACGCGAATATGTGACGGATATTCACACGGCGGGCAAGCATCTGCTCGGTATTGTTATCGATCTGCTTGATCTCTCGGTGATTGACAGCGGTGCGATGGTTCTGAAGGAAACAGAGTGCAGTCTGCGCGAGTTGATTGAGCAGGCGGTAGCGCTGGTCTGCCCGCGTGCCGACGACGCCAAAGTTCCCGTTTTCTGTGATCTGCCAGCCCAGCTGCCGAGGATTTTTGTCGATGGTGGCAAAATCCGGCAGATTCTTGTCAATCTACTCAGCAATGCGGTCAAGTTCACCAAGCCGGGCGGCGAAATCCGTATTAGCGCCAGCCTTGAAGCATTGGGGGGCGGGTTGATGATTGCGGTGCGCGATACCGGCATCGGCATCAAACCCGCCGATATTCCGCAGGTTCTGTCACCTTTCGGACGGCGTAAAGCCGCTTATGCCAGCCAATATGGCGGTACCGGCCTTGGTCTGCCGCTGGCATTGCGGCTGGCTGAATTGCATCAGGGTGATCTGGCGATCGTCAGTCAGCCGGGGCAAGGCACCACTGTGCGCTTGTGGTTACCGCCCGAGCGGGTAATCTATGACGAATTGACCGGAGAACCTCATCATGGCCATCGTGACCAGCAATCTTAATTCCCGCAGCGAAAGCTTTGTCGCCAATGTGGCGCAGCTCAAGGCCCAGACCGAAGCGTTGCGAACGCTGGCAGCCCGCGTGGCGCTGGGCGGTGGTGAGGCGGCACAGGCCAAGCACAAGGCGCGGGGCAAGCTGCCGGTGCGCGAGCGCATCGAGTTGCTGTGTGATGCCGGTACGCCGTTTCTGGAAGTCGGCCAGCTGGCGGCGGAAGAAGTGTATGACGAGGCGATTCCCTCGGCTGGCATTGTCACCGGGGTTGGTCAGGTCGAAGGTCGCCTCTGCATGATCGTCGCCAATGATGCAACGGTGAAGGGCGGCACCTATTATCCGCTTACCGTCAAAAAACATCTGCGGGCGCAGGAGATTGCCGAACAGAACTGTTTGCCTTGTATCTATCTGGTCGATAGCGGCGGCGCCAATCTGCCCCATCAGGACGAAGTGTTTCCCGACCGTGAGCATTTTGGCCGCATCTTTTACAATCAGGCCCGCATGTCGGCCCGTGGCATCGCCCAGATTGCGGTGGTCATGGGCTCCTGTACTGCGGGTGGGGCTTATGTTCCGGCGATGGCGGATGAGGCGATTATCGTTAAGGATCAGGGCACCATTTTTCTCGGCGGCCCACCGCTGGTCAAGGCGGCAACCGGTGAAGTGGTTACGGCGGAAGAGCTGGGCGGGGCCGATACCCATACCCGTATTTCCGGCGTCGCCGATCATTATGCCGAGAATGATGCTCATGCCCTCAAGCTGGCGCGACAGGCGATTGCTACGCTGCCGGACAAAAAGGTGGCGGTGACTGGTGGCGATTCTCCGCTTTATCCGGCAGAGGAATTGTTGGGGGTGATTCCGGCGGATGCCCGCCAGCCCTATGATGTGCGCGAGGTGATTGCCCGCATTGTCGATGGCAGCCGCTTTGAGGAATTCAAGGCCCGCTATGGCGTCACGCTGGTTTGCGGTTTTGCCGAGCTGGAGGGAATCCGGGTCGGCATCATCGGCAATAACGGTATCCTTTTTTCAGAATCAGCGCAGAAGGGCGCGCATTTTGTTGAGTTGTGCTGTCAGCGCAAAATTCCCCTGCTCTTCCTGCAAAACATCACCGGCTTCATGGTCGGCAAGAAGTATGAGCAGGGTGGCATCGCCAAGGATGGCGCCAAGCTGGTCAATGCGGTGGCTTGTGCCGCGGTGCCTAAAATCACTCTCATCATCGGCAACAGTTACGGCGCGGGCAATTACGGCATGTGTGGCCGCGCTTACAGTCCGCGCTTTTTGTGGACATGGCCTAATAGCCGGATTGCCGTCATGGGCGGCGAACAGGCGGCGGGTGTGCTGGCGGATGTGGCTAAAAAGGAAGGGGCCGAGCGCGAAGCTTTCATGCAACCGCTCAAAGCCCAGTTCGACCGCCAGTCCGCCGCGCTCTATGCCAGCGCCCGCCTCTGGGACGACGGCATCATCGACCCCCGCGACACCCGCACCGTTCTGGCGTTGTCGCTGCGAGCGGCGCTGGTGGCTCCGGTGGAGGACACCCGGTTTGGTGTTTTCAGGATGTAGAATGTTGTCAGACCCTCAGAAGGTGGGACAACTCTTCGGCTAGTATGGGGGAGCTGGCGGCGATGACCTGACCGCTCCAGTCGGGAGCAAAAACGGACTGGCCCTGCCAATCACAGACCAGCCCGCCCGCACCGGTGATGATGGGCACAAGACCAGCGACATCATACAATTTCAGCCTTTGTTCGACCACGGCATCAACCCAGCCCATTGATAACAGCGCGTAGGCATAGCAATCACAGTAATACTGCACCACCTTGGCGCGGCGCGAGAGCAGCAGGAATTGCTCAACCTTGCCATCATCAAACATGCCGACGGAACCGGTATAAAGCCGGGCCTGTTCCAGTCTGCGCGGCGGCGCGACATGAGTGGGCGCGCCATTGAACGTCGCCCACTGTCCCTGCCGCCCGAGCCAACGCTCCTTGGTGTAGGCCTGATCGACCAGACCGAGAAGCGGTTGCCCCTGATGCAAAAGACCGATAATGGTGCCGAACAGGGGGCGCCCGGTTATGAAAGAGCGGGTTCCGTCAATAGGGTCGATCACCCAGACAAACTCGGCTTGCGGCTGGTATGGCCCGAACTCTTCGCCAATAATTCCGTGCTGCGGATAACGCGACATAATCATTTCACGCAGACGCAGTTCAATCTGGCGATCCGCTTCTGTTACCGGAGAGCGGTCATCTTTTTCATCCACTGGCAAAGCAGCGCGAAAATAGCGCAACGCAATCACGCCGGCGGCATCGGCCAACTCGTGCAGGAAGAGAACAAACCCGGCTTCTGTTGCAGCAGTCATTTCTTTTCACGCCCACGCAGAACGGCAAAAACATCAAGCAGAGACTTGTCGCTGGCCTCCAGTAGCACAATTAGATGATAGAGAAGATCAGCTGATTCCTCGAGCAGATTGTCGGCGCGGGTTGCTCCCGCCAGTGCGGTTTCCACCCCTTCCTCGCCAACCTTCTGGGCTATGCGGGTGAGGCCACGCGTAAACAGCTTGGCGGTATAGCTGCTCTCGGGATCGGCATGGCGGCGCGCATGGATGGTGCGGGAAAGATCAGCCAGCGTAGTCATATCAGCCGCATCCTCATTTCCCCAGCAGGTAACAGTGCCGGTGTGACAGGTCGGGCCTTTCGGCTCGGCTTTAATCAAGAACGCATCACCATCACAATCCAGTTTGATGTCCTTCAGCGTCAGGATATGCCCGGAGCTTTCGCCTTTCTGCCACAAGCGCTGCTTGCTGCGACTGAAGAAAGTGACCATGCCGGTCGACAGCGTGACTTCAAGGGCTTCACGGGTCATATAACCCAGCATCAGCACGCGCAGGCTGAAAGCATCCTGCACAATCGCCGGGATCAGCCCGTTCATTTTGTCCCACGCTGCCGTGGTAGCATCAAATTCCTGCATTCCTGTCATCATATCCTCACTTCAATGGCGTGACTGGCCAGATACGTCTTCACCTCGCCCACGGTCAGCACCTGTTTATGAAAAACGCTCGCGGCCAGAGCGCCATCGACATGAGCCTGAGCAAAAACATCAGCGAAATGCTCCAGCGCCCCCGCACCGCCTGAAGCAATCAGCGGAATGCTCACCTTCTCGCGCACGGCGCTCAGTTGGGGCAGGTCATAGCCGCTGCGAACGCCATCCTGATTCATGCAGTTCAGCACGATCTCGCCCGCGCCACGCGCCGCGACTTCCGCCGCCCAGTCCAGCGTAGTGCGTCTGGTGTTGCGTGAACGGGCCTCATCGCCGGTATATTGATAGACTTCGTACCTGCCATCAGCCTCACGGCTATCAATCCCGATTACAATGCACTGGCTGCCAAATTCCCGCGCCATGGTGTCAATCATATCAGGGTTCTCAAGGGCCGGAGAATTGATGGAAATCTTGTCGGCACCATTGGCAAGAATGAAACGGGCATCGTCAACCGTGCGAATACCCCCAGCCACACAGAAGGGGATATCAATCACATCATTGATCTTGCGGATCCAGCTGCGGTCAACCGTGCGGCCATCACTGCTGGCGGTAATGTCATAAAAAACCAGCTCATCCGCCCCCTCATCACGGTAACGCCCGGCCAGCGCGATAATATCACCCACCACTTCATGATTGCGGAACTGCACACCTTTAACAACCTGACCGTCTTTGACGTCAAGGCAGGGGATGATGCGTTTAGCCAGCATCTTTCATCTCCTCTATCAGAGCGGCCAGATCAAGTTTGCGCTCGTAAACGGCTTTGCCGACAATGGCACCCGCCAGCCCGAGCCGCTTCAGCGCCCGCAGATCACCGGCCCCGTCCACTCCACCCGAAGCCAGAACTGCAAGCGTCTTGTAACGTGACTGAATGGAAGAATAAAGCTGATGGTTGGTGCCACTCAGCATGCCATCCCGCGCCACATCCGTACACAGCAGGGTTTTTAGCCCAGAAGACATGAAGGAGTCGAGAACCTGCCAGAGACTTGTCTGACTGCCCGCCTGCCACCCATGCGTCAGAACCTCGGGCATACCCGCCGCATCAAGCCGTACATCCAGCGCCAGCACAATGCGGTCTGCGCCGAATTCAGCCATCCAGCTTTTTACCTTGTCCGGTTGTTTGATGGCCATGCTGCCAATTACGACCCGCTGCACGCCGAGCGCCAGCAAGGTTGCCACATCAGCGCTGGTACGAAGGCCGCC
>CAYSDE010000022.1:0-17432 GCA_964429685.1 uncultured Pseudobdellovibrionaceae bacterium
GGCAGATTGAGGGTGTGTTGTATGAACAACGTCGCTAAGTTCTTCCGCTCTGTGCGGCAAATGCTTGCTCTTGCTCTTGCTCTTGTGCTTTTGGCCGGCGTCGGGGAGGCCCGGGCTTTTTCCTTCTGGTCGGGCAGCAGTAAAATCCCAGTGACGCTAGCTTCCAGCGCGTCCGGGTCGGTATCCTCTGCTGAAAGTGGAAGTGCAGGTGTAACCCTGACGATGACCCCGCCTAATACGGAGAGTGGCAACAAGGCAACGGAGTCTTCAACCAGCGGCGAGCAGGAACCGGAAGATCTTTCGAATCTGTCTACGGAGGATGCTATTGCCTTGTTGCGTAATGGAAATTCTGGTGAGGCGCTAAATGTCCGCCAGTTGTCCGCGATTAATAATCTGATCAAGCGGATGGACTATATCTCCCAGATTGAAAAGAAAATGAACGAAATGTCGGCAAGTCTGGGTAACCCGACACCATCCAACATTGTTACCCCCAGCCCGGTTTCGCCTCTTGGAGGAGGGGGGCTAGGCTCATTACCCAGTATAAACCCATTACCTAATGACCTCGGGTCATCCCCGCTCTCTCAGCAGTCTGCTAATAGTTATAGTGTGTTACGGGTTAATGGGGCCGATGGTGATTACTCGGCGCTTATCAGTAATGGCAGCACCCAAATGCGCGTTAAGCGGGGTGATGACACGGCAATTGGCCGGATTGCCACGGTTTCTCTGGATGGGGTGACTGTGGTGACGAATAGCGGCACGGTTCCGCTGGCCTTCTCGGCCCCGGCCCAGCTGAGTGGCGTAACCACAACAACCATGGGTCGTTAGGCCCTTATTTGTTTTTTCTGCTCAGCTTAGGGCTTCGTTAACCATACCCGTCGTTTTATTGATGAGATGGTTCAGTTCGTTTGGACTGATCGTGTGGATTCTTGTCAGGGTTGAGGTTTGATGTCTTCCGCTTCAGATGATACTGACCCGAATGCCAATGAGCAGCAGGACGGCCGTCCGACGCGAATTCCCTTCGCCGGACGGGTGCTGACGGCGGAGGGGTCTGACCTGCGGATTCCGGCAGAGTCGCGCAAGCTATGCGCCCTGTTCGAAAGCGGCCTCTGGCTGGTAACCGAAAGCTATAAGAACTCTCCCTTTGTCACCTCGGTGGCGGCACAGGCCCGCCGTCAGGGGTTCAAAGTCGATGATCCGCAATATGTAACGCCGGACGTGATTACGCAGGCCTATGCCTACGCCCAGAAGGGCCAACAGGCGCAGGTGATCGACGAAAACCTGATCCGTCGCCGTATCAAGGAAGTTTTTGTCAAAGCCCGCGAAGCTGGCGCTAATGACGTTCATATCGAAGTGGCTGATGGCCGTACCAAAATCGAATTCCGTATTGATGGCAGTCTGATTGTGGTTGATACCCTGACGCAGAAAGAGGGTGAAACCATGATGGCGGCGGTGTGGTCACACTCGGCGGCCCAGTCCGGTGCCACACCCAACTGGCTGGAGCCGATGGCCGCCATGCTGCGGGCCGGTCAGGAAGGCCGGGACGCGCTGGAACTGCCGGAAGGCATGCTCGGTGTACGCTGCCAGTGGATTCCGATTGTCGATGGTGGCCGCTACCTCGTGATGCGTATGAATTATGATAATGCGCATATCAAGGGCGGCAGTCAGGACATGGATGTGGATGCGTTGGGCTTTACGCCCGAGCAGACCTCACTGGTTCGCCATTTGCGCCGTCTGCCCGGTGGTATGCGGATCATCGCCGGTCCGGTCAACCAAGGTAAGACCACTACCCTGCGCGTTATTCTCAATCGCCGTATGGCCGAAACCAATTACCGCCTCAACTGTCTGCTGATTGAAGATCCGCCGGAAGGCGGCATTGTGGGCGCCCGCCAGATCGGCCTTGCCGCGTCTCATGATGAAGAAATGCGTGAGCGGGTTTTCATGGAAGTGCAGCGCTCAGCCCTCCGCCTTGACCCTGATATTGTCATGCTGGGTGAAGTCCGCGATTTGCAGACCGCCGGTTTTGCCTATAAACTGGCCCTGACCGGTCGTCAGGTTTACACCACCATTCACGCCTATTCGGCGCTGGCGATTCCACAGCGTCTGCGTGACATCGGCATTCAGCCTTATCTGGTTTATGACCATCATCTGCTGCGTGGCATGGTTACGCAGCGTCTGGTGCGTACGATCTGCCCGCATTGCAAGGTGCCGCTGGCCGAGGCCATGCGTATACGTCCCCAGCTGGCCGCCCTGATGATCCGTCTGCGTGCCGCTGTTGCCCTGATGGATGCCGAAATGATGGCACGTCAGGACAATGTGGTGGCGGATGACATCAAATTGGGCGAGCCGGATCTGTCAAACGTTTTTGTGGCGTCCGGCAAGGGCTGCGACAAGTGTAATGGCGGTCATTCCGGTCGTACCGTTCTGGCCGAAGTGGTGGAAACCGATAGCCGCCTGATGGCGCTGCTGCGCGACGACAAGGTCGATCAGGCCCGCGCCTACTGGTTGTCGCATACCGGTCTGAGTGGTCTGTCGATGCTCTGGCACGCGATGGGCAAGGTGTGTGCGGGTCAGGTCAGTCCCGAGGATGCCGAGTTTGAATTGGGCCCGCTGGCCCGTGAGCGCGACTTGCGCGAGTTCGAAGAACGTATGGGTCGTTAATAACCGGCTACCGGTGGGGTTTTCAGGATGTTGGACGATTTCAATCTCTGGATGGCGCAGTACAAGATGCGCAGCAGCAAGAAGATGCGGTTCCGCATCTATCGCAAGATTCAGGGCATGATGGAAATGAACGAGCCGCTGCCGACCGCACTTGACCGGTTGTGGCGCAATGTTTCTGAAGACGGTACCAAGCCCAACCGTCCGGCTGCTATCGGTGTGCAGCAATGGCTGGAGCGGTCACGGCAAGGCAAATCGCTGGCCGACATGCTGGATGGCTGGATTCCGCAGCGGGAGCTGATGCTGGTGCGCGCCGGTGAAGAGTCCGGTAACGTTGCCAAGGCCATTACCTCCATCATGACAGTGGATGAAGCGGCTTCGAAGATGCGCGCTGCCATCATGAGTGCGGTCAGTTACCCGGTTTTCATCTTCCTGCTGATGGCGGGTGTTTTGTGGATGTTCGGCGTCAACCTGATCGAGCCGATGCGCAAGAATGCTCCCGCCAGTGTGGTACAGCAGATGGCTGGCATCGCTGCCGTGTCCGACTTTGTGCGCGATCGGGGGCTGCTGGTCTTGGGTGTTATTGGTGCGTCTGTGGCTGGCATCATTGTCATGTTGCCGTTGTGGACGGGCCGGACGCGGGCTCGCTTTGACATGTTTCCGCCTTTTGCGTGGTACCGTATCTGGCAGGGCAGCGCGTTCCTGCTTTCGATGTCGGCGTTGCTCAGTGCCCAGGTACCACTCCGCAAATGCTTCGAGATTTTGCTGACTGGTGCCAAGCCGTGGCTGCAGGAGCGTCTGGAATCCGCCCGTCAGGAAATCCTGCGCGGCAAGAATCTGGGGGAGGCTTTGCGCTCACAGAAGCTCAACTTTCCGGATCCTCATCTGGCCCGCGACCTTGAGATTCTGTCCGAGCGCGTTGACGTTGCCCGCACGCTTGAGATTCTGGCCAAGGAGTGGCTGGAAGAGCAGACCCGTGTTCTCAATTCCCAGTCCGGACTCATTAAAACCATTGGCATGGGTCTGGTCGGTGGTTTCATTGCCTGGGCCATGTTGTCGATTGTTGGTATCAGTCAGAGCGTCGCCAGCGGCGGTTAATAACACTGGGGACTTGATGCCAGATCATGGTTATCTGGCTTTAACTGTTATGTTTTTTTCACAAACCTCCATCAAGATGTTGACAACATCCCGCCACAATTGCTATTGTGGATAAGTTAGGGATGGTTCAACATAGTATGACGGGGGTTGCATATGAGGAAGATTTCCAAACGGCAGCGCGGTTTCAATCTGATTGAAGCGGCCATTGTGCTGGGTGTCGTTGGTCTGGTTATCGGGGGTATCTGGGTCGCGGCAGCGGCCGTGCAGCAGAATCTGCGGGAAGGCGACGCCTCCAAAGGCCTGATCCAAATTGTGCAGAATGTGCGCAACCTCTATTACGGCCAAACCCCGACCGCGACAGCGACGATCACCACCGATCTGATCGCTTCCAACGCCATTCCCGCCAACTTCATCAGCAACTCGACCACGGCTGTCAATCCGTGGAATGGTGCGGTTGCGGTGCGTATCGCCGGGGCCTCGTTCGACCAGATCGAGATTGACTATGTGTCGGTACCGAAGAGCAGCTGCATTTCGCTGGTGTCGAAGAACACCAATATCTCCGCTGGCACCGGCTTGGCCTCGATCATCATTGATGCCACCACCGGCGGTACTGATGCGACAGTCACTACCTTCCCGTTGACGCCAGCTACGGCCGCAGCTGATTGTGGCACAACCAACACGATTACGTGGCAGTTCGGATTAAGGGGCTAGTCAACAGGTTGTCTTTGGGTCAGTATCGGTACGAATTTTAACTGGGAGCCCCAAAGGGGGAGGAGTACAGAGTATGAGTAAAGTGGTAAATCGCAAATCCAGACGGGGCTTCAACCTGATTGAAGCAGCCATCGTCCTCGGCGTCGTTGGTTTGGTTATCGGCGGCATCTGGGTCGCGGCGGCTGCCGTGCAGCAGAACCTGCGGGAAGCTGATGCATCGAAGGGCCTGATCCAGATTGTGCAAAATGTGCGCAATCTCTATTACGGCCAGACCCCGACGGCGACGGCGACGATCACCACCGATCTGATCGCCTCCAACGCCATTCCGGCCAACTTCATCAGCAACTCGACCACGGCTGTCAATCCGTGGAATGGTGCGGTTGCGGTGCGTATCACCGGAGCCTCGTTCGATCAGATTCAGATTGACTATGTGTCGGTGCCGAAGAGCAGCTGCATTTCGCTGACTTCGAAGAACACCAACATTTCCAGCGGAACTGGTCTGGCTTCGATCATCATTGATGCCACCACCGGCGGTACCGATGCGACGATCACCACCTTCCCGCTGACACCGACGACGGCCGCAGCAGATTGTGGTACTACCAATACCATCACTTGGCAGTTCGGCCTGCGCGGCTAAGCTTTCTGGTGTGCGTGATAGAGGGCGGGTGGCTTTGGTCGCCCGCCCTTTTTCTTAGGGGATTTTTGGGATTTGTTTGGTAGACTGGTAGCGGTGAAACTGGAGAAAATCAGATGGGTGCTTTTCTGGTCATCATCATTGGGGTTCTGCTGGCACTCTGGGCTACTCTGGCCCCTAACACGGCGGAGGAAGGGCGCACCTCCTTTACCTATAATCGCCCGTCGGTGCAATCAGTGGTGGGAAATATGATAGCCTTCCACCGCACTGCCATCGATTTTGTTTCCCAGACTTCCAATCGCAATCCGGCCAGTACAACCTGGACCTGGACTTACAGCAGTCAGGTCAATGTCCGCTGTCCGACCTACACCGGCGGGCTTTATCCGACCAATTCTGTTGGTGGTTCCTGCTCGGCACCGATTACCGAGTTCGTACCGCCTACTTACATTTCCAACATCTATAACTGGAACGTGTATTATTACAGTAACGGGGCGGGCGGTAATGATGATATTGTGGTGACCTATGTCGCCTCTTCAAGCGATTCAGTGGCGGGGTATACCTCGGACGATGTTTCAACTGCATTGGCTGATTATGGCTTGGCTTCCGAAACCAACTGGTATTGGGGTGTTACGACTGATCCGGCGCCGGTCGGGGTGCCGTATACGCTCAGTAATGGTACCACCACCCTCAACCTTCCCACTGGCTTTACCGCTCTGGGTGTGGCGGCGATTGCAACAATTATTCCCTGAGTTCTGCAAGGTTTTGTTAACATAAAAGCAGCTAGACTGGGCGAGCCGTACTATCGGCAAGTGGTATGTCTGGGGGCTTCACCCGTGGAACAGAAAAAACTCAAAGAACTGGTCTTTTGCGACCTCTATGTCTGTATCGAGCATCCGATTGCCCGTTATCGCAAAGACCGCACGTCGATCGTTAATACCCTGAACACATTGTCCGATGAATATCGCGATGATCTGGACGCCCTACGTCATACGCTGGCGCTGTCGGTTCTGCAGGATTTTTCCATCGATCACGACGGGGTGCGCTATCGTACTGCCCGCATGGTTGATGTTCATGCCACCTGGTTCGTGCTGAGCCGTGGCGTTACCTCGATTCCGAAGCTGGAGAGCCTCGGGCTTGATCCCGCTATCATCCAGCATTTGCAGGGGCTGGGGCGTACCTCGGGCCTGATCCTGATCGCCGGGGCCACCGGGGCCGGTAAAACTACCACCTCTTCGGCGCTGCTGGCCGACTACCTGACCCGTTATGGCGATGTGGCGGTGACGATTGAAGACCCGCCGGAGTTGCCGTTGTCAGGTGATTATGATGGCGGCAAAGGGCGCTGTTTCCAGATCAACATTGAAGAAGATGATTGGGAAATGGCGCTGAAAGCGGCGCTGCGTTATCGCCCCCGCTACATTTTTGTCGGCGAAATGCGCGTGCCCGGCGCCGCCTTTCAGGTGCTGCGGGCGGCGGTGTCTGGCCATGTGGTGATTGCCACCATGCATGCCGGTTCGGTGGAGCAGGCAGTTGAAGGTCTGGTCACGCTGGCGGCGGAGCGGGCCGGAGGAATCGCCAATATTCTGGTCGCCGACGGTTTGTCGGCGGTCATCCACCAGAAGCTGGTGCTGCAGCTACAGGTTTCGGCGCTGTTTGCCGGACAAAGTCTGGGCGATCCGGTCCGCGCCCTGATCCGTGAAAAGAAATTCGGCGCCCTCACCACCCTGATCCAGCAGCAGGAAGCCCGCCGCGACGAAAACAAGCGCACCGGCGGCTGAGAGAGTCCAGTGGTCCCGTTCTAGCTTGCCCGCACACGTACATCGGCCTTGGCGGCGGCGTCCTGCATGGCCAGCGAACGGCTGACCATTTCGACGACCAGTTCTTCGATAACCTTGCTGGTGGCGGCACCTTCCACTTCACCCTTTTCCGTAGCCAGAGCGATGCGGCGACGTATTTCGGTGCGCGCTGTCCCGCCGGGGAAGTTGGCGGACAATACCTGCCGTGCGCGCTGGGCGCCGAGGCGGGCATAGAGACGGGTGCGGATCACCACGTCTTCTGCTGAGGTCGAGAGTGCCCAGAGTTCAATCGGGCCTAGCGTGTTGATGAGGTGCTGTTCATAGCGGCCATCATTGGTGGACATCACGAGCAGACAGGGCGCACCACCAGCCCGTGGGCCAGTCAGCTTGCCCTTGATGACGCCACGGGCAGTATCCGACAGGCCGAAACGATCCACCGCCTTCTGAATGGCGTTTTCGGACACTGTCGAGCCCAGCACCCAGACGCCAGTAGCCAGATCGACCATGGCGTCGTCAAAGTCCTCGAGCAGCTGGGAGGCTAGCACGATCTGGACGCCCCATTTGCGGCCTTCGCGGACGTCGCGGATGATCTGGCCGCGGACGACGGCGGACTTGCTGGTACGATGGAATTCGTCATAGCAGATGCGCTTGGGGCTTTCGCGGATGTCAACCAAACGCTTAGAGTGGTAAGCCCGCACTTTTTCCGGCATCAGGCGGATCACGTCATCCCCCAGCCACCAGTTGCGCACCAGTGCGTGACGGGCCAGCATGTAGAGGATTGAGGTCTGGCGGTCAGCCGTTTCATCGCCTTGCGGGGCAACTTCCATGAGATCGAGGGCGCAGACGCGGGCCCCGCCGATGTCAAATCGGGTGATCCCGGCCAGAATCGGAAACTCGCGAATGGCCGAGGCAATCATGCGCTCGAAGGCGTTGATGACGCTTTCCGTTGAGGCGCTGAGCTTGGTTTCTTCAAGCAGGGCGCGGATCTGGGGTCGCCGCGAGGCCGTGACCGAGTCCGTCAGGGTTGGCACGGCGTGACGCTGGGCCAGATGGGCTTCGTGAATCAGGCCAAGTTCAAACAGGGCATCGACCACGTCCCACCAGTAGGGGTCACGCGGCAGATGGATGTTGTAGGCGCGGATAGCCTCATCGACCTCGTGATCGAGATAAGGGAGGAAGCCGCGTGGCTCGGAGCCGGCCTGCTTTTCATCACGCCAGCGGAACATTTCATCGATGGTGAACCCAACCAGCTGGGGAATACCGTCATAAGGCTGTTGCTGACCAGCCGGGGTGCAAAGCAGGGTGACCAGTGCGCTCAGATAGGCGCGTTCATCCGGCATCGGGTAACGACACCCCAACTGGGTATCGAACGGGTTGATGGAGTATTCCACTGTCATGCGCAGACGGTAATGGGCCGCCTCGTAACGACGTTCCGGTGGCAGCGAGTCACGCACCAGAGAGATCAGACCCGAGGAGGAAGGGCCGATGTCGATGATGGCGATATAGGGCAGACGGGAAATACCGGCGGTCAGAATCGTGCCCAGTGAAAGGGCGTTCATCAGAACCGACTTACCGGCACCCGGTTGGGCGAAAATCAGATCAAACCAAGTGGTCGTCAGCGACGAGCCGGTCTGATAGGGCCAAACGCGGCCCTCCGGCGTACGGAGCAGAATGGCGCCATAGTCAAACGGCGAGGAGGCCGGTTGCCACGGTAGCAGCTTCAGCACTTCCTCAAGCGGGGCAATGCCGGCTGGAGCGGTCGAAGCGCAGGCGATGCCCAGCGCGGATGACATGATGCCTTCAACCGGGTCGCCGATTTGCTGACTGACCTGACATTGGCCCCAGCTTTCCATGGCCTGCATCAGGATGGCAGCCTGTTCGTCAATCTTGTCAGCGGGCAAATCCGCTGAACACCAGGTAGCCAGCGAAATACGCAGCCGCACTACCGGTTCGGTTTTAGCCAGCAGGTCGAGAGCTTCGAGAGAATTCTTGATCAGCTTGTTCTCGGTGTTGGAGAAGCCGATGACTGACACCAGAAAACGGCGCAGACCAGCCCCCGAACTGCCGCCACTTTCAATCAGGTAGGAAATGCGGAAGGGCAGGTCATATTCGGACAGACGCTTGAGCAAACGGGGAAACTCGGCAGCTTCCGCCGGCCCCAGTACCATGTCAATCGGGCTCCAGATCTGGTTGCCGATGCGGACGCGGGTCTGGGTGAGAACCTCGGCATCTTCAGTGCAGAGCTGGCGGGCGAGCGGCGGCCACAAGACGTCCGAATAATCGCGGCGCGACCTAGGCTCGCGGGCGGGGATAGGGTCGCCTGGCAGACAGGCGCGCCACTGGCGTGACGGGTGGCCGGGATTGAGACTGGTTTTAACTGCCCGCAACGCGGTATGGGTATCGACCAGACGGGCGCGGATGCCGAGTTCGTCAAAGGCGGTTTTAACTGAGCCGACGAAGCTGCGGTGACGGCTGCGCAAAGCAGTCAGGGCCGCAAAAGGAAACTGGGCTTCGCTGGCCTTGACCCATTTGACCTGCTTCTTTTCCTTCATTTCACGCTGAAGATCGTTTTTGGTCAGGGCGCTTGAACGGGTCCAGCAGACGACGTAACACTCTTCCCAGGCCAGAAATTTGGATAAATGGCGGGCGCGCTCGTCAAACAGATCCTGCAGTTCAAGACCGGCATTGGCGGCGGCGCCGCGATTGGGACGCATCAGGGTTTCGAGTTCCCCTTTGATGCGATGTGGGTCGCGGACGAAGTAGAATTGCAGGGCATAGCCGGGACGGTCAAGGCGGGCGCCGATCTTCATCTTGGCCTGTTCGACGATCCGCTGGAATTCCAGTTCGCCAATCAGTTGCTTGGCTCCGTCAATCTTGATGTAGCTGACCATCGATCCATCATCAGCAACAAGGGTTACTTCGTCGTCAGCGGTTTCAAGACGGACGAAGGTTTCCAGCGGCTGGCGCAGCGCGAGATAGATGGAGGCAAAAAAATCGTTGAGGAAACGGATCATGAGCGTTTGCAGTCCCGGCACTGTTTCGAGGGGAAAATCACCCTGTCACAGGATACCTTAAAAAACATGAATGACCAGAGACTTACGCTATGGCGGGACAAGAAAAATCAGCGGGAGTGCAACCGCTCCAGCAGAGTCTTCCAACTGGATGGCGGGGACGCCCCAAACGGGCCATCTTTGGACTTCCAGTAGGCCAGCATGTCGGGGAAGCGGTCAACTTCGCCGGAGGGGGTGCGCTGCAGCTTGCGGTCGAGGGACATGAAGCGGATTCCCTCAAGTTTCTCGCCGCGTTCATGGTAGACATCGGCACTGATCTGGTCACCGAAAGTGGCGGCCAGAATCATGGGGTCATCGGTGCCGAGGCGGCGCTTGGCCTCATCCCGGCGGGCTTTAAGGGCATCAAGGCCCCGGCGGGCGGCTTCAGCCACTTCCCCTTCCGTGCTTTTGGCGATGTAAAGGGCGCGCATGGTATGATTCAGCTGGGCCTGTGTCATCTCCGGCAGCCAGATCAGGATGCCCTCTCCCATCATGCCAGCACGCTCCAGTGACAGGCACTGGTCGCACATATGACAGGCAGTGACCCAGTCATCGGCGCGGCCGGGGCGGGCTTCACCATCTGGGTTGAGCGGACGGATTTCCTGAAAGCGTTGCGAGCGGAAACCACAATAAACACAGGAAAATCCATCCCGCGCAAAAACCTTGCTGCGCGTGGGGGCGGGCAAGCCAGTGCTGGAGGACGCCGTAATCCCGTGCGGGAAGGCGGCGCGAATGGACAGGATCAGGGGGCGGGTCTGGGACTTCTTCATAAGAGCTGAATCATACCGGGGAAAAGTAAGGATGCAATGAAAAAGGGGGGAGAAGTTTCCCTCTCCCCCCGTTTCCGTATAAAACCTGAACTGATCAGGGTGTCAGAGCGCTGATCTTCTGATAAGAGCCCATACCTGAGCCGACAGCCTGCGTGGCGCGGATCATATCGAGGAGGAACGGCAGGGAGATGAACAGACCCGCCGCACCAATACGACCCAGACCGTCCTTGATGGGGGTCTGGCCGGGATTATCCACATGGGCCTTGAGCTTGGACACACCCGCCACACCCAGTGCCGTCCCGATGATGTAGGAGGCGTAGTTGATGAAGACGGGGAGGGAGACCAAGTTGTCGCGGGTATTAACCAGCGAGTCAGACAGCTGACCACCAGCTGCGAAAGCCGGGCCGGCAACCAGAGTAACAGCCGCAACAACGGCAACAGAACCAAGAAGTTTCTTCATGATTGTTTCCTTGTAACAGAGATGCGAAAAACTTCCGCACTTTAATGTACGGAAATCCATTCCCGTTCCCAGGGTAACATGCAAATAGTTTCCATTTAATGAATAAAATGATCAATGATCCACATTGCCGGACTCACCATTTGGATTCCCTGCAATGTCAGCGAGTTATGGTACATGTAGGGGTTCAGGAGTACCGCGAAGATATTTTTGGTGGGGTCGTGATTGGTGCAGGTACAGGGCGCTCTTGCCGTTGCCCTTTACTCAGCCGTGGTGACGGCCGCCATCATTTTCGTCCTCAAGCTGACCATAGGCGTCCGGGTCGCTCCCGAAATCGAACGCGACGGCCTCGACCGCCATCTGCACGGGGAAGGGATGCCGTGATAGCCTACGTTCCGGCTTCATCAAACAGAAACGGGAGCCGCAAGGTTCCCGTTTTATTGATTCGCTAGCTTTAGACAGCGATGGTGAACGCTGAGCGGGTTTTTATTTTCCATAGGTTTAGCGGTTAGGAATCTCTTTACTTTTTCCCATTAGGTTATGCGAATGACGTACCTGCCCCCCCGCATAACGGCCCGTAAGCAACGCAGGGGCTTCAGCCTGATTGAGGCGGCTGTTGTGTTGGGCGTAGTCGGGCTGGTGATAGGGGGGATTTGGGTTGCGGCTGCGGCGGTTAATGACCGCCTTAAATGGAAACAGACTGAGGCCGGTTGGTTGTATTATATGGATTTGATTGGGAAGAACTACAGTCATGTCGGTGCTACCCTTCAAGATATTGACTATACTTTTCTGGTTAATATGCCTGTGCCGGATGGCTGGAAGGTTGCGTGGTTTGGATGTTGCGGAAATCATCCGATTGATCCCTATGGCTACGCGCTTTATGCACAGGTCCAGACAGATGGAACTGTACTGGTTAGTTACCCTAGCGTCCAAACTATTAGACGAGATGTGTGTCTGAAGCTTGCGCGGGTAATGAGGCTTCGTATTTCTCCAATCTACAAGATAGTCTTGGGCGGACCACCAGCCTCTTGTGACACCGACATATCTTCATGTTGTCCAGACCCGGCAAACGGCATAGCGGCCTATTTCCAGTTGCCCTGAATAGACTTCCTTCAGACCATATAAACCATCGTTATGAGATGCAGAGACAAAATTGCCATAGCGCATCGCCGGAACAAAAGCTAAACTGCCTCGTCATGGCTTTTTATCGTAGCAGCATGGACGAGCCAGCCGATCGTCCGCCGCTCTTTCCTCCGGCTGTTTCGGCCTTTTTGCGCCGCCGCCTCACCGAATCTGTCGGGGGGGGCGATGGTGATGGCTGCGGTTTTGCTGCTGGCGGCGGTTTTGACCTACACGCCGTCCGACCCCTCGGCCAATACGGCGGGCGGCAACATCATCGTTCATAATGCGCTGGGATCATCCGGCAGCCTGCTGGCGGATTTTCTGGTGCAGCATCTCGGTCTGGCCGCGTTTCTGCCCGCGTTCATGCTGGCGGGCTGGGGGCTGCGCTTTATCCTGAAACGTCCGCCGTCCCTGCTTTATGTCCGGGTGCTTTGTACGGTGCCGGGCATCCTCTTCATGACGGGGGCGCTGGCCGGGCTCAAGCTGTCCGGCACCTGGCCTTATGCGGTGATGCCGGGCGGGATTGTCGGGGTTCTCTTTCTCGACCTGCTCAACGGCTTCATGCCGGGAGCCTGGCGGGAATTCGGCGCGATCTGGCCGCCGGCCCTGTGCGGAATTATCGGGGTGGTGACGCTCGTAGGCGCTCTTGGTTTTTCGTATGGCGAATGGGGCGAGGGGGCGCGGCGTCTTCTCCAGACGGTTATCAGGACTGTTGCGGTAGCGCTGGCGTCCAGCCTCTGGCTGGTGGACAAGCTGCGCCGCTCGGAAACAAAGTCTACCTCACGCCGTCCGCTGCTGACCGAGCGGGCTGATGATGAGGTGGATGAGGATGAACCCGAGGCCGCCGAGTTGCCGCTGGAGGATGAGCGTACGCCCTCACCGCGTCGCAGTCTGAGCAAACTCGGGCGTTCGCGCAAATCGCGGGCGGTTGAAACCAGCGCCGGACGCTATGAGTTTCCCCCGCTTGATCTGCTGGCGGTACCGGGTGATCGTACTACCAAGGTATCGGCGGAACAGCTGGAGGCCACGGCGGCGGAGCTGGTGTCGGTGTTGAATGATTTCGGGGTTGAGGGGCAAATCCTCAAGGGCTCGCCGGGGCCGGTGGTCACCTTGTACGAGCTGGAACCGGCGCCGGGCACCAAATCGGCCCGGGTTATCGGTTTGGCCGATGATATTGCCCGCCAGATGAGCGCCATTTCAGTCCGGGTGGCGACCGTACCGGGGCGTAATGTGCTGGGCATCGAGTTGCCGAACCAGAAGCGCGAAACCGTTTTTCTGCGCGAGATTCTGGCCCATAATGTTTACGCCAAGACCACCGCCAAACTGCCGCTCGCCCTCGGCAAGGACATCAGCGGTGATCCGATTGTGGCGGATCTGGCCAAGATGCCCCATTTGCTGGTGGCGGGCACCACCGGTTCGGGCAAGTCGGTATCCGTCAATACCATGATTCTTTCCCTGCTCTACCGCTTCACGCCCGAGCAGGTGAAGATGATCATGATTGATCCCAAAATGCTGGAATTGTCGATTTATGAAGGCATTCCGCATCTGCTGGCTCCGGTCGTTACCGAGCCCAAAAAGGCGGTGCTGGCGCTCAAATGGGCGGTGCGCGAAATGGAAGACCGCTACCGCGCCATGAGCAAGCTCAGCGTCCGTAACATCGACGGCTATAACGAGCGGCTGCGGGAGGCTCGCGCCAAGGGCGAGGTGCTGACCCGCCGTATCCAGACCGGCTTTGATGCCGATACCGGCAAGCCGGTGTTTGAAGAGCAGCCGATTGATCTGAGCGCCATGCCCTATATCGTGGTCATTGTCGATGAAATGGCCGACCTCATGCTGGTGGCGGGCAAGGATATTGAAGCGGCGATTCAGCGTCTGGCCCAGATGGCCCGCGCCGCCGGGATCCACATCATCATGGCGACGCAGCGCCCCTCGGTGGATGTCATTACCGGCACCATCAAGGCCAACTTCCCCACCCGCATCAGCTTTCAGGTTACCTCCAAGATTGACAGCCGCACCATCCTGAACGAGCAGGGCGCCGAGCAGTTGCTGGGGCAGGGCGACATGCTCTACATGGCCGGTGGCGGACGGGTGACCCGCGTTCACGGGGCTTTTGCCTCGGATCACGAGGTCGAGGCAGTTGTTCGTCACCTCAAGGCGCAGGGCGAGCCCAGCTATCTGGAGACGGTGACGCAGGACGAAGAGGGCGGCGAAGGCGGTTTTGGCGGCAGCACGTCGGGCGGCGGTGAAGGCGACGAAATGTATGATCGCGCCGTCCAGATTGTCCTGAAAGACCGCAAGATTTCCACCAGCTACCTACAACGCTGTCTGCGTATCGGCTATAACAGCGCCGCCCGTCTGGTCGACCGCATGGAATCCGAAGGCCTCGTCAGCCCCGCCAACCACGTCGGCAAACGGGAGATTCTGGTGCCGGGGGAAAGTGCGCGGTAAAGCGATTCAAGACAATTCATGCCTACTTTCTGGGGCTGGTCATTCCCTCCCCCGCTTGCGGGGGAGGGCTAGGGTGGGGGAAGAGAGACAGGGCAAAGAGCCAAGGCTTCCCTGTTGAATCTACCACTCTCCCCCCATCCCGACCTTCCCCCGCAAGCGGGGGAAGGGGAAGGAAAGACAGCCCCCCTGCGACCAAGCGGGCGCTTGTAGTGTTGCGCCAAGCGGTTAGGATGGGGGCATGAACAACTTCTCGGCTCTTGCCTTCTCTTCTCTCGCGCTCCTGCTGGCGGCGGCTTCTACGCCTGTGCTGGCGGAGTCGTCTGCTGCTGTCGCTCCGGTGGTGCAGGTGGATGATGCCCCGGCCCCGGTGCTGCTATCCGCACAGGATCGGGCGGATCTGCGTAAGGTGGAAGATTTCTTCCGCGCCTTGCCCGCCGTTAAAGCCCATTTTGTGCAGGAGGCCCAGCAGACAGACGGCAGCATGGTGACGGTCAGCGGCACCTTCAAGCTGTGGCGACCGGGGCGTTTGCGGATTGACTATGACGCCCCGCTCAGGGATTTCATCGTGGCGGATGGCAGCCATATCTATCAGTGGGACGCCCAGATGCAGCAGCAGAGTCAGGTGCGGATTGATGAGACACTGCCCGGCTTCATCCTCAAGCGCGACCTCAGTTTTGATGGCGGCGATGTGACCGCTACCCGTGTCACCCATCCCAACCCTTCACGGGTCGAGGTTTCCCTGCGCAGTGCCAAAGACCCCTCGGCAGGTGAAATGACCCTGATGCTAGATGACGTGCCGATGCGTCTGGCTGGCTGGCGGGTGCTGGATGCGCAGGGTCTGTTGACCACGGTTACTCTGAGCAACATCGAAACCGGCGCCCGTTTCAGCCGGAGCGATTTTGTTTTCCGCCGTCCGGATGCCGATAGTCGCGGTCGCTGACGTCACTTCGCCAATAAAGAAAACTCCCTCTGACATAAGTCAGAGGGAGTCTTTCAGCGCCAGATTAGTTGTCCAATTTGGCAACCTTAGCTCGGCGGTGTCTCGTTATCGGGCGGTGTTTCATCGTCCGGCGGCGTCTCGTTATCGGGTGGTGTTTCATCGTCCGGCGGTGTCTCGTTATCCGGCGGCGTTTCAGTGTCCGGCGGTGTCTCGTTATCCGGTGGAGTATAACTGTCAGGGGTTCCGGGAACGTCGTTGTCGTAATCGCCGTTCTGGCCATCGTCCGAGTCAGACTCGCCAGAGTCATCCCCGCCACCGTCATCATCGCCAGCCGCCGGAGCTAACTGGGCGAGACATTCGGCAACCCGTTCTTCATTCAACAGATTCCCCTTCTGATCAACAAAAGTGCCAGAAGGATCACGCAGGCAGGCCCCGCCGTCTGCCGCAAAAGCAGGCACAGACAGCAACAGGGTCAGGATTGTAGTGGTGGAAAGAACGAGAAGATGTCGGGGGTGTTTCTTGCTCATCTGATAATCTCCTGAAGAGGTTTAACGCTAGGCTATAGCTATGCTATTTCGGAGCTGGCAGCATTTATCTCAAATGTAGTCCCACCAGCACAAGTGAGAAAGTAGTTAATTAATCAAAATTCCTAAGTTTTTTGACGCAAAGCAATAATATTACCAAAAAGACAGATAGTTTATTCGCTGAGGCATTCAGGAAAACTTGGCTCTTTCATGGTAAAAATCATAGGATTACTGGCGGTTTCTTGTGTTTTTGAAACACGGATATTGCTCAAAATTTTAAATAACAGGAGAATCTCATGTCCGGTTCCGTGCTTAAAAAGTATCTCACTATGGAGAACTTGCAGCGCTGGGCAGGGGCGGCGGCTATTGCTGTGGGTGTTGGTCTTGCGGCTCCTGCTGTGGCGGCCGATAGTCCGTCCGGTCTTCGTGGTACCCCCGACCCTAATCTGGATTGCAAGGAAGTTACTGTGAAGCAGGCGGCAAAGCCGGCCACACCACCGGCAGTTCATCCCGTTGTTCGTCCTAGGCCTACTTCCAAGCCCGCTGTTGCTGAGGGGGATGAGGACAAGCCCAAAGCTGCGCCCAAGAAGCGCATCCATAGGCCCAAGCCAGCTGCCGCGACGCCAGAAAAGACCATGTGGGAATGTCAGCCCAGAGGGACACCGCTGCAATCTTATCCCAAAGGTGGACCAACCTCGCCTTTTGCAGGGCTGGTTCCCGGTTTTAAGCCGGGAGCGCCGTTGCCGCCGTTCCTCCGCCCTCCGGTGGCTGCTTTGCCCCCCTCGGGCGGGACGCCGTTGCCCCCAACCGGTGTTGCACCCCCGCCTCCGCAAGGAGACCAATGCGTCAATCTGGATGCATTGTTGAAAGACAATCAGGGACGGTATCTTCCTGACAAAGTGGCACAAACAAAGGGAGACTTTCCGGAGCTGTCTAAGAAATGTGGCTTACCCGATTTCCCGAATGTGCCGCCACCAGAGCGCCCGAAAACGCCAACGGATGGGCCGCAGATCCCCCCCCCACCAAGAGACGACATCCCTAATCAGGTTCCCGAGCCGGGGACGTTGGCGCTTGTTGGCGCTGCCGCAGCGGCGTTGTTTGCGAGAAGGCCCGGAAAAGCAGGGGCGGTAATCAAGAAAGCTTTCGACTGACCCGTCTTCTGTTTGACAGAAGGGGGCCGGTGGGCCAAGCTTCCGGCAGGGCCCGCACAAGGAACTATCATGCCACGAT